>JBAXVQ010000099.1:0-4936 GCA_037128935.1 bacterium | reverse complement strand
GGTTCTATACATAGTCCAGGTGTGTTCTCGTTAAGTAAATTCCAGACCAAGATAATTGTTCAAAGCCCTCGTCCAGGTATCTATGATTACCTCAAGATGAGCTCTTTTACTGTTAGTGGTGTTATCAACGATGTAAATACAACTGCCTGCGCGTCATTTCCCTATAGTGGGCCGTATTATGGTGTTAGAGTTGTATCTGGTGGGGGTGGTTTTTGTGCTAGCGGTAGCTGTGGACCTTTTGTAAACACCCCAAATAAACTAGGAACTGGATCTACCCAAACAGTTAGCATTCCAAATGCGTCTGCCCCTGGTATCGGCTTATATAGCGTGGTGCTTTCGACAGCATGTAGAAATGATACTCTGCTAATGGGTGGGGATTTAGTATATCTCAATAATGGAGATAGCAGTGTTTACTTCTGCGATAAAACAATATCAGGTAACCTAACAGGTGTTCCAACCGATTGGAAAACAGTGGATGGTAAAAGTTATAACACTATGAGTTGCTCAGCCGCATTGGATGAGATGAAAAAATGGTGGGATGCAAATCCCCAAGCAGCAATTCCAACTCCACAAGGCAGCAGCCCATCAGTTGTTTATCAAGAAGAAAATTGGAAACCAGGTGCCATGGATTGGGCACTAAATCCAATAGGGATGGCAATGCAGCAGTTCGGATCAGCTCTTGAAGGCATTTCTGTTCAGAGTCTCGATGTCCGACTTCCCATTGTCCGTCCATATCCACCAAGTATTGCTTTGGCTGAAGAATTTAAAGATATTAAAGATGGCTTACCAGCAAGAACAAAGTTGTATCCCAATGATGTAAATCCTTATCTTGTCATTATCGAAATCCCCACCATGGGTGGACTCAATCTCTCCGCACCAGCAGGCATCTATAGAGTCTGGGACATCATCCGTGACATGGTGAATTATCTTTTTATTCTCGCTCTGATCATTATCGGCTATCTTGTCATGTTTCGTGTCAAAGTAAATCAATATGCCATGAAACTGATTTTACCAAGATTTATTTTGGGTGCGATAGCAGTACAGTATAGCTGGATGATTTGTCAGGTAGTAGTAGATCTTTTTACTGTGTTGGGGCTGGTGTTTATGAACATGTTCAACCAGATGTCCCATACTGCAGGGGCTCAAGCAAACCTGTTCAACGGGTGGAGTGACATTACGGCCGTGTTGAATTACTGCCTTGGTTTCGGCATTGCAGGGCAGGTGCCGGCTATCGGAAATTGGGGAAGTAAGCTGCCTTTTATTGGTGGATTTGCAAAGATGTGTACGGGATTAGGGGCACAGATTGGGAAGTGGATAGTTATTATGATACTGTTCTTTCTAGCCGGAGTTATAGTGTTTCTCTGTGTCATCGTTGTTCGAGGTCTTGCAATCTATGCTCTAGTTGCTGTTTCGCCAGTTGTGTTTTTGCTATGGATCTTCCCCGATACGGCGAAAGCGTTCAAACAGTGGGGAAGTGCATTGCTGGGGTTATTGATTGTATACCCCTTAGCATTGCTTGTTTTTATCTTTTGCACACTCATTGCCCAGTCACTCGGATCTTGACTTTTGTAGCGTTTTTGTATACTATTAGCAGATACCTAAATAGGGAGAAATCTCTGTGGCTTCCGATCTTTCTTGGACAGATAGTTTACTGAAATTCATCATCATCACTATCCTTATGTCTCCAATTACGCAGTTGGGGATTCTTTATTTTCTACTAACAAGCTGGAAGGGGTTCGGGGGGATTAATTCACAGGTCGGAGGTATAGCAAAGAAACGAGGTGCTCGGTATCTAGGTTCAGATGTAGTTGGTAATATGGCAAAAGAAGGTGTGAAAGCACAGGCACAGGCATTTAACGAAGCACGCCAACGAGGAGAAGGTCTTGGGAGTGGATTGAAAGCCCTAGCCGAAATGGTAAAAACACCAAATGAAAAAACTGCTGCCAAGCTGCAAAAGTTAGAAGAAGCAAAAGGCAAAGCAAAAGAAGCAAGTGAAAAAATAGAAGAAATAGATAAAAAAGCACCTCCTGTCAAAGACATTAATCAGCAATACGAACGATTACAGAAGAAACTTGCAGACAATCCAGCCTCTCTTACTGACAAGGAAAAGGATTTTATTGCTGCTTATAAAGATTTCAAAGACACTGAAAAGCAATATAACGAAGCAGGTGGAGCCGCTAAAACGATTCGAGATTTTTCAAAACAATTAGGAACTAACATTGCTGAATTGGATACTCTAGAAAACGAAAAGAGTGATTACGCCGCCGAACAGGCAGCTCTTCATGCTAGTACGCAATACCAGTCAGCACCCACAGACTTGAAAAATGAATTAGATAAAGCAGTAACAGATAAATATACAAAGGATGGCAAATTCATAGATGACAGAATTGCTGCAAAAAATGCAGAAATTGATAACTTGAAAAACAGAACCAAGGCAGGAGGAGATGTCCGAGCTGCCGCAGATGTTTTGGATACAGCTTATGGAATGAAACGAATGAGTGATTCACTCAATACTACCGACAGCAAAGTAATGAATAGTGCGATAGACAGTGCTTTATCACCTGTAGAAAATGAGATTGATCAATTCAACGCTCACGATAAACAACAAGAATACGATGATGTTTACAAAGCGGGTCAAGATGCTGGTTATGATCCAGTAGAAGAAGAAATGGAAAACAGAAAAAAAGAAAAGGAACTACTAAAGCTAGAAAAAGAAAAAAATGAAAAAGATGCAAAAAATCAAAATACCCTAGGGTTAAAGTACGGCGCAGCAACTCAAAAACTGAACGAAGGCTTAGGAGGATTTATTGGTGGTGTTGGATCAGTAGTCGGAGCCGTTGTCGATCAACCTATTCAGGACGCCATGGTACCTAGAAGCCTAGCCTCAGCAGCGAAAATGGCTCAGGAAATACATACAGCGTTTCAACAATCTAGTTTTGGAGGTATAGCAAAATTACAAGAAGCAATACAAAATGGTATGCATGTTCAAGCATTAGGAGTTGGTGGTCGCATGTTGGCGGCTAACGCATTGGATATAGTAACTGAAGCTGTACAGTCAGGAAACTATGATGCTGCATCACGTTATTTTGAATTGGTAAATTCAGTTTCCAAAGTAGGTAAATATGGAGGTCGAAACGGTGGATATAGAATGAAGCTGTTATCAGATATTGAGAATTTTACAGCTGAAAAAAAACCTGATGGAGCAAATGGTTCAGCAAATACACTAAACTATATCGACACAATGGAAGAAGCTTACAGGGAGTGGGCCAAACAGACGGGAACAAACATTAATGGAACAAAAAATTGGGACGCAAATTTAGGAGTAGCACAAAAAAGTGATAAATATCAAAAAATACTGAAAGACAAACTGAATGGAAAAAGAATGCTGAAAGATGCTAATTTTGCTAAATTGGAAAGTTATTTTCAGGATGATATTGCAAAAGGCGTTACAGGTAATATGGATGCTACTTATGCATCTCTTACAGCAGATCAAAGAGATAAAGTGGACGGATATATCAAAAACGATTTAAGTCTTCTTGACTGGGCTTCGGGACTTGATCGACTAGGACGTGAGCGTATGGAAACTCTCGATTCAAAAGCGTTTGAACTTGATTCAGGAAAGAGAAGTACATTCACATTCGGTAGGACAACAGCCTCTGGCAACCTCAAACGTATTGCTGAAAAGACTGGACTAGCTATGGCTGCCAAAGAAGATGAACCCCTAGTAAAGGGAGAGGGGTATACATACCGCATGGCAAAGTATGGAAGAGCGGCTTTGGTAAGACAGCAAAACTTTACTCAAGATGCTATGAAAGTGCTGATAGGAGAGTATGATAGAGTGAGACTTGGGACAAGTGAGTCGGGTGCATATGGTATAGAGTATGATGTTAACGGCAATGGTAACTGGCAACGCATGGAACTGGATGAAATAAAGAAAAAAGTAGATGGAACAACCGATGCAGAGGGAGTGGCGGCTTTAGGAGGAGAAGATGGAAAAAGTAAAATCCAAGAAAGACTTGATGTAGTAGGAAAAGTTCTAGGTGGAGCAGTAGCGCAACAAAGACATATCAAAGCTATTGTTAATGATAAATCATTTGTCAGAGCCGCTGAGGCAGAAAAAGAAACTGAGCTGACTCCAAATCACAGACTTCAAACTGCCCTTGAAAGCACTGGTTTTGATCTTGTCCCAACTGAAAAAGGTGGCAAAACACGGTTAAGGCTAGTGCCAAAAGCAGGGGTGACCCCAAAAGACCAACAAAAAGCCGAAGCACTTGGTTATTACTTACAGGCCATAACAGAAAGTAACCCTGATGCATACGATGTGCAGGATCAATTTGGTGGAACGCCTCTAACAGTGGGTTCGGTACCCGTCAACATCCCAAAACCCCTCCAACGCGATTACGACGGAAAAGGAACCGTCCGAACCGGTCAATACACACCAGGCTCCCTGCAGCCCGAAGTACTAGAGGCCGGTGTTAAACAATTTGATCCTGAAAACCAGACATTCGCCGCCGAATATACAACGGGACACGAAGTTGGGCATGCATTTATTGATGCAGTAAGAAGTACAGATTCCGGAGTAGATGGAAACATAGCACAGATTGGCCAACGAGCACGAGAAATAAATCCTCGATGGGCGAACATGAACGACGAAGAAATTATTGTAGATTCCATGGCTAGAGCATCAAAAGGATATGCAGGCGAAGAAGACAACGCCGTTCTCGGTGCAGTAAGAAGTACACTAGGAACCGAACACGTTGCAGCCTTTGACCAAATGACCGGAGCCCGCGCAGTAGAAGTCGTCAACCCCACAACAAGCCAAACAGAAAATCAAATCAGCTTTGGAAATCTTGACGACCAAGGCAACTCCGCCTTCAACTCAGGAGCCTTCGCTCAAGCAGCTCAGTCTATCGGCATAGACACATCCCATATCGCC
>JBAXVQ010000098.1:0-4954 GCA_037128935.1 bacterium | reverse complement strand
CGGTAAAATCATATGGAGAGAAAGTAATTGCGGATTTTCTTTTTGAACATGGGCTTACTTACAAATATGAAAAGAGTCATCCATGGGGCAACTTTAAATATAAGCCTGATTTTACAGTATATTCTTCCGACCAAACAGGTGTGATTATCGAGTATTTTGGTTTGAGTGGTGATCCTGACTATGATGAGATGTCAGATCAGAAACGTAAACTCTGGTCAACGAGGCATGAGAAATGGGATTTATTAGAATATTTCCCTAAGGATGTTGCATCGGTTGAAATTACAAAGTTTTATGAGAACCTTAAAGCTGATCTGGAAACCTGCGGAATTATCTGCAAGAAGCTTTCGGAAGATGAAATCTGGGAACGACTCAAAAAAAGATCCATTGACCGGTATACTGCTGCCCTTAAAAGTTTTATTCTTAAATGCAGAAAATACTGGCTTGAGCCGGACGAACTGATAAAGACTATCAAAGAGTACACGCCGCTCACGGAACCTGAGAGGATGTTCAATTCTCTTGCCGTGCATTTTTACCGTTGCTACCTAGAACGCATAGAGGCCACTGGTGAGGACGATTTCGATGGTTTAATGCAAAAGGCGACATTGGCGATTGAGTCAGGAAATACAAAATTTGATAAAAAAGCAGGAAGTGGTGATTTACGAGAATTGCGGTACATATTCATCGACGAATTTCAGGATTTCTCAGAGCATTTCTGGCGACTCACCGACGCAATACGCAAACAGAACCCAGCAGTAAAATTTTTCTGCGTTGGTGATGACTGGCAGGCAATCAACGGCTTCGCAGGTTCAGACCTCAAATTCTTTTCAAGCTTTTCCAACCATTTTGATAATCCAAGCCAAAAGTATATCGCAACTAACTATCGTTCAGCCCAAAAGATCGTAAATATCGGCAATGCTCTCATGGATGGCTTGGGCAAACCCGCGAGGTCAAACAAAGAGGCTCTGGGTGAAGTTGTTTGTGCTGATCTTTCGACATTCATAAACACCACCCTGCAAGAGCGGCAACGGCACAATACTGACAAAATAACTCCCGCAGTCACGCGACTTGTGGCTGATGCGTTGAACGTGGGATCTTCTGTGGTACTGCTTAGCAGGACTAATCGCCTCCCCTATTATCTATCAGACGCAAACCAGGAGAAAGCAACCGATAACCAACATGAAGACTTGCTCCATTCAGTTCGCTCCTATTTCCCGGAGGCACTTCAAAAGCGTATCACCATATCAACAGCCCACAAATACAAAGGACTTGAAAAGCAGACCGTCATTATTCTTGATGCTGTAATGCGCTGTTATCCGCTTATCCACCCTGATTGGGTATTTTCGCGAATTCTTGGTGATGACCCTCAGAAAATTGTTGAAGAAGAAAGACGCCTGTTTTATGTGGCACTAACTCGCGCAGTTGATAAACTCATCGTCATAACAGAAGGCGATAAAATATCGCCGTTTTTGGAGGTCTTGCAGAAAAGAGGACAACTTCAGAGTATCCTTTGGGATAACTTTCCCCCGCCACCTGCTCTGGGTGAGTCTGGCGTTGTTGTCGTAAAAATTACAAGCCAACCCTCACGGGGCAGTAACCCTTCGTACAGCATTAAAGACCTGCTGAAAGCCTCCGGTTATACTTGGGAAAGCACTGGAAGAAAACCATGGGTGAAAGGCTTCCCTTCTATAAGCTTTGATATTGAACATGTAAAACATGAATTGTGGGCGACCAATGCCGATGGCATTGAGGTCGGTATATTTGATGAACAGCAAATTGAGTTGAAACGGTATTATGTGGATGGTGGTGAATGGAGAGAAATGTGAGTAACCCACTGAAAAATGAATGATTCCAACAAGGCTTACGACCTGCCCGAAAACTCGGCAGGTCAAAGCCATGCCCGTTGGTCAATACCTGCGGAGGTGGTTATGCCGGCGGAACTTGCTGGAATCGAGTTTTTGCGGTGTCATCAGCATCGGGAAAATGCTGAAAATGCAGATGGAAGATTGTTGTTTTCTCCAGATGCGTGAAAAAGGCGAATACCAGAAAAGACGAAGTTGCTTGTACAGTCAAAAATGTTGAATGACACAACTGGCGACGGAAAAGTAAATAGAGAGGTGACTACATGATAAGTCTGATTCAAATTATTAGTATTTCAGTATTTGTTCTAATGGCGAATGTTTCGTATGCCTATGATTTCTATGGTGCATCCGTCACGGTAAAAGAGGTCTCAATGAGTATGTGGAGAATGGGAATAAATGGTAATTACCCCATTATCGATAGCATCACCCCAAATTCTCCAGCGGCAAAAGCAGGACTATCACAAGGAAATATCATACTTTCAGTTAACGACAGAGCTATAAAAAATGTATCTGACTTGGATACAGTTACTGCTGCTATTTTATTAGTTAAAATCTTGAAAGGCTATGATCGCGAAACCATAACTATTAATAGAATTGCAATTGAATCTGAAAAAGCTAAGCTCATTGCCGAGGATAAAAAATCTGTAGTTGAAGTTGCCACGCCAATTAGAAAAAATACTAACGTTGAAGAGACTTTAAACAATTCACCACCGATTGTTTTTAACGACTCAACGCTTGAAAAAAAATATGGCAATAAATTAATAAATAAAGTAACGCCTGTACGGACAGGAGCCGAACTTGCTATTGGTGAACGTTTCTGGCGCCTCGATCCGTACTATCATGACTATCTTAGAAATAATTGTTCAACCTATGCATTTGGAACAAATTGTCAATATGTATATTCTGATTATAGACGTGTTAAATATATTTACACTACGAATGACATAGTAACCAGTTTTGGTAATTAACAAAAGTCCGAAGATGTCGGTTCTTGACACGAGACAAAAATTGAATAGGTAAAGACTTAAACGACGAAAAGCAACTGATGAAAAGGCAAAGACGAAACAGCGAAAACAGCAAATTTCCAACTTGCGCCTCGACCGGACGTCGGGAAAGCCCCCGCCGAACGGTCAGGCTTATGGCGTTGGCCAGCAAATCAAAAACCATAAGAGGGAAATATGATAAAATGTCCATATTGTGCTGAAGAAATCCAAGATGAGGCTATCAAATGCAAGCATTGCGGAGAATTCATAGTTAAGATAAATGATGCTAATTATGGCAACTGTACGGATTGTGGTGAAGCACTTGAAAATGACGGCGGATTCTGTAGTAAGTGCGGCATACTCCAAGTTAAAAATAATCAAAGCCAAATGGCACTACCAGTGAAAGCCCAGAAGCCTGCAACTGCATCAAAACTGATAATATCAGCGGTAGTGATTATTGGTATTGTCGGCAGTGCTGTCTTAGCAATAAATTGGAACCCTTGGTTTGTTTACCCTGAGTACTACGCAATTGTAAAAAAGCATCTTAAAGATCCAGATAGCGTCACTTTTATGAATCAAGATTTAAGAAAAAACGGTTTTTTTTGCGGTGAATACAATGCAAAAAATTCATCTGGCGGCTATGTTGGTTATAAGAGATTTAAAATAGAAACAAGAATGCGGAATTATAAAGGGTACGTTTCAATTGAGGGGACAGATATTATTAGTCACTCTGATTACATTGAGATACTTAACGGCGTATCGTTATATCATCAAGAACGGAAAAGTCGTAGAGAGCATTATTCTCCTGATGTTGCATTTGAAATGGCTACTCCATTAGCTTTTGAAAAAAATTGGAAGAGAGATTGCGTGGATTGAAAATAATACCTTCCAGGGTCAGGCATGAATGAAAGATATATAAAAAAGATACCCAGCAAGGTTTACGACACACCCAAAAAAGCGGCGTGTCAAAGACTTGCCCTTTGAACTATGTATATGAATAAAGCTGGTAGCGGAGGTTGCGGCTGCATCACGATATTATGTGTATCGTTTGTTTTAGGCTCAATTTTGAATTTGTGTGAGAAGAAAGAAGTCTCCCCTCCACCACCGCCTGTGCAAACAGAAAATGAAAGGGTACAACAAAAAGCAAAAGAAGATGCCGCTCGTTTAGAGGCAGAGCAAAAAAAAGAAAAAGCAGAAAAAGAGAAAAGAAATAAGTCGAAATTACCAGTTGTTACGATTGATAAGCGATTTGTTTTTTCTAACATGATTGTGAAGGATAAACGCACTGGTTTGATCTGGACGCGAGACGCAAACTTGGGATGGCAAAACTGGAATGACTCACTTAAGTTGGTTAAAGAACTGAACCAAAGGAATTATGGCGGCTACAGTGACTGGAGACTCCCAAGTGAGAAGGACTTACGGACTCTAATTTCCTATGCAAAAAGCAAAGGCTATGCTGAACCATCGGGCTACCGCGGCCCCAGCCAGTTATTCAATCAAATGGGATTTTATGACGTTCAACATGGGCATATCAATTACATGTCTGGTTATTACTATTGGTCTTCAACTAACGCCAATAAAGATTCTTACTATGCTCGGGTCGTGAGTATGCACAATGGCTATTTCTACTCCGAGCTTAAGGATATCAATTCAAACCATTATGCATGGCCTGTTCGTGGCGGTAATTAAGAGTAAAACATTTTAGTTCATACAATGAGCGGTTGGAGTAAACATGACTCTTGAACAAGAACTTGGTAATGAAATGCTGGGATTATATAAAACAGCTAAATTTAACTGCAAATATAATGCTACTCGCTTTTTTCAGATGTTTACTGCACTCGGCGCATTACAAACAGCAAAAAAGTTGATCAATTCAAATACTCCTACAAATGGATTTACTGCCATGTGGGAATGTGGTTGCCTTGATTTGACAATCGAGAAGTTAGTCCTAAATCCAAAATACAGAGAATTATTTTCAGATGAAGAATTAACTAAAGCGAAACAAAGACTGACTGATTATGAATACAAATTCTACTGAGAGGAATTATGGACCCAACAAGGCTTACGACCTGCCCTAAAACCCGGCAGGTCAAAGCCATGCCCGTTGAACAA
>JBAXVQ010000097.1:0-5018 GCA_037128935.1 bacterium | reverse complement strand
ACCATTTTTTATGAGATAGCAGATCGTATGATCTATTTGGTTTATCTCTTTAATAACAGGCAAGATATCGAAAAAATAGTATAGCGCGATTACAAGCAATGAATGTATTTTTATTCTCATTAGCAACTGTAATGATGAATTATGACGACCGAATTGTTTGCTTTTTTCGTTTTCCGTAATGGGATCGGCTATGGCAGATTGGACTAGCCTTGAAGTAGCGAAATTAGTAGTACAGGCCGCCGTCCCGGTGGTGCTAGCGATTGTAGGCTTCGCCATAAAATCAGAGTTGATGCGTCGAGAAAACGTAGAGTGGCGGAGCCGTATTCAAGTTGAGTGGAGACTTAGACTTTTTGAGGAGATGGCAACGGACTTAAACAAACTCTATTGTGCATTTAACTATGTCGGTGGATGGCGATCTATGTCGCCCCCAGATATTCTCACTCTAAAGCGCAAACTCGACCAGAACTTTCATATCTATGATTTTTTTTGGTCTCAACAGTTTAGGCAAGCTTACTCTATCCTAATCAATGCATGCTTCGAAGTTAACAGGGGGGCATCAGCGAGTGCCGTATTGCGTGCAAATCTGTGTAGGTACAAATATGCTTGGCTCGAGGGATGGCAAGATAGTTGGGACAGCATGTTTGTTACGGAGACGCAGAGACTACGGCGAGAAGAGTTTAATGAACTTTATGGAAACCTCATGCTACAACTGAGGAAGGATATAGGACTGAACAACAACAACTATAACTACGAGGAGGAAAACGGACATGAAGTTTAGTATGCGGTTAATTAGAGTTCTTTTTGCGCTCTTGCTTTCAGTCTCAGCACAGGCAGCAAGTTTCAAAAACGTTCCCTTTGAATCGGGGACAGCATTTACACCTATTGAAGTTACTAGGGGGAGTATTAGTGCCGCAGGGGGAGGAGTCATACTGCGAGATGTAGCTGTCTGTAATTCTTCAAATAGCGACGTGTGCAGCTTTAAGTCTGTGGACGTTTTTTTTAAACAAGATACCGGCACTGTTCAAGTAACCTTTGGTGGAAACAGTGTTGCCACCTACAACGCGGATATTTGGGTTATAAAGAGCGCCATAGACTTAGTGGCTGGTGAGACTAAAGATGTCTTTCGCAACATTAATCTACTTGGCCGACCCACCAACAAAGATGTCGAACGTCTTCTCATGCACAACATTTCACCATATAGTGTTTGGTACGTCGAAGTCAGTCCGGCTTTAGCTAAAACCAAGGCAGGCGAAACACTGTTGACACAGGATCTCCTTTTAACGGATCTACAACAATATGCAACAAATCTGGGCAACGCAAACAACGTAAATCGTCAACTGCGGGCCAAAGGTGTTGAGAATTGGACTTGGACCGACGAAAATGCGCATTCTTCATTCAGTGTGAACCGCACGACGGGAGAACTTAAGTTGAACAGCATGCCTGGATATACATTCCTTGACCGCCAGAAAGCAGTCATTGTTTTTCCAGAAGAATTTGAAGGTTTGATTCGTGAGTTAAATCCATCCTTGGTAGATCAATCCGTTGAGTTTGCAAAAACTGCTGCTTTTTTCAGATACGTAAGAGCAAAGTATCCAAAGGATTGGGCTCGAATAAAATCGGCATCACGCTCTTTACGAAAGACACCTGGTGAAACGCCTAGACTACTAATGCGCTAAGTAGCCATGAATAATCTGCTTTACCATAGTTTTGCTCGATCGCAAGCGGGTGAATTTGGGCCAGCCCTATATGTTTTAGAGGGAATTATGCGAGAAGGCTTTTTCTTGGCCAGAGAAGAACTTAAGGTGCCATGGAGAGACCCTTGTGGAGGACGGCACAGTCGGGAAATAACGCAAACGCAGTATAGACTGTGCCTGACTTCTTTGGATAGCGACGCTGAGCTCCGTAGCCATTGCGAGGTATTTGGGCCAATAGGAATTGGATTTAAGGCTGAATTTATAAGAAATCTTGGCGGCTTCCCGGTGTTTTACCTCCCAGCTCCAATAGGTGACAGCGAAGAAGATGGTGAAGATAGGCTTGGAGTATCCTTGGTTTATCGTCTTACCGAACTTCGCAGCGTTTTGGAAAGGATTAGAAGTCTACCGACGGGATATCAGTCTCAGATTTACAGTGAAGTACAAGATGTTCAGGAGTTGGAGGGAGCTGTTAGGTTTCTCGGCAACATCCTCTACTTTACTGACTATACACGCCAAAAGGATATCCAGTCATTGCGATATTACCGCCAGCGCGAGTGGAGAGTAATTGCAGGACTGACATCTGATCATGTACGAGTACAAAAAGGCTCATCTTATTACGTTTTGTCTGAGTATCAAGGGCTTCCGATTCACAGGTTTATTGATGATGTGGTTGTGCATGGCACCAGAAAGGATGCTAATCTTGTAGATGATGTACTCCGTAACCATGGTGTTTCGATTAGAACAAGAATACTTTAGGGGAATAGGGAATGGGAGAAGGAACGAAACAATAAAAATTCAGAGATAAATTGGCGTTTTACAACAGAAAAGGCAAGAATCAAGTTGCTACGCCTTTATCCGACAATTGAAAAGTGACATGACAGTAGTTAGTCATAGGGGTTTTTTCTGCGTATAAAATTTGTCCCCTATCTTTTTTGTCGTTATTTTTGCTTTGTATTCAAACCGTCACTTGATCTTAATGTAACTATTAATCTCTGAGGGTAAATTTCCCGAAGCTTTGCTTCGCAAGTGAACCGATGAAACATGAATTCATATCCCGTAGCTCTGCTGCAGGGTAGTTGATTGCTGATTGTTAAGATAAAATTCAAAGGAGTGCTTTTTGATAAATAATATTGATAACAATAAACTTTTTCAATTAACGACAGAAGCTCATTCTTTTGAAAAGAATGGAGATTATTTTCTTTTTTTCCCAATGTTTGGACTGGTTTTTCGTGCAAATAATGATGCAGTGGATTTATTGGAAAAGATTAAGTTAAAGCCGATTTTTCCAACAAATAATAAACAAATACAAATACTATTATATTGGGAAGAGTTAGGTTTAATCAATAATCATTTGGAAAAAAGGTGCTCAAAGACGGTTAAAAAAAATGCACCGGTATCAACAACTCTTCTTTTGACAACTTCTTGTAATTTTTCCTGTATTTATTGCTATGCCAATGCTAATCATATTGCGGAATATATGGATATCGGTATAGCAAAAGCAGCTATTGATTATATAACTAGAAATTCTTTGGATCAAAATGAAGATCAAATTTACTTGGGGATCCATGGCGGAGGGGAGCCAACTTTCTGTTGGTCGTTATTTGTTGATGTCGTAGAATATTTTAACAGAAGTTCTAAGGATTCTAAGCTTATTCCAAATATTTCTATAGGAACAAATGGTTATTTAGATGAAGAGCAGAGAAAATTTATAGTAAGGGAAACCCAAAGTGCAACAGTTAGTTTTGATGGAATGTCAGAAGAACATAATTTTCAAAGACCGTTAGCAAATGGGACGTCCACTTATGATTGTGTGCTTGATACGTTGAAATATTTTGACGAACAAAAGTATTTGTATGGTATTCGTGTTACGGTAACAAATTATAATGTTTCAAGACTTTCAGAGTTTATCCAATTTATCGGGGAGACATTAAAATGTAAGCAAGTTAAGCTGGAACCGGTATTTCTTACAGGAAAAGCAGATAATGCTTTCAATCTTTTACCTAAAGAGATTGATTTTATCCATAATTACATTAAAGCGATGGTATTGGGGCGTACGTATAACATTGATGTCTTGTATTCAGGGGTTGGAATTAGAAATCCATCTAGTGTATTTTGTTCGATTGGAAATAATTTTTTCGTTACTCATTCAGGGGATGTGACACCTTGTTTAGAGGTTTTATCAAAAAATGATATAAGGTCGAAATTATTTTTTTATGGCAACTATAATAAGGTTTCTAAGGGATTTGAATTTGATATCAGCAGGCTCAATAAATTGGAGCAAATTGCTAAAAATAACTTTGATGAAAAATGTGTTGAATGTATAGCAAGGTCATATTGTGCTGGTGATTGTATGGCTAAGCAGTCGAATTATATTGATGATGTATCGGACACTTCATCCGTTTGGCGCTGCAATGTGACTCAAGAGTTGACCAAAGAACTATTAATTGATTTAGTTCATAATCCAATTAAAATGATTCCGTCTACTGAGTTTGAATTCAATAGTGATGTCTATGGCTAACTAACAACTTCTAAAACTGATGGAGATTAATTATGCATAGTGATCAAAAAATGATGCAGTATTTGCATTCAGCCGGAATGAAAAGTATAAAGCTTGACAATGATATTGTTGATGATGCAAATCCTGTGTTAAATGATATAACTGTTTTACCTGGTACGATTTCTGCAAGATATGATAGACGAGAATTTTTAAAGGAGTTTGGAAAAAAAGCGGCATTATTAGGTCTTTCATCCATCGCCTTTAGTGCTTTAACGACAAGTAAAGCTGTGGCTGGTGGTTGTCCAAGCCACACGACAGATGTTTGTCAATGTGAGAGTGTTAGCGGCTGTAGTTGTAATAAGGTTGGTATTTGTGAATGTAATAAGGTGTGTACATGCAATACTGTTTTACGTCATTGATGCGTGTTTCATAAATGAATATCAAGCAACAAATACCCTCAATTATAAATTTTGATAAACGAATAATGTATTGGTGTGCTGTTTCAGCCATAACAAGCTCAATGCGTGAAAATGAAGTCAATGAGTTGATGAAATAGTGAACTGGTATGTGAGATGGGAACGTGACACACTTGCTTAAGGTGTGTTTTGTACCCCCTACTCTCTACGCCCCAAACTGTTTCAGCATCCGCAAATCATTCTCAAACAGCAACCGTATATCATCAATCTTGTACCTGAGCAGCACAGTCCTGTCAACGCCCATACCAAAGGCGTAGCCTGACCACTCTTCGGGGTCTATGCCGCAGTTGCGCATAACGTTGGGGTGTACCATGCCGCAGCCCATGATTTCGAGCCAGCCTGATTTTTTGC
>JBAXVQ010000096.1:0-5278 GCA_037128935.1 bacterium | reverse complement strand
CCCCTATATTTTTACTTACACACTTTATGAGACAGTGTCAAGATAATAGTGAGCTTTTGTCTCACTTTCACCCTTTTCGTTTTCCCTCCTCTCTTCACTTTTATCTCTTATCTATTCACTAAAAACTATTTTAATGAGGCAATTCTTGATTTTAAGTTTGAAAATTTGTTAGAAAGTTCTTTTAGTTGTTCATTAATCTGCTTCACGCCAATTGTGGCCTGCGTTGTTGGCGCCATTTCTGTTTCTTGTAAAATTCCAAAAAGTCCAGAGAAAGCCGATTCAACGCCTGCGGGTGTTGGTGTGGCTTGTGCTGTTGCGCCGCGGCGTGATCTTGTGCCGCCCTCAAATGAACTCAATTCCTGATCCAATGCTTTCATTGTTTCTGGGTTGGCTGATTTTGATTTCAAGATTTTTCTTTGCTCTGCCGCTTCAGCTGCAATAGATTTTGCTTTGATCTTTCCTTCGTAACAGATAATCGATAAAGAAAATTGCTTTTGCAAATCAGCAGTACTTGCTTTTACGCGTGGATCAATTTTAATCGTGAACTGCTGACTAATTGTTTTTCCGCCTGCGGTCAACTTCACCGTATAATTTCCTGGCATCACCCATGGCGATGTAGAAACTGGTGCTGTATTTTTATAAATGGCAGTCATTGGATAAGAAGCCGGCTCATTCAATTCTGTATAATGTAAATCCCAAACGAAACGATGTGATCCCGCCTCTGCAGATAAAATTGTTTGTGGACGAATCCAGTACAAAGGAATATTCACATCTGGAATTTCGTAAGGCTTATCGTTACTACTATACTTACGAACAGACTTTCCTGCTGCATCAAAAATTTCAAGTACTACTTCGCTCGCAGATTTTTCGGTCAAATAATAATTGAAGATCGCACCATCGGGAGGGTTTTGTCCACCTGGTTCTTCTTGAGGCATGGGTGTATCGGTATTCGAATTCCAACGAACGCGCATCGCGGTTTGTGGTTTAAATAAAATTGCTTTTTCTGCTGCAAGACTTGCACTCATCTGTCTTAAAGGTGTGATATCATCTAAGATCCAGAAGCTTCTTCCGTGTGTACCAATTACTAAATCATCATCTTTGATTACTAGATCGCGAATAGATGTTGGTGGCATATTCAACTTCAAGGATTGCCAATTTTCTCCATCATCAAAAGAAACATACACAGCATTTTCAGAGCCCGCAAATAATAACCCTTTCCGAGTTGGATCTTCACGTACCACATTGATGGGTTCGTTTTGAGGTAAGCCCTTCGTGATCAACTTCCAGGTTTTTCCACCATCAGTTGTTTTATAAGCATAGGGATGCATATCGTCGCAACGAATTCTGTTCACTGCTGCATAAACTGTGTTGGCATCAAAATGACTCGCATCCATCAACGATACCTTACTCCAAGAAGTAATGGCATCTGGTGTAACATTCTTCCAGGTTTTTCCAGCATCGCGAGTTACTTGAATCAACCCGTCGTCGGTACCAGCCCAGATGGTGTTGATGTCTTTATAAGAGGGAGCTACTGTATATACCACACCACGGCGAGGCATTTTTTTCATGTCTTCGGTGGTGTAGATTCCAACACTTGCTGGAATGTCCCAGCTTTCTCTGGTCAGATCCGGACTGATCACTTCCCAACTATTTCCACCATCCCTGGTTTTGAAAATCACGTTACCCGCGAAATACAAAGTCTTTGGATCGATAGGCGAGAACAAAACCGGAGCCGTTCTAACAAAACGATACTTTCCACTGCGAACCGCTTCGGGTGCAATGTTTTGAACCTGACCAGTTCTTTTATCGAATTTGGTGATCTTGCCTCCGTAAATAATATTGGGGTCAAGTGGATCGGCTGCTATATATCCATATTCCTCCACTCCCACAGGATGCCATTCGCGTAGGCCGATTTGTCCGTCAGCACCCCTAGACGAAATCCCCACCGAACCACTCTCTTGTTGTGCACCCAATACATTATATGGAAAGGCGTTGTCGGTACTCACGTGATAAAACTGTGCAGTTGGTTGATTATACCAAGAAGAAAAGGTTTCTCCGCCATTTACGGTTACAATTCCGCCCTGATCCAATGCGATGAGCATGATCTGCGGATTAGTTGGATTGATCCAGATGCGATGGTAATCGTCACCGCCCGGTGCGCCACGAAAGCCGGTCCAGGTTTTTGCCCCATCGGTTGATTTCCAAACCACTACGTTGGCACTGTATACAATATCGGCATTGGTAGGATCGCATTTTACTTCGGCAAAATCGCTACCGCGGCCCCAAAAGCGTCCATCAGCATTAGCATTTATCCAGCTTTCCCCCGCATCATCGCTTCTATAAATTCCGCCATACTTTCCAGCATCCACGGTTGCGTATAAACGATTACTATTGGTTGGAGCGATGGTGAATCCAATTCTTCCCAGTCCCTGCTCAGGAGTAGGTAAGCCCTTGGTTAGTTTTTTCCAGGTGGTTCCGCCATCAGTTGATTTGAAGAGTCCGCTTTCTGTTCCGTTCCAAGCGCCGTTTTCCCAGGGACCCTGACGGCCAGCCCATAAATCGGCGTAAAGGATATTTGAATTATTCGGATCAAAGTTCACTTGAACCGCACCAGTGTTCTCGTCTTTATATAGCACACGCTCCCAATTCTTTCCACCATCGACACTTCTGTAAACGCCACGTTCAGTGTTTGGTCCGTATGGATGCCCCAGCACCGCCACAAAAATTCGGTTCTCATTTTTCGGATCGATGATGATATCGCCAATTTGCTGGCCATCTTTCAGACCCATATTGGTCCAGGTTTTTCCGGCATCGGTTGATTTATAAACACCATCACCCACCGAAAGGTCGGGGCGTTGAATTCCTTCGCCGCAACCCACATACACCACATTTGGGTTTGATTCGGATACTGCGATGTCGCCTACAGAGCCGGTAGACACCTGATCGAAGATAGGGTTCCAGGTGCGACCATAATCGGTACTCTTCCAAACGCCACCATTATTTACGCCGATATAAAAAACATTCGGTTGGGATGGTACGCCGACCGCTCCAACTGTTCGGCCACCTCTATGAGGACCGATCATGCGGTACTGCATGGCATTGAAATAACTATTGGAATAAGGTTGCGCTTGTAGTGTTTGAATCGAAAAAACAAGCAAAAAGAATAAAAATGTGGGGAGAGTTTTTTTGAATTGCATTAGGTTGGGTTTATCAATTAAATGATAACCCAATATACAAAAGAAGCGAAGATGAAATAGTAAATAAGTAAATAGGAAGAGTAAATCACTCTTCCTATTTACTATAAAGGATTATTCTTTGTCAACATCATGCTTACTATATGCTTCCATCAGTTTTTTCTGAACCTCAACGGCAACTGGTGCATAAGATGCAAACTGCATATTAAATCGAGCACGTCCTTGCGTTAAACTTCTGAGAGAGGAAGAGTATTGGTGCATTTGTGCCAGTGGAACCTTCGCTGTGATCTTTTGGAAATGACCTTCAGCTTCCATTCCTTCTACAACAGCCATTCTTGTTTGCAAATCGCCCATCACGGAACCTACCTGATCATCCGGACAAGAGATCTCAACCTGATAAATCGGCTCAAGCAATTGTGGATCGGCGTCTTTGAAGGCAGAACGGAATGCTTGCAAACCAGCGATCTTGAAGGAGATATCGTTACTATCAACTGGGTGCATCTTACCATCATAGACACTCACGCGAACGTCGCGCACATAGGAACCGGTGATGGGTCCGTTGTGCATTTTTTCCATGATTCCTTTTAAAATGGCGGGAAGGAAACGGGTATCAATGGCACCACCAACGATGCAGTTGAGGTACACGAGCTTGCCGCCCCATTCTAAATTAATTTCATCTCTACCCCGCACATGCAATCCTGGCGGATCAGGAATTCCTTCATACCAAGGTTCTACCAACATGAACACTTCCCCAAACTGTCCGGCACCACCACTTTGCTTTTTATGGCGATAAGTGGCTTCGGCTTTTTTGCGGATGGTTTCGCGGTATGGGATCTTGGGTTTGTCGATGGTAATATCGAGTTTGTGAATATTCGCGATCTTCCATTGGATCACTTGTAAGTGCAATTCACCCTGGCAGTGCAATAAAATTTGTTTCAGCTCGGGAGACACTTCGAAGCGAACTGTTGCGTCTTCGCTCACCAATGTGTGTAATACTTGTGCCAGTTTTTCTTCTTCACCTTTGTTAACGGTTGCGATGGCAACGGTCACATTTGGTTTAGGAAATTGAATCGGCTCGAGTTCAATATTCGCACCTTTTTCATGCAAAGTATTGTTCACGTGTGTGCTACGCAGTTTGAGGGTGGCACCAATATCGCCCGCTACTAATTCTGTAACAGGGATGCGGTTATGACCTTCGAGTAATAGAAGTTGATTCAGCACTTCTGTTCCACCAGTATTTTCGTTCACCAATTCGCAACCTGCTTTGATGGTGCCGCTGAACACTTTGAACAAACTCAGCTCACCAATATGTGGTTCGGTAATGGTTTTGAAAATGAAAATGCAGGCCGGACCTTTTGGATCGCAGGTTAATAATTTGCCAGCTTTTGTTTTTTGAGCGGGCATTTCAATGGCAGACGGACAAACATTATCAATGAATCCCATAATTCTTCCGCTGCCCATATTTTTTTCAGCTGATGCGCAGAACAAAGGAAAAATGTCGTGACGAATCATTGATTTGTGCAGCCCTTCTTTCATGTCGTTCTCATCGAGTTCGCCTTGATCGAAATATTTTTCCATCAGGCCTTCGTCATTCGCAGCAATAGTTTCTACTAGTTCTTTATGCAGTTGATCAGCCCTTGCTTTTAAATTTTCTGGGATGGGTTCTTTTGCAGGTTTACCACCGTCGGGTCCGTAGTGATACATCACCATATTCAACACGTCAACTATGGCGTTGAACTTAGAACCCGTTTGTACTGGGAATTGTACAGCAACAACATTCGCACCAAAATGGTTTTTTGCTTCCTGTAATGTTTTATCAAAATCTGCATCCTCCCTGTCTAATTGATTTACAACAAAGAGTGTGGGAGTTTTAAACTTATCGGTGTATTCCCAAATTACATCTGTTCCAACTTCTACACCAGCAGTTGCGTTTAGGATCATTAAGCCCGTGTCTGCAACGCGTAGTGCACTGATGAGTTCTCCAGAAAAATCGTCATAACCCGGAGTGTCGATAATATTGATCTTATAATCGCGCCAAACAGTATGCATTAGAGACGCAAAAACAGAACTCTCGCGTTCTGTTT
>JBAXVQ010000095.1:0-5336 GCA_037128935.1 bacterium | reverse complement strand
ACCAACGGCAACACCGGTCGGCAAAAACCCGCCGCCGGTGTGCCTTATCACGTTAGCTACCAAAGGAGAAAATATGAAGACCGTTGGTGATGTTTTTGCTTCTCCAGAAGAGAAGAGGATACTTGCATCAATACTGCCTGGTGGGGACAAATGGGCATTTTCCGTGAAAAATGGAGATAAATGCCGAGAAGATTGTCCGGCTTATAGAAGTTGTCGTGGCCATGGACCCGATAAAATTTGCTCTGATTCTTGGAGTAAAAGTCCGCTTACTCCTCTAGTTTTAGATGTAATGGCACATACTTTTAGCCATTTTGATTATTATAATAAAGGGGACCTTTCCGACATCACGGAAAAAAACGAAAAAGTAAATATTTTAAGAGAAAAGATCAGCAAGTTGTACACACAAATAGAGAACGAAGAGATCGAAGAAGGTACACTGACGTTGAGAACGCACTATTTTCGTGAGCGAGATACAGATGTTGCGAAAAAGCTTAAAGAGAAAGCATTCAACGAAGATAGACTGATTTGTGCGGCATGTGAAGTTGACTTCAAAGCTCGTCTAGGAGCGCTGGGGATCCGTGTTATTGAATGCCACCACACGGTCCCTCTTTCCAGCCTAAGACACACAGGAAAGACACAACTAGCTGACTTGGCTTTGGTTTGTGCTAATTGCCATCGTTTAGCCCATTCACAAAAAGAGCCGCTTACCATACAAGCAATCAGGTCGCTCCACAATAACAGCTAACCAGGAGGCGGCACACAGACGCTGACGCGCTGGTGCGCCCCCGCGCCGTTGGCCCAAACTGCAAAGGGAGATAATTATGATGCCTAAATTACATTAGGATTGAATCGATTTTATATCAGTGAAGACAAAAATATGCGTTGGAAATGGGAGGTAACAAATGGATAAAAAGGTTCTCAGCCAAATATTATATTCAGTTTCACTTGCAATTATTTTTATAATTATATTTACCAATAATGCTATGGCCACGCCAAAAGTTTTTGATAAAGAATACACCTATCAGGCTGGTGATGAAGACAGCAAGCATTCCAGTAGGGTAATTGCTCTAAGGGAAGTGAAGCGGCTACTTCTTGAAGAGTTAGGAACTTATCTTGAAAGTGTAACAGAGGTCCAGAATTCAATGCTGACCAGAGACCAAATTACGACGCTTACCGCTGGTATCGTTCAAACAGAAATAGTTAACGAAAAATGGGATGGTAAAGTTTATTGGCTCAAGGCAAAAATTGAAGCAGACCCTGACAGTGTAATTAAATCTATAGATACTTTACGCAAAAACCGCAAGCAGGTGGCAGAGCTTGAGGAATTAAAATCCCGAACGAACGATATTTCTAGAGAAAACGAGCAACTTCGCAAAGAATTGGTGACGTTAAAGGGTGAACAAAAAGAGAAATCTTTAGCAATATACAATCAAAATATTAAAGAGTTAAGTGCATCAGAATGGTTAGACAGGGCTGCCGCAACTAATAACAGTAAAGATAAAATTGATGCATTAAGTAAAGCAATTGAATTAGATCCACTAAATGCAAGCACCTACAATAAACGGGCGGTAGCACTCAGCAGAACTAATAATAAAAAGCAAGCGATAATTGATTATAACAAGGCAATTGAACTGACCCCGACTAATGCACAATTTTATAGTAATAGGGGGATGTCCCATATTGACCTTGGCAATACAAGCGAAGCAATCCGTGATATTGATAAAGCTTTTGAAATTTGTAAAGCCTCTAAGATGACATGTCATTATTTCCGCGGATTAGCCTATGAAAAACTTGGTAAAAAAGAACAAGCACTAGCTGATTTCAAAGCTTCTGCAAAATTAGGAGATTTGCGAGCAAAGGAATATTTAAAGAAGAGAAATATCGATTGGCAACAATAAGCTTGGTAGTTCGTGGGGGAACTCTCCATTTTCTATTTTTGTGGAGCGAGGTAAAATGGGAATGGTCCAACTCTCGCGTGGACACGGTCGCGGCGAAAAAAACCCGCCGCAGCCGGTCACGCTCATAGCGTTAGTCAAAACCGGCGGAGGTTGTTCTGGCGGAGTTGCTGGAATTGGGGCTTTACTTGATGTAGTCAGCATCGCGGGAAAAGCAGAAAAGGCGCAGAACTATTCTTATAAGGAAACTAAAAAGCAGGGTTGTCATCACCCAAGTACAGAAAAAGGAGAGTTTATGAAGATGATGAGAAGTGTTGCCTTATTCGGTTCGCTTTTGTTGCTTGTTTCTGGTTGTGCAACAACAGGATCCATGCCGGAACAAACAGAAGCACCAGTCACCAAGACACAACAAACAAAAGCACAAAAGGATGCGGAGATGCCAATAGCCAAACGCTATAAGCGCAAGATTGCCATTGTCAGATTTACCAACGAAACAAATTATGGCAAAGCTTTGATGACAGACAATGACTTCGACCGACTAGGCAAACAAGCATCTGATATGCTTTCCAGTCGCTTGGTCAAATCAGGTAATTTCTTGGTTTTTGAACGCACTGACGTAAAAAAAATACAGCAGGAACAATCCATATCTGGTGGTGGGCTTATTGGTGTTGACACCGCAATTGTCGGATCAGTAACAGAATTTGGTCGTTCTATCTCAGGTAAATCAGGCTTTATGAGTTCTACAAAAATGCAATTGGCAAAAGCCAAAGTTGAAATTCGGCTCGTGGACATCAAAACAGGCCAGGCATATTTTTCTGCGACAGGAGCAGGAGAGGCAAGCACGGAATCTGGGGAAATAGCCGGATACGGAAGTCGGGCTGAATATGATGCAACGCTGAATGACCGCGCTATTGCCGCTGCCATTACTGATGTTATAGACAAATTGGTATCTACCCTCGACGAAAAGACATGGCGCACTGACATTCTCGAATTCAGAGATAATCAAGTTTTTATCAGTGGGGGAAAACACCAAGGTATCAAAGTTAGCGACACGCTTCGGGTTATGGCTACAGGTCAAAAGGTAAAAAGTAAACAAAGCGGAATGGAAATTAGTCTTCCAGCTAAACAGCTTGCAACAATCCGAGTTATTACATTTTTTGGAGAAAGTGAGAACGAAGAAGGATCTGTTTGTGAAATCGTCAATGGCACGATAGACCCTGCATCAATCGATAAATATCATGTTGAAGAGGTGAAACTATGAAGAAATTACTAATTCTGGGGTTACTTGTAGTTACTAATGTTCTTTGCAGCTGTTCAATGCCGAGCACTTCAGTCCGAACCGTAGATGATAGACCAACATTGGCTTTCAAGGGAGCTCCAGAAAATGCAGTATTGTTTGTAGACGGTCTTAACATGGGAGCTGCCAACCAATATAACGCTGAACCTAAAACATTGGCAGTCGAACCCGGCACTCATGTAGTCCGCGTGACTATCAACCAAGATGTTATTTTTGAACAGCGCGTCTTTGTAGAAAGCGCACTGAAAACTATTACAATCCGGTAGGGAGAAAAGATGAAATCATTAGCCAAAAAAATAGCGGCGTTTGCGTTGCTGTTGCCACTATGCGGATGCGTTGCAAAAACACAGTATTCATGGAGCAACTATGACACAAAACTTTACAGCCATTACAAGGATCCTTCCCAAAAAAAAGAGTTTGCCCAAGCACTAAAAGAAACACTCGAAGAGGCAGAATCGTCAAATCGTGTACCGCCTGGAATTTATGCAGAATATGGTTTTTTAATGTATGAGCAGGGAAACAGCTTACAGGCTATTCAGTATTACCAGAAAGAATCTGACAAATGGCCAGAGTCGCGACCTTTTATGGCAAAAATGATTAGCACGGCACAAAAACGTAGCAAGGCACAGAACACGAGCACGGCACCGGCAGTTATTCCAGAAACTAGTGCAAAGCAGGTAGTTACCGAACAACCGGAGGTAACCAAATGAAACTCTTTAATTCTTATATAATCTTGTTGGTCTTTACAATTGTATTATCCGGTTGTGTCGCCCCAAATGTGAACACACAGGATAAATTTTTATCCGCAGCACCTCGTTCAATTTTGGTAGTGCCAGTCGTAAATAAGAGCGTCGAAGTCACAGCCGCAGATTACATGTTATCGACAGTTAGTATTCCGCTTGCAGAAAGAGGGTTTTACGTTTTTCCGATAAACTTAGTGAAACGCGTACTTGAAGATGACGGATTAGCAGACAGTTCTATGGTACACGCTGCCCCCGCATCAAAACTTGCAAGTTTGTTTGGTGCTGATGCTGTTCTTTACATTAACATCGAGCGTTGGGATGCACAGTATATGTTTTTAACAACCACAGTGACTGTAGCTCTGGACTACGAAATTAGAGATGGCAAAACAGATGAAGTGCTTTGGCAAAACAAGGCA
Source organism: bacterium (assembly GCA_037128935.1). Classification (GTDB taxonomy): domain Bacteria; phylum Patescibacteriota; class CG2-30-54-11; order JBAXVQ01; family JBAXVQ01; genus JBAXVQ01. Next base: position 985 of record JBAXVQ010000095.1, on the reverse strand, counting down.
AAGATGGTGTATCAGCCAGATGGCGGTGGAGGTGGTGGTATCGGAGGATTGATTGCCAAAGTTGTTGTTGCCGCAATAACCAAAGCAGCCCCCAATTATATGCCGTTAGCACATCAAGCCAATGCAGCTGCGCTCTACAGATACTCAGGGCCTGGTATTCCTTTTGGACCATACAAAATTAAAGAAAAACCGCTTTAACGTAGACTGTTAGGCACTTGACAAGAAAATAAAGAAGGAAGTAAGGGGCAAACCTATGCAGTTTCAGGCACTATGGCCAGCTTGAGACCCATACCATGCAGGATATTATAAAAAGTGCGCAACTCAGGATTGCCGCCTTTTGAGAGAGTACGATACAGGTTTTCACGCTTAAGGTTAGAACGCTCAGCTACAGTTGCCATGCCGCCCTTGGCTTGTGCTACTCGGCGCATGGAAAGAAGCAACACATCACGGTCGCCCTCTTCTATGGCTGCTGTCAGATATTCAGCGGCATTATCCGAATCTTTAAGCCATTCGTTCAGATCTTTTTCGTAGTCCGTCATTTGTCGCATAATTTGTTCTCCTGATGTTTTTTCCAATAAGCAATGGCTGTTTCAATATCTTGTTCTTGAGTAGTTTTGTCACCGCCAAGGAGCAACAGTACGATTTGATTGCCGGAATGCGCATAATAAACACGATATCCTGGGCCGTAATGGACACGCAGCTCAAAAACCCCAGCACCTACGTTTTTGTGATCACCTACATTGCCAAGTTCTACCCGTTCAAGTCGAGTTGTAATACGAGCAAAAGCAGAACGATCACGCAAACCATAGAGCCATTTTTTGAATGGCTTTTCACCTGTTGCGTCAGTGTAGTAGGTAAGTTGGTATGGAGTTGTCTGCATGATTATTATGTATCATATACGATACTGCATTGCAAGAGAATGAATTAAACGGGCAGGGTGAATTTATTCTGCCTATAAAAACAAATAATATCAAGAAGTTACATT
>JBAXVQ010000094.1:0-5397 GCA_037128935.1 bacterium | reverse complement strand
TCATATACCGGCATATAATATTAGATACTCGCTCTAACGGGTCAATAACAAGTTGGACAAAACCAGCGGAGGAGGTTGTGCCGGCGGAGTTGCTGGAATCGAGGTTTTGCCAGTGGTGTCGGCATTTTGGAAAAGGCAGAAAATATGAGGAGTTGCAAAATTTGCAGTTTTACCAGTGGAGCAGAAAAACGAAAAACCAGAAAAACATGGAAAATGAAAATGTTTGTGAAACCACTGTTTAAGGGGGCTAACAGGTTTTGACTGAAAAAGATTTCATTGCTTTTAGCAATCAGAAATGAAGAGCAAAAAGTCAAAACAAATTAAAGTCAAAGGCAGAAAAGTCAAAGGAAGAAAAGGTCTTTTATGTCATACGATGATACTTATTACTACATTGATAGCTATTTTAATGAAATTGCTGAATATGATTTGATCGAGTTGCTACCAGAAGATTGCAACATATATATTTGCCCTAACTGTGGTTATAAGAGTATCGACCAAATAGATGATTATATCATTTGTCAGAACTGCGAATACGAATATGACTCTGTAGAAGGCGAGTGCCCATATAAGATTGATACCTGTAACAAATACATAGATCAAGATATTAATGGTTGTGATGAGGAAGAGTATAGTTGCTCACTTGATTATTGTGACGGCTGCTTTCAAAACGTAAACTGTTTTTGCAATAAGTCTATAAATAATACTGTTTTTTATAATAGTGCGTTGCCAATTAATTTTATGCTTCATGATCAATTGATAAGTAGAAATGCTAAAGATAACTATGAACTAAAAAAAATAAACATAAATAATCAGAATCAAAGAAACGAACAAAAAAAAGACATGACTTTCAAAGAAAAGAAACAAACTGTTTCTGGTTCTTCAACACAACAGCATGAATTCGGTAACCGAGATATTTGCATCAATTGTGGAATGTCAAAAACGTACTCTGAAGGTTTTCACAAATACAGATGCAGCGCATATACTGCATCTGTGTCTACAACAAAACTCCACAGTACGACTTCCAAAGAAGAAAAACAAAATGTTTCTGCCTCATCAACACAACAGCATGAATTCAGTAACCGAGATATTTGCATCCAAGCAACCAATGATGAAATAAAAACACCATTATTAAAAGAGCGTGCTTTGGCGTTGGCAGCAGATCGATTGGACAACAAAGAAAAGAGGATTGAAATGACGAAGCTAGAACGTATTGAGATGTATCAAAGTTATCTTGCTGAAGAAGGTTACGTTCCAAAGATAAGTGAGGACAAAGAATTCATTCTCTTCAAGTTTGAAGGTATGGCTTGTGTCATTTTTATTGACGAAGATGAAGGTTTTTTTCGAGTTCTTTCTCCTGGATTTTGGACAATCGAAAGCGATGAAGAACGAGAAAAAGCAATTCATGTTGCACATAATGTTAATATTTCCACAAAAGTTGCAAATGTATTTCCTTTAGGCGAAAGTGCTTCCGCCACAATAGAGATGTTCTGTTATCCGCCAGAAGTATTTAAAGCAGTGTTTCAGCGTTCTCTAAATGCATTGAAGGCTGTAGTCGTAAAATTTGTAGAGGAGATGCAGAAATAACTGAGGTCAATGGTTGAAAAGGCAACGAGTTGTTGAAAAAGGGGTTTGGCGGCGGTGCTGGCAGGTAATAAATCATAATTTATGGAGGATACTTATTTGGAAAACTCTAGTTATTTAAAATGTCCAGAATGCAATACAACAAATAGAATCCCAAATGACAGAATAGTTAAAGATGCTAAATGCGGTAAATGTAAAGCTGCACTTATAGAAAAAGGTAAAACTCAACATTATTTGTTTGCTCATAGATTGTTGCGTAATCTGTTTGCCGAAGATCCGGATAAGTTTGCCCTCAGACTTTTAGATGAAAATCATGAATTACTTCGTAAAATTTGGAATCTTGTTGGTAATGTAAATGGATATTCGCATACACAACCAGTATTTAAAATTACATGCATAAAAGAAAATCCTTTTATAATAATTATCACTCTTCCTGAACCAGAAAATATGACAGAAGCATATTTTATTGCTCTTCTCTTACCAAATACAACATCAAACACATCAGATTCCAGCAACGTAGCACTGCCTAGATATTTGACTCTTGAACGCACTGCTGAAAAAAATGGTTGTTCTACTGGTTGCCTGTGTGAGTGGAGTGGGATTAACTATACTGATCATGTCAACTATGGACTCGCAGAGCCGACTCATGATGATTTTATAAAATTACTTAGTATGCATACTACACGGGAAGCATCATTGATATGGGCTAGTAATCAGTTACAGCTAATAAAAAAATATTTTGAATCTCGAGACTCTTGCAAATAACCAAAAGCAAGAGATGAAATAAAGAAATTTTGAAAGAACGTAATAAACAGAGGAAAACAAGAGAACTAAAGGCACAGGCAAAAGATAATTTAAGGCAAAAACAGCGAATTTCCAACATGCGCCTCGACCGGACGGCGGGAAAAAGCCCCCGCCGGCCGGTCAGGCTTATGGCGTTGGTCCAAAACCAGCGGAGGAGGTGCTGCCAGCGGAGTTGCTGGAATCAAGGAGTTGGTGGTGTCATCAGCATTGCGGAAAAAGCAGAACAGGCGAGTTTGTCACCAAGACAGAGACTCCGTCTTGGTGTTCAACTGTATTCCTCGGAGTCAACAAAAGCGTAGACTGGAGAATTGAAGATGAAAATAAATGTAATAAAAATAATGATCTTAGTACTTGTTGCCGTGACATTTGGCTTGTCAGGCTGTGGTGGAGGCGGAAGCTCATCTACAACACCGTCATCAACGCCAACATCTGCAACCGTTGTTGCCACTGAAGTATGGACTGGTTCAAACGGCAAGGGCGATGCAAACACAACTTTCACGAAATATTCTGACGGTTCAATAAAAACCACAGGCACCTGGACATATAATTACAATGGGGCAATAGTTACGTGCCCAATTTCTGCCGGTACTGCAACTATAACTGGAAATAATATAGCATTTACCGCAACAGGAACCGCAACAAACCCCGGTGCGCCAGCTGGTTATCAAACTTCCCCATTTACGTTACAAGTGCAGGGGGCAACAAGTGGTGCAACTGCGAGTGGCACTTTTAGCATTAGTTTTTCAACTACAGGTTGGCCGGGCACAGTTTCTGGCAATTGGACGACAACAAAACAAAGTGGCAGTGGTGTTACAAGCAGCTCGACAACTACAGTCAATCCCTTTGTAGGCACATGGAAAGGAACAAATAATAACGGCGATGTATCTTTAGATGAATTTAATTCAAATATGACATATAAAATATCTGGTGGATACCGGACATCATCTCAATACGAAGCTGGTACATACAGTTATACTGGCACATATCCCAATTTTACATTTACTGGTGTCGTTACGGATAATCAAGATGGAGAGATGGGAATTGGAGCTGCGAATGGAGCTTCGGTTTCTGGAACAAGTACTTTTACAGATATCACTCACTTTTCTATCACAGTCGGCGGAAATACGATTAATCTTGTAAAGCAGTGAACCAAAACCCACGAAGCCAGAAATTATCTGAGGTTACAGTTTTTTTGTCGTAGCGGAAAAGAAGGAAAAAACGAAACGGCATAAAGAGACAAAAAGCGATTGAAAACCTATAAAAACCGAAGAGTTTTCCGTTTTTGCGTATCCTCTGAGAAGTAAGTTGGCGGAGTGGTTCTGAATGGTTGAAAAAGGCGAAAAGGCCTGTGAAGTCAGGAAACATCTAGGCTTGCAGGCTTTTTTTCCTTGAGAAAGCGATAAAACCCGAGGAAAAGAGGCAGAGGCGGCGTCGCGGACAGCCGGAGAAGAGCAAAGAGTTTGCCGCCGGAGAAACATGGCGGCAGATAAGAGCTCAACCAGAAAAATGGACGCCGACCGCCCGATAAAGCTGGGCGGGCGGGTCATTTTCCGAACCGTTGGTTCAAAACCGAGTAAGAGGGGGGATGAAATGGGATTTCGATTCAGAAGGACTATTAAACTTTTGCCTGGTGTTACGCTTAATCTGAATAAAACGGGTGTTTCAGTCTCGGCTGGCGTTCGTGGCGCAAAAGTTACTGTTGGAAAAAATGGTGTACGGCAAACAGTCGGCTTGCCGGGTACTGGTCTCTCACATACAACATACACAAAGTACGGTAATAATTCTGCACCAAGAGTATCTTCTTACGCCCCTTCGTCGGGACAATCTCAAACCAATATTTCTTCTCCCGGTGCAATTATTGTTATTGGACTATTTCTACTAATTATTTTTGCAGTTACAAAGCCGCTCTTAATTCCGGTTTTGGTCGTATTTCTAGTAATATATTTCGTCTGGAAGAAAAATAATACGCCCGACTCTGTTTTTGCAACACATAGAGAAGAAAACCAAATGGAAAGTGCCACGGCAGAATCTGCAATATCAATGGTTCAGCTTGTAAATGAATCGCTGAAAATGGCTAATGAATCTGAACATTATGAAACAAGAATTGCTAAAACAAAGGTTGTCAAAGACACCATAGCAAAACTAAAGGAGATTTCTCATTCAAACCCAGAAATATCCCTTACAAGCCTTGAAGCAGTAGAGAGAAGTATTGAGGCTGTCGAACGAGAAACTAGAGAAAAATATACAAGTTCTTTGGTTTAAAAGGAGGCTGCATGGGGTTTTTAAAGTCGCTAATTTCACTGTTTACAAATGATACCATTAAGGTTGCTGAAGCAACCCCTCTGAAAAACACTCAAGCAGCTGATACAACAAAAGCTACAGAAATACTAATTCGGCCAAATCCCATCGCAAACCATCAAAGCCATGCTTATGTCACACAGTATGAAGATGACTCCATTACTGACGGCTTTACGTTTTGCGCCACTATGCAATTAAGAACGCCACTTGCCGTTTTAGAACATCACAATGAAATTTTTACCGGAAAACAAGGGAAACCACCAATATATGGCACTTACGCTGATGGTATATGGATACCTCGCGTAAAAACCTGGCGAGAACTTGGAATTGATCTAGGGGAAATGGATTCATCAACAATGGCTTCTGCCATCGGTCAAATACCCGAAGATGGAGGTGATTATCTACCGTTCTTGAAAGATGTAAGAAGGGCGATTGAAACCGATGAAAGCATAAAAAATAGAATTGAAGCGTTGCGCTTGTTGATGAAAGAAAAGAAGTACGCCAGATTTGTTAAGAGGCACCAAGGCCAAAATCAAATTATCAACGATATTTTCCCATTTATATTAGAAACGATACCTGGGGTGAACTGCAATATTGCATCGGCGTTGCGAGAATCTAAAATCACAACCGTACATCAACTTCGCAAAAAAACGGAAAAAGCTATTATCTCAATATTCAGTTGTAGTAGTAAATTCATATAGTTATCCAAACTAA
>JBAXVQ010000093.1:0-5495 GCA_037128935.1 bacterium | reverse complement strand
TTCTTATCATAATTTAGCTTCCTAATCGTGTTCATTCAAGGTTCCGTACACTCGTGGGTACAACCTTGAACGAACAGAGAACAGAATAGTCACAAAAAAAGAGCAGACCAATAAGGTCTGCTCAAAATCAAACTAACGTACAATAATCTAACTACTCTTCATTTCTCAAATGATGCACAGTATAAGGCAAAAGAGCCATAAAACGCGCACGTTTGATCGCAGTAGTAAGCTTCTTCTGATACTTCGCAGAAGTCCCAGTCTTTTTACGAGGAATCACTTTAACCGCATCGGAAATATACTTACGAAGGATCTTCACATCCTTCCAATCCGGTTCAAACTTTTCAACAGTAAACCGGCAATATTTTCGACGTGGGCGATGATAAAGCTTTTTCACAGTGTTTCGAGGTGGTCTTGTTCGATTAAATGCCATACGGTATCTCACTCGTTTAGATAGTAATCATACTTATTATTTATTAGAAAGGCAAATCGTCTTCATCTTTTGTCTCATGCACAACAGAATCAGGAAGTGTAAAGGTATTATCCTCTTCTGATTTAGTTCCTGTAACAAAACTTGGTGTTTTAAACACATCATCATCGTCATCAACAATCGGTGTCGCAGCATATGAACTACTATAGTTATCAAAATCACCTGCATCACCAACTTCACCTTCTCGAAGTGCCGCCGGCATGCGTGTTGAAACAATAATAAGGTCAGCAACAATTTCTGTACGATTTTGCTTGGTACCCTCTGGAGTTTCCCAAGTGCGGTTCTGTAATCGTCCTTCAACAAATACCTTCATACCTTTTTTTAACTTGTTAGCAGCAAAATCTGCACGAGTATTCCATGAAATAACATTATGATATTCCACACCTTCCTGACGGTTTCCGTCAGAACTTACCCATGTGCGATTTGTTGCAACACCAAAAGTAGTTAACAATGTTCCAGAAGGAAGCTTTCTCTGCTCAGGATCTCTAGTGAGGTTTCCAATAATCTGAACTCGGTTCAAAGTCTGAAAGGCATCCTCACGCATTGGATCAAATTCACTCGATCCACCATGTTTTTCACCAAGAACAACCATATCTTCCGCTACAATCTCTGTACGATAACGACGACCACCTTGCTCATCATCCCAAGTTCTGGTCTGCACACGACCTTCGATAAACACCTTGCTTCCAGTTCCCAAAAGCTGATTACAGATCTCAGCCAACTTATTCCACGCAACCACATTGATGTACTCTGGGGATTTTTTGTCTTGTTCGCCAACATCAGCCCAAGGGCGAAGCGAAACAACAGTAAAAGAAGTTACCGGTGTTCCACCAGATGTATAGCGCATCTCAGGATTCCTCGGTAAAAAGCCAATAACCTGTGCTTTGTTAAGCGATTGCATGATACTCATCTCCTTAATTGAGAGCAATAAACACGATAGTAACTAAAAAGCAGAGAAGGGGAGACATATACAAGAGGAATCATGTATGACCATAACGTACTTCTTACTTAGCAACCACCATAAAACGCAGAATAGTGGTGTTCAATGCAAGCTCTTCACGGAGATGCTGAATTGCTGTGGGACTAGCCTTAAGGTCAAAAATGACATAAAAGCCAAATATTTGTTTCTCGATTGGGTAGGCAAGTTTTCGACGATTCCAGGGATCCATGTTGACCACCTCGCAGCCATCGATTTTTTCCAAAAACGCCCTGATACCCTCGACGTCGCGCTTTACTTCGGTTTCTTCCTTGTCGGCGCGTAAAATCACTGCTAGCTCGTAACTTTTCAAAACGAGTTTCCTTTCACGTTAACAACGTACTATGTGATAGAACAGTATATACTATAGAAACGGATCCCAGCTCTGTCAAGACTCAAAGCTTAAGAATTCTTAAAAAACTTACCTAGCAACATACGAACTCGGTATCCTAAAGTCTCCAAAGCCACATCTACAAAAGCAACTTCCTTCTCTCTCTGTGGTAAATAGCGAGCGATAATTTCCATAAAAATTGACGGATCCTGGTCGTCTATCAATACGATCTCATCCTTATTGATACGCCTTTTGGTTTCAAAACCTAGCAAGGTATGCACTGGCTCTTCAAGAATCCAAAAGCCCGTAAGTTCGCTCCACTTATACAACGTTCCATCAATAACAACACCTAAAGTAGTGATAGCATTTTCGATCTTCTTGGGAGGAAATCGAAAAACAACATAAGAAACAATCGCAGTTCCTAAAAGAATAATAACCAACAACCACTGCCTTGTAAGCAACGCAATGATGACAAAAACAACCTCAAGCAAAATCATCGACGTGACCCAGTTAAGATTCCTCTCAGTAGAAAAATCATTAAACGCTGTCCATTCAACAAGAACAGTACCATATCTCCCAGATAGGGATTGTAAAACATCACTTTCAGAAGAAGCAGGTGATCCCATGCACGAATTTCCCGTTGTTTCTGTAGTGTATTATTGCATGTTCTGCCAAGAAAGAAAATAATAGAGTCACGAACAGAAATAATCAGCCCAAAGAGCCAAATAACAAATGAAAAAAAACAATCCTCAAGAAGCAGAAATAAGACATAAATGCTTTTCCACTCTCTTCCCAAAAGCACCTGATTATCAATGGAAACAAATTCAAGAAGGTCTATTTTCAGCAACAAATAACTCCTGGCAAGATCTCACATCTCTGGCAAAAACAGTAAGAACAAAGCTTGAAGAAACTATTCCCTGGACGTCATACACAACAACAAAACTACTGAGCAACAACGCAAAAGATACATTCAAAGCCCTTCTACAGCTCAGAGACGGGCTGCAAATCGAAACAGTCCTGATGGCAAACAGCAGAAATCAATGGACAATTTGTGTATCCTCTCAAGTCGGATGTGCAATGGGATGCCGATTTTGCGCAACCGGCACTATGGGACTACTGCGAAATCTTTCTGAAGACGAAATAATCGACCAATACCGTTTTTGGCTTTACTTTCTTGCAAACAAGCCAACTCTCCCGCAACGCATAAGCAACATAGTTATGATGGGTATGGGAGAACCCCTAGCAAACTATGAAACAGTGAAAAAAGCACTCCACATTTGGCTAGAAAACACTGACATAGGACCAACTCACATAACTGTTTCAACCGTTGGAGTACTTCCTTTTCTCGACCAGTTACTCAACGATTCAGAATGGCCAAACGTCAGACTAGCAATTTCACTCCACAGCGCCAATACCGTAATTCGAAAAAATATCATTCCAACCTCGCACCCCGACTTCCTTAACCGCCTAGCCTCATGGACGAACAAATACCTTCAAAAAAACCAGTCCCGAAGACAACATCTCACCTTTGAATACACATTACTCAAAGGAGTAAACGACAGTCAAGAAAACGCAGTGGAACTAGCAAAGTGGGCAAGAAAACTCGGAAAAATTAAAATCAACCTCATCCCCTGGAATTATGTCAACGCAGCCGGCTTCGAAGGAACAGATAGGGAAAATGCAGATCGATTTCTTAAAACGATAAAAGACCATGACATCCCAGTCACCATGAGAAAAACAATGGGCGATGACATAGCCGCAGCATGTGGACAACTAGCGACAACAGCAAAAGAATAACCACACCGATATGAAAAAAATTCTTACAATTATTTTCGGGATGCTACTACTGATCACTTCCGAATCAAAAGCCGTGAAAGCGAACGTAGATTACCCAACTGATGAACTAAAAATCTACCCTCAACACCCTGGAGAAAGTGAAGACTTCGGCGGAATTCTCGGCATGCATTATCTTTGGGTCACTGCCGACAGTACCCCACGAAGATCCAATCGCATCCTCCTCGACATCAAACAACTAGACCAAGCAAAATGGGTCGTACTTCCCCATGTACGATGGGAAACGGTTCCAGAAAACGATATCTCAAGAGTATGTACATTTATCAAAACCGCAAAAAGTGAAAAGAAAAAACTTATTGTAAAAATTGGCTCTGCTTGCCTAGAACCATCCAAAGACAACTGGAGTAAAAACACACCACCCGATGAATTAGCATGGATAGCCGATATCATTCCCCAAATAGTCGATTGTCAGGGATTCGACACCTCAACCGACTACATCATGCTGGGCAACGAGCCCAATCTTGATAATTGCGATATGGAAACCTACGCAGATAACATGACAAAACTGCTAAAAGCATACCAAAAGCCTGGCGATGAAAAAATTAATTTTGCCACTGTGGGACTCTCTCCACATGTATCAACATACAGAGAACAGAATAAAACGCTCTATGATCGTTTAAAAAGCGAAGGCGTGTTACCCCAAATAAAAGCCTGGGGGTATCATGGATACGAGAACGGTGACCTCATTAACAACCGTAGCTGGATCACGCTCTCTCAAGACCTATCCGCAAAAGGCTTTAAAGGCACAATTCTCGCCGATGAAATCGGCTTCTTCAACAACAGCGACACAACAGGAAACAAACAATACGACAACTTCAAAACAACGCTAACAATGATGAAAAATTTTAATTCCAGCACCGATGTACCAATCGAAGCAGCCGTTGCTTGGCTTCAAGCTGATGATGGAGGACATCTTAATGATTTAAATGTAGCAATTAACTATGGACTCTACTGCGACACAGCAATACCAGCTTCTTCATGTGGCAGCATCAACCTTGGAAACAACCCTACTACACAACCTCTTGCTGAAAGAAAAGCTATGACACTCTTCTACTCGCAAAACGCCGACAGAAGCAGTAAAAAAGCATCTTCGACTGAAGATACTCCAACACCACAGACAAACTCACCACCAACCGAAACACCCACACAAAATAACTCGACACCAACCATAATCGCCTTCATTTCAGTATTCATAATCATCATTCTAGTAGTAATTCTAACCTACGCTGTCATTTGGGGTTCTCTGTTGGGCAAATAAAAAAAAGCCTCAAAGCAAAATGCTCTTAAGGCTTTTTTAAGAAACACTGGCGGAGAGAGAGGGATTCGAACCCTCGCGGCGGCAAAAACCACCCTACAGGTTTAGCAAACCCGCCCCTTCAACCACTTGGGTATCTCTCCGCAAAAAAAACAAATCTCCAACACCACCTGAAAAAATCCCTACATCCCAACGCATCACCCGACCAGTATAGCCTACTTTTCTCCCCCCAACAACCCACCCAAAGACCCCTTATTTATCCCCCAAAAAACATCAAGAAATAATTAATCGCCTATCTCTTTCTCTTCTCCTTTCTACATAAAAAACCGCCATCCTGCAACGCAGCTCAAGAACGCACCACAGCGCATTCATACTCCTCTCCAAATCACCCAGCCATTCTAAAGCGCAGCTACAGAACGAACCAAAACGCATTTTCCCAACGCGATACTTCCTTGGAACAAACATAACTACCCAAAGAACCATCCTCTGTTCCGCAGCTCTCTGGCATTCCGCCTCTCAATGGCCGACACCCTCTACTGAGACGTTTGAGAGGCGAGTCTTTTTTGCTACTTTTTGTGACGACGGACAAAAA
>JBAXVQ010000092.1:0-5579 GCA_037128935.1 bacterium | reverse complement strand
CCCAAAAACCTGAAGCCCCAACCCTAGAAGAACCAGAACTTGCGCAAGATACTGTTGATAAACAAATCGAAAACAACGAAAAGAAAGCCGCTCCCCAACAACCCCAAAACACCGCTAGCAGCTCTACAGACTCAGGCGCAAGCAGCGGTGGTGGCGGCGGCGCAGGATCAGATTCCTCATCCGCAAACTCAGGGCCAATTGTAACGGGTAGTGAGTTGCAGGAAGCAATTCTCTACAACTATGGTGGTGAAATAGGGAATGTTGTGCAACCATTTATGCAGATGTCTATAAATGAAGGTCCAGTGAAAGGCTATGTTCCCACACCCGAAGTAGCAGCGAACCCACAGGAAAAAGCAATCTGGAATGAAATGAAAAAAATGTTGATTGAATCTGGGAATTTACATTAAAAATGATTCCCCGTGCCAGTTGTCAGCCCACGGACAACGGCAGGCGGGTAGGGTGCTAGAGAAATTACCACTGGGTTTCTTTCTTCCCCGAGTGAAGTCCCCGAAATCGAGGCACAAGAGCGCTGTTGAGCCTTCGACTCCGAAGACTCCGCTCAGGCAAGAATAATCATCGTATGCTACACCAGTAGAAACGCCGAAAGGATAACTATCGATGTTTCCAACCAGCACCCTTGATAAGATTGTTCACGAAGTAGCAACCCTAAAAAAAGAAATAAAAGAGATTAAACACTACTGCGTTCCAATAGATAGTGTACTTACCGAAGAAGACTTCGCACAGATTTCGTCTTTTCACGAAGAAAAAAAATCTGGCAAACTCATACGTCATGACGCACTTAAAAAAGAGCTAAGCATTTGTCCTCTGTAGGGACAAGGCATGCCATGTCCCTACAGAGGTTGTGTGTTCCAACCTCGATGAACAATACCGTGGTTTTCATGTGCCACCTTCCCCGTGCATGGGGTGTGGGACAAGGCGTGCCATGTCCCTACGCGAAGACTCCACTCAGACAGGAAACAGAATACCCCTACCCAAAAATCCCCTCAATATCCGAAAAATCCTTAAACCTAATAACCACTTTCCCACCTCTTCTCGAAAGATTCACCGACACCGGCAGGTTAAATTTCTTCGCGAGCTTCTGTTCAAACTGCTGAACTTTCTGCGGCATCAACGGCTTCTCAGATTTATTTTTGGTAGATTTAATAAGTTGAATCGCATTATTATCCCGAACCAGACGTTCAGTTTCTCGAACAGAAAGCTTTTCCTGCACCACATGCTGAAACAGATCCATAAGCATTTTCGAAGAAGAAGCACCAAGCAACGCCCTCGCATGCCCTTCAGAAATATCATCCTCCACCAGTGCTTTTTTCACTTCCTGTGGCAACTGCAACAGCCGAAGAGTATTAGAAATAGTTGAATGGTTTTTCCCCAACCGTACCGCAACATCAGTCTGTGTCAGACCAAATTCGTCAATTAACTGCTGGTAAGCCACTGCCTCTTCAAGCGGATTCAAATCAGCGCGCTGCACATTTTCAATAATCGCCAGCTCCAGCATTTCTTTCGATGTGACATCGCGGATCACAACAGGCACTTTATCGAGTCCCGCAAGCTTTGAAGCCTGCAAACGGCGTTCACCAGCGATCAGCGTATAGTTACTCCCACTCTGCATCACCAGCAATGGCTGAATAACACCATGCTGTTTAATCGACTCCGAAAGATCCGCCAAATCCTTTTTATCAAAATGCTGACGCGGCTGATGAGGGTTTGTTTTGATTCTGGTGATGTCGATTTCAGTGAGGATTTTTGCTCGATCGGACACCGGAACCAATGATTCAAGACCTCTACCTAAACGTTTTTGTTTTAATGCTGCTGCAGTTGTCATATGCGGTAACTCCACAATAAGTATTTGTTATTTGTAACTGTAAGGTATTTGAAATTTTGTAGAGACATGGCACGCCTTGTCTCAGGGAGATTGTGTACACAACAACCCGAAAACCCCTTGTCTCTTCACGTCTTCTCTTTCTTCGGAAACAACGATCCCTGCACCTTGATAGTGAACGGTTGTTGTAACCCACCAAAAACACGCTCTTCCATCGAAATCGACTGAGGAAACGTTTCAATTCCCAGAGCCGAATAAATGGTTTTGCTCGCGTCAGGCATAAACGGTGAGATCATCAAAGCAATGTGTCTAATTCCCTCAATGAGAGTATAAAGCACTTCGTTCAAATGATCACGTTTGTTTTCTTTCGCTAGAGCCCATGGTTTTTCCACATCCACACACACATTCAGCTCGGTGATGAATTTCCAAATATGCTCCAAACACTCCTTAAAACGAAAATTCTGAAGATCCTCATCCCAAGTCTTCCATAACGCTTCAATCACCGGTGCAAACTTCTGACTTTCAACCTGCTCAACCCGTCCATCAAGAAACTTCTGCGCCATGACGGTCACTCTACTCACCAGATTCCCCAAATCATTTGCTAAGTCACTATTGTAGCGCGATTCAAAACGCTCCTCACGATAATCCCCATCTTCGCCAAACGTAAACTCCCGAAAGAAGAAGTACCGGAACGCATCAACCCCATAACTCTCCACCAAAGCAAACGGATCAATAACATTTCCAATACTCTTAGAAATCTTCATCCCATCCTTCGTAAAGTACCCATGCGAAAAACACGTCGTTGGCAATGGAACACCAGCAGAAAGCAACATCGCCGGCCACAACAGCGCATGTTTAGAAAGAATATCCTTCGCCATCAGGTGAATTACTTTTCCCTCTTCCCAAAACGTTTGATACCGCTGAGAAAGCTCCGGCTGATTCCACCCAATCCCCGTCAAATAGTTAATCAACGCATCAAACCACACATACAACACATGATCAGGATCATCCGGCACCGGAATACCCCAAGAAATCAACGTTCTACTAATCGGAATATCCTTAATCCCCTGCCCAAGAAAGCTCACAGTCTCATTAAATCGTGACTTTGGAAGAACAAAAAGCGGTTTATCCTGAAAAAGCTGCTCAAGTGCCTGCTGATAATTTGACCATTTAAAGAAATAATCCTCTTCCTCCATCCATTCCGGAGCCTTGTTGTGGTCTGGACATTTACCCTCCACCAACTCAGATTCATCCTTAAACGACTCACATCCTGTGCAGTACAAACCCGCGTACCGACTTTTATAAATATCACCTTTCGCCAACACTTTCGTAAAGAAAGCCTGGCAGGTGGCGTAATGGATTTCATCGGTTGTTCGGATGAAATGGTCGTTGGAAATACCCAGCTTTTCCCAAAGATCCTTGAACACCACCACTAACGAGTCAACATATTCTTTCGGTGTCTTTCCCATTTCCTCAGCTTTTCTAGCAATCTTCTGACCATGTTCATCAGACCCCGTCAGGAAAAAAACCGTATCACCCCGAAACCGATAAAATCGCGCAAGCACATCAGCCGCCACCGTCGTGTAAGCATGCCCGATGTGAGGAACGTCATTGGTGTAGTAGATTGGCGTTGTGATGTAAATGTTAGCCATTA
Organism: bacterium; assembly: GCA_037128935.1. Taxonomy (GTDB): domain Bacteria; phylum Patescibacteriota; class CG2-30-54-11; order JBAXVQ01; family JBAXVQ01; genus JBAXVQ01. The sequence goes on along the minus strand of JBAXVQ010000092.1, from coordinate 2,085 downwards.
GTTACTCGTAAAAAAGGTTTTTCACACAATCTTTTCACGCTTTTTAGTGTACTAGAGGAACGTGGGGTTGGCTAGGGTGGATTTTGCACCTGTCTTGCACCGTGCCAGTTGTCCGCCCACGGACAACGGCAGGAGGGTAGGGAGCAAAAACATTGAAAAGTAAGACGTGTTTCGGTACTATTACCTGTAGAAAGAAGTAAGGAGAATGCATTGATTCTTACAAGAAAACCTACAAGCAAATGGCAAGTTACCCTGCCACCAGAAGTTCGTCATGCATTGCAACTGACCCAAGGGGAAAAGATTGCTTTCTCCATAAACGATGACGGCACAGTTGAGTTGCAACCAGTAACAACCACGCTAGAAAGTATTTATGGCTCAGTAAAACCGTTACAAAGCCCTAAAGATTTTAACCAGATTATACAGGCAGTAGCAGAAGATAAGGCAGAAAAGTACCGAACTATAAGTAAACCGACTGCAGAAAAACATAAAAAAAATGAAAATTCTAAATAACACACCGTGCCAGTTGTCCGCCTACGGACAACGGCAGGCGGTTGGGTGCAGGAGCGTTATCCCTAGGCGGACAACTACCACTGGAACCGAAGTGCAGTGTGCAACAGAGCAATAAAACAGAGAGACTTTGTTAGGATCAACCGTATGTTCTTTCTCGATACCAACATCATTATTCGTGTGCTCACCAGAGATGACCCGCTCAAGGCAGAGTATTGTTTCCAGTTACTAAAACAGGCGGAAAGAAAAGAAATCACCCTTGTTTCCTCAGAAGCTGTCTTTGCAGAAACAGTGTTTGTCCTTGGTTCAAAAAAACTATACAACCTCAGTGCTGATGCAATTCGTGAAGCACTGTACCCAATTCTTTCACTTCCCAACCTCAAAATTCCCCACAAAAAAGTACTTCTCCGTGCACTGGATTTATTTCCATCAACCAATCTGGATTTTGAAGACACACTAGCAATAGCCTGGATGGAAGAGTTAGGCATCAACGCAATCTACAGCTACGACAAAGGATTTGATAAGATTCCTACGGTTACTCGCCTTGAGCCCTAAAGCACCGTGCCAGTTGTCCGCCCACGGACAACGGCAGACGGGTGGGGTGCTGAAGTGTTGTCCGTAGGCGGACAACTACCACCGGAATAAAGCATTCAACGCATAACCAATTCCAATATGCTCTCCGCAAACACCCCCTCATCAAAACTCTCCACCGATTCCTGCACTTGTTTATACTCAAAACTGCTTTTAAGAAACCGCTCAATAGCTTCAGAAAGTGACCCCACCGAACTTTCATCAAATAACTCCCCATTCACCCCTTTTTGCACAATCTCCAACGCACCCCCCTGACCATACGCAATCACCGGCGTACCATACGCCATTGCCTCTACCATCGTCATCCCAAAATCATCTTCACCAGGAAAAATAAACGCCTTCGCGCCACGATACAACCGCACCACGTTGGCGATGAAACCGATCTGGGCATCCGACCAGTTGCGGTGGGCGCGGTCCACTTGCCGGTAGATATGCCGGGCGTCGATGAACAGCACGGTGTCGGCGCGTTGGGTCTTTGCCTTGCCTTTGTCCAGAAACCACAGGGTGCAGGGCAAGGTAACGGTGTAGAACATATTGGGGCCAACGGCCACCATCACATCCACGGCCTTGGCCTCGATCATTTGCTGGCGCACGGCCTGTTCAGAACTACGGGCGTCGGAAGCCGAATTCGCCATGACGAAGCCAGCCCGACCCTTGGCGTTCAGCGACGAATAGAAAAGTTGAATCCACAGGTAGTTTGCGTTGTCGGTTCGCGGTAGTCCAAACGGAAAGCGCCGACCAGCACCCACCATGTCGGTCAGGCGTTCTTTGTCTACCGCATTGACGTTGAAAGGCGGGTTTGCCAGCACAAAATCAAACTGGCCGACGGCGTTGTGCGGGTCGTCGTAATAGCTATTGACGTTGCCACCGTGGCGAATCTGGCCTTCCAAGCCATGCACTGCGAGGTTAAGGCGGCACAGCCGTCCGGTTTCATCGGTCTTCTCCACACCGCAGATCGCAAGTTCGGCAGCAGGGTTCTTCTGGTGT
>JBAXVQ010000091.1:0-5595 GCA_037128935.1 bacterium | reverse complement strand
GTAAGGATCCCGCTCCCCCGCACATCCAAATAGAACCAATAATTTCCCTTGCTTACCGTTCACTTTATTCTCAGTCTCCAACTTACTCCGTAACGATTTCAAAGCCTGTTCCAAAGAATTGGGTGTATGCGCAAAATCTACAATAACCGTAAAGGGATCTCCTACCTTGGTAACATACTCCATCCTCCCCGAAACCTGCTCCACAGCCTCCAATCCTACCTTAATCGTTGGCAAATCAATCCCCTGCGAAAGAGCCACTGATGCTACCGCAAGCGCATTGGAAACATTATAATGTCCAGGAATTTTCAGATAGACAGCCACCTCATCCTTACCAGAGTGCAACACAAAACCAACACCTCGCTGAGAATCAACAATATCCGACGCCCAAACTTCAGCCTCATCAACACACCCATACACAATCTGTCGGTCAGAAAAGAATTTGGAAAGGTACTCAAAAGACCCAATATCATCACGATTCACAACTGCAACCTTTGGCACACCAGGCTTGCGGAAACTCGATGCCAGAACAGAAAAAAGCTTCCCCTTATCCTCTCGATACTGCTCAAACGTCCCATGCTGATCCAAATGTTCAGGAGTGATATTCGTCACCACCGCCACATCAAAATCCACCCCAAACACCCGCCCCTGTCGCAACCCATGAGAAGTCACCTCCAACACCGCATACTCCATCTTTTCCTCCACCATCATCGACAAATACCTCTGCACATCCGCCGCATCCGGCGTTGTCACATGCAACCCCGTATCCAACTCCCTCCCCCCAATCTCCGCCCGAATCGTACTAATCATCCCCGTCTCAAACCCCGCCACCCGCAACACCGAAGTCAAAAAAGTCGTAGTAGTAGTCTTCCCATCCGTCCCCGTAATCCCAATCACCTTCAACCTCCGACTCGGAAACCCATACCGCTTCACCGCACTAGAAGCCTGATAATGATGATAAAAGTTTTTTAAACTAGTCGGAATAAGTTTTTTGATGTTCATAAGTATGTTTTTTAAATTTCTACTACCAGTATACCCAACGACATCCGTCAGGCATAAAAAAGCATCCGCTAGGCACAAAACGACATCCGTCAGGCATTAAAAGCATCCGCTAGGCACCCGCATTTCTCTTTCCCCACAGCTAGGTCAACACCCACAACATCGCCCGCGAAATCTCTCCACCCCGCCCCATCTCTCGGTTACAGCCTCACAGGTACACCCACAACAACCTTCTCGCCCTCTGATGCCCGTCGAAATAGGTCGTCACCCTCAGCGCGGGATTTATTTCGACTTGATTTTTTCGTACCCTGAGCTTGTCGAAGGGTTTTATCAAGAAAAAAAAGTAACTCGACATGCAGGCGAAAACCACCGAAGAAAAAAGGTTCGCTGCACACCACCCAAGAAAAACCCTCCCCCCAAAAGCATTCGCAGGTATTACTATCCACAACAACCAAAAATAATAAATCATACCCAGAAAGAAAATATAAACCCCTACCCCCACGTAAACTCCCACTTCCCAATCCTCACCTCATCCCCCGGAATCACCCCTTCCTCCTCTAACGCAGCTATCAACCCAGCCCGCTTCAACAAATCAAACATCCGCATCAACCCATCCTCCTCCTCCAACCGTGTCGTCTGCACAATTTGCTCAACCTTCTTACCCTTAACAATCCACATCCCATCCTCGTCACGTGAAATAACAAATGCCTTCTCAATATGATCCAAAGGCCGAAAAACCGCTTTAGGATGCACAATACGTGGCTGATCTTTCACTAGGTCGTACATCTTCGCCAACTCCACATACAACTCCTGCAACCCTTCTTCATACCCAGCAGAAATAAAACAAATCGGTTTCCCACGAAAAGCCTTCTTCGCATCTTTACGCAACTGCTGCAGTTGCTCATCAAGCAAATTATCTATTTTATTAAACACCACGATCTGCGGCTTCTGCACCACTTCAGGATTAAACCGCTTCAACTCATCATTAATCATCATCCAATCTTTCTTCAACTGGGAAATATCTCCCGACGTCGCGTCAAGCATATGTACCAGAAACAACGTACGTTCAACGTGTCGAAGAAACTTATGCCCCAAACCTCGCCCCTCTGCAGCCCCCTCAATCAACCCAGGAATATCCGCCAACACTAAAGGCTGAGTGCGAACAATCCTCTTCTCGCCAGGAGCTTTTGGCTCTTTCGCAAGATACGGGCCAAGATCAACCACGCCAAGATTCGGATCAAGAGTGGTAAAAGGATAAGCGGCAATCTTTGGATTAGCATTGGATATCACCGACAATAATGTCGATTTCCCCGCATTGGGCAAACCAATAAATCCAACATCCGCAATCAACTTCAACTCAAGAAATAGACGTTTTTTATCTCCATCTGCTCCCAAATCTGCAACACGAGGTGCTTGATGTGACGGCGTTGCAAAATGCACATTACCCAAACCGCCCTTTCCACCCTTTGCCACCACCAACTCATCACCATCCTCGGCCAGATCGCCAAGAAACAGTGACTTCCCATCCCGTAACTCAAATACCAGCGTCCCTTGAGGAACTTTCACTATTTTCGATGCACCTGCTTTTCCATGTTTTTTTCTTCCCGATCCTGGTCCACCAGCTACAGCCACAAACTTCTGATTTTCCTGAAAATTATTCAACGTTCGCATCGTTTTCTCAGCACGAATAACCACATCTCCACCACGCCCACCATCGCCACCATCAGGACCACCACGTGGCTCATACTTCTCTCTACGAAAGGAAAGGGAACCATCACCACCTCGTCCAGCCCCCACCTGAATAACCACCTGATCTTTAAACATAGGAAAAAACTCACTAGTATCTCACTACACACTAGCACATTTCCCTGTCAAAGTCCTCAGGAATACTACCAAAACATTACAATTCATCAACGTGTAACACTCTTTTCCTTGCCATACATCTTCAAATAATAAACTAAACACGCCGCAGCCGAAGGTTCAAACTCCTCAAAGTGTTCCAGAAAAAACGCTTCAAGCTTAGACTCTTCTACAGAAAGTAAAGCCAAACTTTCATCATTCACGCGCTGAAAAGCCTCATGCAAAACAGCAAAACTTTGCTTCATTTGCGTATAAAAATAAAACTGTGGTTTTCCACCCCAATCAACCTCCCGCCCAAAACCAAGAAACACCGGCTGTTTCGCAGGACGGTGAAAAAGCTCCTCTTCACACTCGTGATCAACCGCATGATAGAAAGAAAATTTTCCATCACGAATACAATCCTCATACAAAACAGCACCACCAACTGACATCGTAATCTTTCCCTTCGAAATGGAAACATCCTGCCTCTTTCGCTGAAAAAGAAAGTAGCCATCACTACTCTTAATCAACATATTCAACCCAAGATTGTTTGAAAGTTTACTTTGCTCAAACGGTGTCAGCTTCGGTCCTGGTTCAAAAATTTCTCGTATAGAAAACCCACTGCGGTGAAAGCCAAAATCCAGAGCTAGATTCGTCACAAGATGATTAAAATATGTCGACTTTTCACAACGTAAAACAACTTTGCTTTTCAGATCATCGTAATGTTTCAATCGCACAGCATAAGAATTAAACACAAGGGCTTTGCGATGCGCTTTCATAATCTCAAAAAACTGCATCTTAAAAAATGCATCTAACTCAAAAAGCTTTTCCTCAAAATCCACTTCCAATTTCTTTTTCTGCGTATTCAACAACAAAACCTGATGAGGAATAACCTTATCTTTATGAGAAAGAAACTCAATTTCGCTATAACGTCTCTGAAGGTCATGAAGAGAGTTGGTTATTTTATAACTATCCTCAGACTGTTTTCGAAAATGATCACGCACTTCAAACACAGCAAACACAATTGTCGCCTGTATCACCACATTCATAAACCACGAATAAATATCATGCATGTTAAACACTTCAAAGTAGAATCCAACAATAATAAAAACAAGATTACCAAACACCAACACGCCTAGAAGGTGCCAAAGCGTAAAAAGTGACTTGTGTTTTTTCATAATAGGTAAAAATAAGTTCAGTTTAGTTGAGAACTATAAAAATTACTCGGTTTTTTGGCATTTCGCCTGCAACCATTCCATGTAGGATGGATTTACCTTATCAACTTCCCAGCCAAATATCGCCGGTGTTTCATAACTATGCAAAGCCAAAACTCGCGTTTCAATCTGATGATAATTATCTTTTTTTGTTTTCATCAAAAGCACTATCTCGGAATCTTCTACAAAATCCCCCTCCCACTCGTAGTAAGAAACTGTCGGCCACGTATTAGCACATGCAATCAAATCCTCATCAAGTAACGTTTTTGCAATGGTTTTCGCTTCAGTCTGATCTTTACAAACGACATACAACACAAACATATTCTGCCCTCCTATTACCACCTATAATCATACCAGCTTTGAAAAAACAGGGAAAAAAGGCTACCATTGAAATCATGTTTTACGCTACAATAACAACCTGCAACAATAATTAGGAGCAAACAATGGCAGCAGTCATCGGTGTATTCTTCTCCGCCGGCGCCCTTCTCTTCGTCCCTGTTCTCATCATCCTCGCATCCTGCATCAAACAAATTGAACAGTACGAACGCGGAGTCAGATTCTCATTCGGAAAATTCAGTGGCATCATGAATCCAGGTTGGAGATTCGTTTTTCCAATTATCCAAACCTACCGAAAAGTCGACATGCGCATCAAAACTGGTGACGTTCCGGATCAAGAAATTATTACAAAAGATAATATCCCCGTAAACATCAAAGCCGTTATCTACTACCGTGTCATCGATGCCGGCAAATCAATCATCGAAGTAGAATCCTTCACCTACGCTGTGATCCAACTTGCTCAAGTCATCATGAGAAATGTCATCGGACAAGTTGAATTAGACCAGCTCCTCGGTCACCTCGAAACCATTTCCCAAAAAATTCAAACCATGGTTGACGAAAGAACGGAAGCCTGGGGCGTTGATGTCCAAAGTGTAGAACTCAAAGACATATCCCTCCCAGACAACATGAAACGCACCATCGCCAAACAAGCCGAAGCCGAACGCGAAAAACGCGCCGTCATCATCAACGCCGAAGGTGAAAAAATCGCCGCCGAAAACCTCGCCGCCGCCGCCCAGATGCTCGGAAGCACCCCCGGCGCTCTCCACCTCCGCACCCTAACCGCCATAAACGATATCAGCTCAGACGATACCAACACCGTAGTCTTCTGCATCCCCCTAGAAGTCCTCCGCGCCCTAGAAGGCCTCAACAAATTCCTAGAAAAAAAATCCGAATAACTCACAAAACCAACAATCATATCAACTACAAAGAGCCATCCACCGATGGCTCTTTGTTTATTCTCCAATCAAAAAAAGCGAAAGCAGCCAATAAAAACCTACCAAAGCGCATAAAAAAGCATACGCAGGAAAATATAAAAAATCTCGAGCAAAGCACCCCCATATCAGGGAAGTTCATCTGCAACACAACGCCCGATGTCTCCCACCTTCATCCCGCTCTCTGATAACTTTTTATGTCACTTTTTTCCTCTTCGTTACCCACCACTACCTGAGATTAAAAAAGTGACGCGGTTTTTGCTACACCCGCCCTGAGC
>JBAXVQ010000090.1:0-5837 GCA_037128935.1 bacterium | reverse complement strand
TTAAAACCTGATTGTTATTGATTGCACTGATGTTGGTCATAGAAATATGAATGGATATAGGTTTACATTTTTTTATCGCACTATTTTGTGCGCAAGCGCTCTTGTTGAACTATTATTACAAATTTCTTTTCATTAGGGAACAATTGTACATATGTTTACTTTTTTTTTGAAAATAATTTACTGCAATTAGACGGAAATTACTTTATCGTCATTGTACATTATCTCTCAAAAAGGAAAACATATATGTTCACTGAGATCAAAAAAAGAAATGGTCAGATCGTCGCATTTGACCAGCAAAAAATCGCACACGCAATAACAAAAGCTGGCGAAGCAAGTGGCGAGTTCTCTGCTGAAGGTGCAACCCAGCTCACGCAACTTGTTTTGATGTACGCAGAAAAACAGATTACTGCCCCAATCCCTTCTGTTGAGCAGGTACAGGACATCGTAGAAGAAGTACTGTTAAATTCACCGTATAAGAAGACAGCAAAGACCTTTATTATCTATCGTGATCAGCATGCTAAAATCCGTGAAATTATCACTAAATCTGGTGTAGATCTCATCGACCAATATCTTTGCAAGCTTGATTGGCAGGTTAAAGAAAATAGTAATATGTCCTACTCCCTTCAGGGGTTGAACAATTACATTGCTTCAGAAACGAGCAAGGTCTACTGGCTGAACAAAATCTATACTCCAGCAATCAAAGATGCACATGCCAATGGCGATCTTCATATTCATGACCTTGGTCAGCTTTCTGTATATTGCGTCGGTTGGGATCTCTATGATCTCCTCACTGTTGGCTTCACGGGTGCTTCTGGAAAAATACAGAGCAAGCCAGCAAAACATTTCCGAACTGCTCTCGGTCAGATTGTTAACTTTTTCTATACTCTCCAGGGTGAGGCTGCTGGCGCTCAAGCATTCTCCAGCTTCGACACTCTCTTGGCTCCATTCATTCGTTATGACAAGTTGACCTACGAGCAGGTGAAACAAGCGCTTCAAGAGTTTGTTTTCAATATCAACGTGCCAACACGCGTTGGTTTCCAGACTCCTTTTACCAACATCACAATGGATCTAACCGTTCCTTCGACTTATGCGAATAATGCCGTCATGATCGCAGGAAAACCTCAGAAGGAAACCTATGCAGAATTCCAACCTGAAATGGACATGCTCAACCAGGCCTTTATGGAAGTGATGGTTGAAGGTGATGCGCAGGGTCGTGTGTTCACCTTTCCAATTCCTACATACAACATTACCCGCGATTTTGACTGGGATAACCCCAAATTAAATATTCTTTGGGAAGCGACAGCGAAATACGGTATTCCTTATTTTGCAAACTTCGTAAATTCGGATATGAGCCCTGAAGATGCCCGTTCAATGTGCTGTCGTCTTCGCCTTGATACCCGTCAGCTGCTTTCAAAAGGTGGTGGCTTGTTCGGTGCTAATCCACTCACAGGATCAATCGGCGTAGTGACAATTAACCTTCCTCGTCTTGGCTACAAAGCTGAAAGCGAAGAACAATTTTACACCCTCCTTGAAGAAGTCATGCAGTTGGCAAAACAGAGTTTGGAAACCAAAAGAAAGATTCTTGAAACGCTTACAGAAAGCGGTCTTTATCCATACACAAAATTCTATCTTCGTGATATTCAAATGAGTGCTCAACAATATTGGAAAAACCATTTCTCCACTATTGGCTTGATCGGTTTGAATGAAGTGTGTCTTAACCTTCTTGGTACAAACATTGCCTCAACCGCTGGACAGGTATTTTCCCAGAAAGTGCTTGATTTCATGCGCAATCGTCTTGTTGATTTCCAACAGGAAACCGGAAATAACTACAACCTTGAAGCAACACCAGCAGAAGCGACAACCTACCGCCTTGCATTGCTAGATAAAAAGCACTTCCCTGGCATTATTGTTGCAAATGAAGAACATCTTGCTGACGGGGCTCAGCCTTTCTATACCAACTCATCCCAGCTTCCAGTGAGCTACACTGAGGATATTTTTGAAGCACTCGATCTTCAGGATGGATTGCAGACAAGATACACTGGCGGAACAGTACTGCACCTCTTCTGTGGCGAAAAAATTTATCATCCTGAAAGCGTTAAACTGCTTGTAAGAAAAGTGTGCGATAGCTATGCACTTCCTTACTTTACGCTTACACCAACATTCAGCGTCTGCCCTTCACACGGCTATCTGAATGGCGAGCAAAACACCTGCCCACAATGTGCATCTAACTGCGAAGTATATTCCCGCGTTGTAGGCTATCTCCGTCCTGTGCAGCAGTGGAATGAAGGAAAGCAGTCCGAGTTTGTGTTGAGAAAGATGTTCTCAGTCGAGCAAGCTCTCGATCAGGACGTAAAAAAAGAAGTAGAAGTATCTTCAGAAGCATTGGCTGTGTAATACTAAGTAGCATCCATAGCACAACTCCTCCCCTTCCGAAGGGGAGGTTGGGTGGGGTTGGATTTTCGAGCAAAGCATGAATAGCGAAAGCTCTTGCGAAATGCAACCCCCTCCAACTCCCCCTTGCAAAGGGGGAGAGAGAAAACACAAGATTAATTGTACTGTGGTGTACCATGCGTATTGGCGGTTTACAGAAATTTTCACTGATCGATTACCCTGGTAAAATTTCCGCAATTATTTTCACCCAAGGCTGTCTCTTTCGTTGCCATTACTGCCATAATGCCGAGTTGGTTGATCCCCTCCTCTTTACTGATCCAATTCCCGTCTCTGAGGTGCTTTCCTTTCTTGAAGAACGGAAAGGGAAGCTGGATGGGGTCGTTATAACAGGCGGAGAGCCTACGATTCAACATGACCTACTGGAGTTTATGGAAACCATAAAAAAGCTTGGCTTTCTTATCAAACTTGATACTTCGGGCGTGCGACCAGATGTGGTGAAAGAAGCAGTAAAGCAGAATCTGGTTGATTATTTCGCGATGGATATCAAAGCTCCTCTAGCAAAGTACCCAAAGGTGGTTGGGAAAGAAGTTGATACGGAAAAGATTTGGGAAAGTATACTGTTTATTATGGACTCAGGTATCGACTATGAGTTTAGAACTACGATTGTTGCCGGGCTGCTTGAGCGGGATGATATCCTAGAGATCGGAAATTTGATCAAGGGCGCGAAACGATATGCACTGCAGCAGTTTATCCCTGATCGAACTTTACATGCTGATTATAGGCAAAAAATGGGGTTTTCGACTGCGGAGTTGGAGGGGTTGAGGCATGAGGTGGGGGAGTTGGTGGGGGAGTGTTTGGTGCGGTGAGCAACTTTATAAGGAATTACTAAATAATGAACAAAAGCAAACCATCTAATTCTCCAAAATTCAAACCCGAAAAATTTGGATTGCGTCCTGCTCCACAACCTCCTAAACCAAGACCACAACCTACATCCTCACCTAAAAAACCTATAGGCAAGTAATATATGTCAAATGTATCTGTAGACGAGTACGCGCTCTTAAATGAGGAGCGCAAAAATTTGAACAATCTAGCTGCAAGCGACTTTGAAGGAGCAAATCGAAATTTTACAGAAATCCTAAAAGGAAATATGCTGACATGTACAATTATTTTACCACTTGTTGGATCATACTTGATTTCAAATAAACAAGATCCTATAACTATAAAACTGGTCGCTTTCAGTACTGTTTTCTTTTATGCATTGTCAGTTGTGCTTGGCATGATTCAATTTTTCATTGATTATCATCATGCAAAAAATTGGGGATACTTTAGACTAAACATAGCTGACAATATAGCAGAAAATAAATTTGAGACTTACGATGAGTACTATAAATGTTTCAATATCTGTTTAAATACTAAAAAACTTAAATCAGAATCTTCTACTGCTTTTATGTATGGTCAGTTGTTTTGCAGTCTCTTTGGTCTTATTTTTGGACTTATCTTGTTGCTTACTATTATTATTTAATCTTGCTCTAACAATAAAAAAAGCACCTTACGGTGCTAAAAGAAAAACCTGGTGGGCAATAGTGGACTCGAACCACTGACCTCGTCATTATCAGTGACGCGCTCTAACCAGCTGAGCTAATCGCCCGAACAACAAGAACCATTGTACCTAGCATAATTATTCTTGTAAAGATAGTAACTATGAATCGTTCTTATTAGCTCCAAATATCATTCGAACTAGGCTTCCAGAAACTAAGCTTACAGATCCATTAAGTACCAAATTGTATCTAAGAGCTCTTTTTGCCAATCTTGCTTCTATAGAAGTACAGTAGGCAGCATTACCTTTTTCTTCTAGGTAAGTTTTCACCCTAGTGTGTATATTAAAATCTCGATCATAATGTTTTGCCCCAGCTTTAATTGCTATAACAAACGAACGCATTTCATGCACAGCATAAAATGCAGTTCCTGCTAACGAAAGCAATAAGCCTGTAGGAATACTGTAGAGAAGAGCACTGGTAGCTCTGCGAACTTCTTGACTGCAATAGGCATCCATTCCCAGTCTTTTTAAGAAACCAGCATTCAACTTTCTTATGGTATTGATTGAATTAAACATCTTTAAACCAACTTTTGGTGTCGGCTCCCACTGTCCTCTAGCAGTTTTTGCTACTACTTTTAAAGCTTCAACTTCATTTGTAAGGAATTCTTTTAGCATCAATTTCTCGTTAATTAAGCTCGACTCACTATATCACTTCCTCCAATTTAGTCAATCAATTTTCATTTTTATAAAAGAATATTTCTTGAGCCATAAAAATATGCTCGTTTAGTTGAAAACATTTTGTTTTTTGCTAAATAGCACATATTTAAATTCCAAATTTGATAAATGACTACCTAGACTAAAATACATTTAGTGCGAGAAGTGTTTTTGTACTGGATGCTTGGTTATCTATTCCGACATTGACTGCCCTCTCTGAAATATTGTTCGTGTATACGCGCCGTTGCAACAGCACGTATACATGCACAAATAAAGTGGCGGAACAATTTACGCCGAGAACCTTCTTTATTTCTTTTTTTTCTGCTTGCTTGCTACATACACAGGATTTACCCTTATTAGCTTTATTACGGTAAAAACAACATAATAAACAATAAAAAAAGCACCTGAATTTTCAGGTGCTTTTTAAAAAAGCATTAACGACTTGGAAGTGACGAGAGAATGTAAGCTAAAGAGATCTTGCGACACTCTCCGCTTATCGACCTTCCCTGTCCTCGCTCGAAAGCTTGGACGGGCAAGTGCTCCTTAGAAAGGAGGTGATTCAGCCCCAGGTTCTCCTAGGGCTACCTTGTTACGACTTCACCCCAATCATCGCCCCCACCTTAGGCGCCTGCCTCCTTACGGTTAGCTCAGCGACTTTGGGTGTTGACAACTTTCGTGGTGTGACGGGCGGTGTGTACAAGACCCGGGAACATATTCACCGCAGTGTGGCTGACCTGCGGTTACTAGCAACTCCGGCTTCATGGAGTCGAGTTGCAGACTCCAATCCGAACTGGGACCGGCTTTGATGAGATTAGCTCCACCTCGCGGTTTGGCAAAAACCCATTGTACCGGCCATTGTAGCGTGTGTGCCGCCCAGGTCATAAGGGCCGTACTGACTTGACGTCATCCCCGCCTTCCTCCTGGTTACCCAGGCAGTCTCGCATGAAAAATACAACATGCAATAGGGGTTGCGCTCGTTATGAGACTTAACTCTACACCTCACGGCACGAGCTGACGACAGCCATGCAACACCTGTCTCGGCTCGTTCGTAAAGAACACCTCCGTTTTCACGGAGATTAGCCGGATGTCAAGACCTGGTAAGGTTCTACGCGTAGCATCGTATTAAGCCACACGCTCCGCTGCTTGTGCGGGTCCCCGTCAATTCCTTTGAGTTTTAATCTTGCGACCGTACTCC
>JBAXVQ010000009.1:0-49871 GCA_037128935.1 bacterium | reverse complement strand
ATGGAGGATGGGCCAATGAGGGGGACTGTTCGGATGTGCCAAGCGTGAGCGGTACGCACCAAATCAGCACCTGGGTCAGCGATACCTGGGCAACCGGCTTCGGACATAATTCCCCACCGCTGCCCCTCGGCAATTGATTGTAAATAGCCTTCGATCAGTTTTTCGTTTTTACTTTTACCTATTTCTACAATCAGGATTTCATTAATTTTTTTATGAAGGTGCAACTGCTTCAGATGGCTTCGGGCGGTTCTTTTGTTTTCTACGAAAAGTCCGTCGAGTGGTTCAATCACTTTTCTAGCAGTATCTATAAAGTGTTGGGCATAGCGAGAACCCTCTCCGAGGGGAGTCGGAATGAGATAGAGAATTCCTTTAGCCATGGTGTTTTCCTTGTGCTAGTATTAGAGTATTCGAAAGCGACTTTTTTGTTGAACTAAATAATCCCAAGCGATTCACAACCTGTGAATTGCTTTCATACATTGTTTTGTAAGCATACATGATTAAGAAAACTCTGAAAACATTGCTTGTACTTACGTTCATTGTTTTTGCTATTGGTTCAGTTGGTTTTATGAGTGTGGTGGCTTACGTTTCCCGTGATCTTCCAGATATTCAAACTATTGATGATGAGATTAGTCCTACTACTACGAAGATCTATGATAAATCTGGTGAAGTGCTTCTCTACGAGTACGGAAACATCAGGAGAATTCCTGTCGATATTTCTACCATTCCTGAATCGTTAAAAAAAGCAGCTCTAGCGATCGAGGATCATGAATTCTATTCGCACCAAGGTTTCTCACTCCGCGGCATTGTGCGGTCAATGCAAGCTGCTTATCAGAATAAAGAAATTGTAGCGAGTGGCAGCACAATCACTCAGCAGTTGATTAAAAACTCTTTACTTTCTCCTGAAAAAACTTTTATGCGAAAAGCGAAAGAAATTATTCTTTCTATCCAACTTGAGCAGCATCTTTCCAAGGATGAGATTCTTGAACGATATTTGAATGCGATTCCCTATGGTGGAATGTCTTATGGCTGCCAGGCGGCTTCACAACTGTATTTTAATAAAGATGTGAAGGATCTTAGCTTGGCTGAGTCGGCATTTCTAGCTGGTTTGACTGCTGCTCCAAGCTATTTTGCTCCTTCGGCGCAGAATTATGAATCAACGACTGATGATGTTTTGAAACTTATTGAACCATTGAATATGGTCAAGGAAGAAGATGGTGTAAAAGTTATCCCAGCTTGGAAAAAGCGCCAGTCCAAAGCTTTGCTTGATATGGCTGCTTACGGATATATCACACAAGAAGAGGCTGAAAAAGCAATTGTTCAACCACTTATTTTTGAGCAACAGAAAATCGAAAAAATTGCTCCGCATTTTGTTGATTATGTACAGGAACGTTTGGTCACTTGGTTTGCGCAGAAGTTTGATAATGATGAACAACGAGCTGAGCAGTATATCAAGAATAATGGCTTTACTGTAATTTCCTCACTGGAAATGGATAAACAGCAGCTTGCAGAATCAGTGTTGGCAAAGCATCGCAGACAGTTGAACAATCATCATACAAATAACGCAGCGATGGTAGCGATTCGACCTGATACTGGAACTATTGCCGCCATGGTTGGGAGTTTTGATTATTATGATGTATCTATCAGTGGACAGGTAAATGTAACCACCAGTCCATACAGACAGGTTGGGTCAAGTATCAAACCGCTTATCTATGTGTATGGGCTTGAACGTGGCGAAACTACGGTAACACTGTTGAATGATAGTCCGATAAAATATCCCCAAAACTATGTGCCGCATAATTTCGATTACTCGTTTCATGGAAAGTTGTATATGAGAACAGCGTTGGCAAACTCATATAACCTTCCTGCTTTGGATATGATTGATAAAATGGGTGTGCCAGAAACAGTCGATTTTCTTCATCGCGCTGGTTTGACAACTATTGATGATCTTTCGAAAGTTGGTCTTTCTGTAGCACTTGGCGCTACGGAGATAAAACTCCTTGATGAAACTTATGGATTTTCTATGCTAGCAAATAGAGGCGCTCAGGCTGGAGATACGGCGATAGTGCCAAAGAATAATAAAATAGAACATTATCGAGAACTGGATCCCGTTGCAATATTAAAAATTACTGATAACCAAGATAAAGTAGTGTATGAGTTTGAACCCAAAACCAAACAGATTGTTCGAGAAGGAAATGCATACATTATCACAGATATCCTATCGGATTATCAGGCTCGCACTCCGATGTTTGGTTCTTGGAGTGCTTTGAATGTTAGTGGGTACAGAGTTGCGGGGAAAACGGGTACAGCATCCGATCTAAAAGATATAACAACCGTAGGATTCTATCCGAAGATGACTGTTGGTGTGTGGTGTGGAAATAGTGATCGTTCGTCGATGTGGAATGTTGAAGGTGTTACAGAAGCGGCGCCGATTTGGAATGATTTTATCAGTGAAGTGATTAAACGTGATGGCTACTCATGGTATGAAAAACCAGAAGATGTGGTTGAAAAATGGGTGTTTGGACGTAAGGAGCTTTTCTTGATTGACAATATTCCTCAGAGAATTAGTCCTGAGCAGAGGGTGAGAACGACTCCGACAACAACAACCACGCCGAATGTGTTGACCCCCTATATCTTTACACCGATAATTCCTGGACTGACTCCGGTTTCTGCTGCTACATCTACTCCTATTCCACCTAAACCAGTAAAAAATACTCCAACGCCGTAATTCATTAATTGCGCAGCTATTTTGAACTCGCATTGTTGAGTAGTTTATAGACAACGGCGTTGTTGTTGAAGTCCATCGGGGCTTTATTTGGAAACAGAAAAGCCATACGTAGACACCAGACAATCACAAATATCGTTATAATCCCACCCCAGAAAAAACCATTTTCTATGATTTTTTTTGCAGCGTGATTGTAGCGCCGCAATAAGAAAATGCTTAAGAGGATTGGAACAAGCCAGAATAAAGGATGCATGGAAAAAGCTTCAGAGACATCCCGCCGAAACAAAGCTCGATATGCTCTTGTCATTCCGCATGTTGGGCATGGAATGCCTACAAAATGACGTAAAGGACACCATGGTCCATCGGTAAGGAGAGCAAGAGAAAGTATTGAGATGGGCAGAATTGCGTCACGCACTATCTGAGAGGTGACTATTTGGATAGTCACCTCCCCTTTTTGCTTTGCCATTATTGAAGCTCGTTAAAAGATCTTAACTGCTTGGAGTTGGTACTGGAACAGGATTTTCGGTAACTGGTGCGGAACCGATGAGTTGGTTGTAGACAACTGATAAACTCAACATGCCTAGTGGAGCTGTAAAAAGAACGCCAACACAACAGGCAAGTATCCCAGCTGCAACTAACAAACCATTAACAATGCAGAAGCCAAAAAGCGGAAGAATATTGCCTTTGGTAATTCGGCTACTTTCTTCCATTGCTTCGCGTAGAGTCATATTTTTATCAGGAATGAGAAATAGTACTAAAGAATAGCGAAGACCGAGGTAGATTGTAAGTGGTATTGTAACAACAAAAATAGCAGTAAGTATAATCCCAAAAAATAATAATTGAGCAAGAATAATATTTTTTAAGTTGTTCAAACTTAGCCCAGATGAAAAGTCATCACTAGAAATATCTTCATTTCGTCCAAGCTTACTGAGTGGTTTATATGTTGTAGCATACATGATTGAATACATAAGCTGATTTAGAAATATTGACAAAACTGTGACAATCAACCCTCCTACAATAAAGGCGATCGTAATAGTGTCTCTATTTTTTGTGGTCAGACTTACTGGACCAATAATAATTAATCTAAGAAAAAAAGAAAAACCCTGCCCAACTACACCTATGACAACCCCAATGACAATCATTAAGCCAAGAACAAGGTAGATAGATACAAAACGTTGTTTGAAAATACTAAATGCTTGTGAGAATGCTTTGTCGATTGAAAAAGTTGGTTTCTGATCAGCTGTCATAATCGTTTTGGCCTCATTAAGGTTATTTAAGAACGCTATCGTATAGCATAAAAAGGTTTTTGTTTAATAGCAAGGATTTGGAATGACTTCACTCTAATTATTGAAGGGATCTGCGATGGCGCAGCTATCAAATTTCCATACGGTATCTTCTTTGTGATAACTAATACTATTTATAGGGGAGTAAGTTCCATCTTTGTTTATTATGGTTACTAAAAGATATTTTTCATTTTCATCAATGGTTACTTTTCTTACATCCGTCAACGTCTGGCAGTCAGCAAGAATTGAAAACATTTCTGTCGATATAAACAGTTGATTTATGGCTTCTTTATCTCCACTTTGATAGGTGAGACAGAGTGCTTCAAAATTTTTAGTTTCTTCAGTTATAACTGCGGGGGATGGTTTTGTTGTTGACACTAGTAGGAGGATCAAGATGATAACAAAACTCACCACTGCAACAGTGCAAACTACACATCCAATTATTAGGTAAATTTTGGTATTTTGTTTCGTTCTAAAGTCAGTCATAGGCTTATTGTGGTTTGCAGCTAGTTACTAGTTCTCTTTATACACTAATGAAGTGTGGGCAAGTATAGTGTAATATTTTCCCTCAAGTAATAGTGGTTCTTATCTTTTGCATATCCGTCTCCGAGCACTTCAAACGTGTTGGGATCGGCACCTATCACTTTTTTGTTTTGGAAATAGACACAGCTTTTATCTTTTAGGTATGGGTAAGATAGTAGCTGTGCAGCGTTTAAATCAACCTCTGCAAGCGGCATACCTTGAAAGTAAATGTGTAGAGCATCTCGTGCATAGTCATTTTCCATAACGCGAAATGACTTTTCAGCAACACCAAGCATTTTTCTAACAACTAATTCTTTAGTGTGAATATCACTGCACCAACTTTCTCCTTGAGAAATAAAATACATCGCTTTTGCGTCAACCGCATATCTTCTCGATGCTGTAACAATGTCGTGGGAAATGTAATTGTTTTTAGTAACTATTTGATCGGTGATAAAATGAAACGTTGTTGCGTCTGCCTGTGCCAATATAACGTCGTCGCCAAGATATACTTGCTTATTTTTAATAGTAAGATTGATAAAAAATTTCTCATACTCGTCTGGCCCTGTGTATGAATTGCATTTTGAATATTGAACCAGTAACGTAGTGTCCTGCTTTGGTGTTTTAGGATTCTGATCCTCCACTCGAAATCCGACCCAAAGATGTGCAATCCCTAAGGGATCGCCTTTTCCTTGCGGATAGGGAGCATCAGCCTCAATCCAAAATGGTCCCGAAGAAAGTGAAAAATCATCACGCCAAATGCCATTAGCATTCCAATAAGAAGGAGGAGAGAAAGTGTATATTGGAACGCTGAACTTGAGCGTGAATGTCCCAACTTCCCCTGGAGCAACGCTGTTCTGATCAAGACATGCGGCTCTGTAATCAGTTTTCCATGTGTTACTTTTAAACATTGATTTCCCAAAATTTCCACTGTTGGGTAGATCAAATCCATACTCTGGTCTAGCAGACTGCACTTGTGGATCTTTATAGGTAGAAATGCAAACTTGCCTGTCTTCTCCATCCGAATGCCATACCTCAGTCCCGATGTTTTTAAAACTCACAGTCACAGTAAATTCCATGCCAGGCTTAAGGTTGTAATATTCATCCGTGTTTTGAGGTATCGAGGCTTCTTCTTTTAACCATAAGGCACGATAGTTCAGTGCTCTGAGAGGCTGTTCGTTGCCAGGTTTTTTTTGTGTGGCAGCATATGCCTGATCAAAGGCTAGAGCTGACAAGCAAATTCCAATACTGGCAGTAAGCACTGTAATCCTTGTAACTATTTTATTTTTCATAACACTCCTTCTTTTGAAGAAATTACTATTAATAACCTAGGTTGAGATATTTCTAGGAAGATTTTTATATTGAAAAATCAATTATTAGTGTTTACGCTGCGGAATCCCCTAGACCTTGCTTCACTACAAATCCTGCAGCTTTCTTGTGCCCTCCCCCACCAAAAAAAGCGGCAAGTTCATTGGCATCGGCACCGTTTTTTGTGCGAATACTTCCTTTGAGTTTGCCGTCTTCTCGCTCGGCAAGGAGGATAGCAACTTTTGCTTCAGGGATGCCAAACATGAAAGAAATAACACCTGATAAGTCGTCATAGGAAGCGCCCAATTCAGAAATATCTTCTTTGGTAACACTTGACCAGACAAGATTTTTTTCTTTGTCGAGGGAAATCCTGGAGAGAGCTTTTCCCCAAAGTCGTAGGGTGGTAAGGGACTTGCTTTTGAATACGGCATTTACAATTTTCTCGAGGTTGGCGCCTTTGTCTGTGAGATCTGATGCTACGGAAAGTGTTTCCGGTGAGGTGTTGGAATGCTGAAAGCCACCAGTGTCCGTGATGATACCTGTGAGTAGACATGTGGCTATTTCAGGATCGATACGAATTTTCATTTCTTGGAGGAGATCGTAGACGAGAAGTGCTGTTGCAGCCTTACTTTTATCGACAACGTTTTCGATTGCATAGAGCTTGTTGGAGGGGTGATGATCAATGTTGATGGTGAGTTTGGTTTCAAAAAAGGTTTTGTAGCGGGGATAGAAGCCACTGAGTGTTTCGATATCTGCACAGTCAAGGAACACAAAGAGGTCAAAGTCTTCGGGGTCAAAGCTGGTAACAAGTTCATCGATATGCGGAAGAAAGTGTAGTACAGCTGGGGGGTGGTCGACACAAACAGGAGTTGATTTGATCAATAATTTTTTTAAAGCGAGGTGGAGAGCAAGATTACTGCCTAAAGCATCTCCATCAGGGTTGCGATGGGAAAAGATCGCTATATTCTGAGCTCTTTGTAGCATTTTGATAGTGGTTGCAAACATGAGGCTTTATTTCCGTAGATTGTTGGTAGTTTGTTTTACGCTTGGATTGTTGTTACTCCGTTGTCTATTCCTGTTCTTCTTCTTTTTCGATTTTTTTAAACAACCGATCAATAGTATCAGCGTGCTCAATACCCACATCCATGCGAAAAACGAACTGCGGAACTCGCTTGAGTTTTATCTGCTGTCCGACGAGATGCTGGAGGTAGGGAGCTCGGGCGTTGAGTTTCTTGAGGATATCTTGATGGCTGCTTTTACCGAAAATACTTACTAATACTTTTGCGTTTCTTAAATCAGGGGCGGTGTCTACCTCGGTTATAGTGATGAGTGCTTTGGTGTTCTGTACTTCTTGCTGGATGATCGCTCCCAATTTCTGTTGTATCAGGTTGTTGATCATCATCATGCGATTTTGTTTCATAGAATCATCCTTAGATTTTCGTTATTTTGAAAGAGATGTCCCCTCCCATTCGTACAGTTCAAGCACATCGTCTGCATTTATCTTTCGGAAGGTGGTTTCAAATTGTATTCCACACTCCAGCCCTTTGTCAACTTGAGGAACCTCAACGCTGACACGACGGACAATTTTGACCTTACCAGTTCCAACTTGTTCGTCACCACGAAGTATTTTTGCGTGGAAATTTTTCTTGATAAATCCGTCGGTGATTTCTCCACCAACGATAACGCTGGTAGGGAATGTGGCAAAGCGAGCTTTGATTTTCATTTTGCCGCGATAGACTTCTTTTGGTTTGGCTTTGATAATACCTGTTATTGCCTGTTGAACGTGGTCGAGGAGGTTGTAAATGATGTCATAGATGAGAACTTCAACACCAAGAAGTTTTGCGCTTTTATCAATCAGTGGTGGGATTTTAACACTGAATCCGATAACAATGGCACCGGATGCAGAAGCTAACGATACATCTGAGTTAGAAATATCACCGATGCCTTCGTGGATGATACCGATGCGCACTTCACTCTGGTCGATTTTGTCGAGAGAGCCTTTGATAGCTTCGAGAGAACCTTTGGTGTCAGTCTTAAGAATAAGGTTAAGTTGGTCAAGATTGCCTTCTTTGAGTCTTTCGGAAAGCGTGTCGAGGGACACTACATTTCTGGAACTCATCATGGCGGAGCGGGCACGTAGTCTTCGACGGTCGGCCAAAGCGCGAGCTATTTTTTCATCAAGAAATACTCGGACAATGTCACCAGCATGAGGGACTTCTGAGAGTCCGTTTATTTCTGCTGGATCTGAAGGATTGGCGGTTTTGATTTTTTTCAAACGGCAGTCGGTCATGGCTCGAACTTTTCCGTGAATTCCTCCTACAACGACGGTGTCACCAACGTGCAAAGTACCACCTTGAACAAGTACTGTGGCAACAGGGCCTTTTCCTTTATCGAGGTGTGATTCGACAATGGTTCCAAAGGCAGGAATATCGAGTGGAGCTTTGAGTTCTTGAAGATCTGCAACGAGGAGAATCATTTCGAGGAGCTCTTCTAGTCCGGTTTTTTTCTTAGCAGAAATAGGAACAACAACGGTGTTTCCACCCCATTCTTCCACAAGGAGGTTGTGATCGGCGAGTTCGCGTTTTACTCGATCTGGGTCGGCTTCGGGTTTATCCATTTTGTTGATGGCGATGATGATGGGAACGTTGGCGGCGCGAGCGTGGTTGAGGGCTTCGAGGGTCTGGGGTTGAACGCCGTCATCTGCGGCAACAACGAGAATCGCAATGTCGGTCACCTGAGCTCCACGGGCACGCATTTCGGTGAATGCTTCGTGGCCGGGGGTGTCGATGAAGGTGATCTTTTTTCCTTTTTTCTCAACCTGGTAGGCTCCAATACGCTGTGTGATGCCACCGACTTCTTTGGCTACCACGTTGGTGTCGCGAATGGCGTCGAGGAGGGTTGTCTTTCCATGGTCGACGTGTCCCATGATGGTAACAACTGGGGGCCGGTCAACAAATTTCGTGGCACTGGCATCAGCGAGTAATTCCAAAATGGTTTTATCGTCTTCGGAAACGGCGGCTTGCTCTTCTTCAAGTTCTATGTTGAAGTCGGAAATCACGATGGCGGCGGTTTCGAAGTCAATTTCTTGGTTGAGGTTGACGACGATATTGTTTTCAAAGAGTTTTTTGATAATTTCGTTGGCGGCAACTCCGGTAGCGAGTGCGAGTTCTTTGGGGGAAATGGGAGCAAGGATGGATACAATTTTTGCTGGTGGTTTTGGTGGAGCGGCAGGAGTGGTGTCTACTGCAACTGGTGCTATTTCATCTGCTTCAGCTGTTTTGCCTTTAGCGACAACCTTATTCTTGGTATCAGTTACCACGTCGGTATCTTTTTGCTTTTTCTTTTCCTGTTTTTTGGTAAAACTGAGACGTTCTTCGATGAGCTTCACTTTATCTTCTGATAGGACGTTTACTTTTCCGCCAATGGCCAATTTCTGCTCGCTGATAAACTCTCTCAGTTCGTCTTCGCTGAGTCGTAACTTTTCGGCAACCATGGAAAAACTTTGCATCGGCATAGAGAGAATGTCCTCTTTAAATAGCTAAAAAATATAAACGGAGTAGAAAGCGTGAAACTCAACTCGTACCTGCAAGCCTTATGCTCAAAAAATGCTTTCACAGAAAGCAGAGTTTTTTTGCTTTACAAAGTCAAGAGTACCGGAAAAAGGGTGAAATAGCAATTGTGAGCGGGGGAAATGAGAGAAGCAGATTGCCTTTGTTAAATGCTAAAAAAGTACCCATGGTGGTGGTTTGACTTCGGGCAAAGCTTTCGTCTCCCACCTGTTAGCCGTTGTCCGTGGGCGGACAACTGGCACGTTATTGCACATTTTCTTCTTTTTCTGGAGGCGCATAGTTTCCGCCGAGTATGACCACGATGTCGGCTTTTTGGTTTGCGGATATTTTTTCTGGCTTAATGGCTTTTGCGTTGAAGTAGGTTTCAAGAAATTTTAAGGTTGAGGGCTTGAGTCCACTGCTGTAGTCGATGATTGTGGTATTCGCGTAGGTTTCTGTGGTGTTGGCAGGGTTGAGGATGGTGAATGGGTAACTTTGTAGGCTATTTCGCACTAATGTAGCAAGGCCTTTGGTATCTGTTCCATTGTTGATTTGTATAGTGGCAGCTTCTTCGGTGAGATTATCGCGAAGACTTGGGTTGGTAAATAATTCCTGAACCCAATCGTGGATGCCTTTCCAGCTTTTATCAGTGGGGTAGAAAAACCATTCTGTTACACCTTTACGGTCTTCGTGATAGATCAGTGGTTCTTTGAGTACACGGCTTGTCACTTTATCGGGGTTTGTGGAATCTATTTCTTTGGCTAATTGACCCAGTTTGAACATCTCATTGGTGTCGATGCTGGTAAGAAAGCTGTCTTTCAGGATGTTCAGCATTTCTCCAATTTTCTGAAAGTTCATAAAAATTTCTGGGTTGGCGGCTATTTTGTCTTTGATAGCTAGAAGGACAATCTGTTGGCGTTTGGCACGTTGTTCATCGCCTTCGAGGTTGATGTTCGTTGTGTACCGGGCTCGAGCATATTGTAATGCCGTGATACCGTTCATGGTTTGTTTTCCTGCGGGGATATTGACTTTTGTCCAGCCAAATTTATTGTCTGGGTAGTCGGCTTTGAGTGTTACGGGGACGTCAACAACAATGCCGCCGATAGCGTCGACGACTTTTTCGAATCCGGCGAAATCGATGCGAGCGAAGTAGTGTACTTTAATTCCCAGAGTATCGCCAACAACCTGCATAATCGCACCTGGTCCGGCACCTCTATCATTTTCTTTTGCAACACCTGCAAGACGATGAACAGCATTAATTTTTACTTTATCACCCTTATAATCAACCTGAAGATCTCGCGGAATGGAGATCATAACGACGCTTTTGTCTTTGGTGTTGATGCTCACAAGCATTATGCTGTCGGTGCGGGAGGTTTCCGGGGTATCACCTTCTTCTTCGCGAGTATCGATGCCCATTAAGAGAATGTTGATCCGATCTTCATTAAATTTCAGCTTTGGGAGCGACACTTCGGAGGTGAGTATATTTACGATGGGAAGTGTATTTTTCTGTGAAGGGTCAGCAATAATCACCGATGCTTTGACGTTGTAGACGTTATAGGCAAACGCACCAACCGCAAATACAGCAAAAGCGGTAAGTAGTGAGATTCCTAGAAAAATCCATCGTTTTCGGCTGCTTTTGCGGTTGGAGTAGAGAGAAGCTTGTTGATACGATGAGGCATTGCCGTTGACGATGAAGCGAATATGCTTATTCATGGTTGTGCCAGGCGTAATTTAGTAACAGAATAGTTTGATCAGGTTTGATAAAACGCTAAGAACAAAAGATAGTTGTCTATTGTTTCTACAAAAGGTAAAAGTGGTGCCGAGAGCCGGGCTTGAACCGGCGACACCAGGTTTTTCAGACCTGTGCTCTACCAGCTGAGCTACCTCGGCACTGGTAAAAAATACTTATTCATTATAGCGTAACTTGGGAGAATGTTAAGACCTTTTGATAAAAGTCCGTAGCGACGTCTAAGTAAGGACAGTAATGCCTTTCTCGCCTTTTCTCTTTTTCATTCCTTTTTTCGGAAAGGAGAAGGTTACCGTTGTTCCGTGATTTTCTTTGGAAACTAGGGAAACTTTCCCACCTGCGGCATCGACCAGTTCTTTGACGATGTAGAGACCGAGTCCGGTACCGGTGAGGTCTCGTTTCACTACATTTTCTGCACGGAAGAAACGAGTGAAGAGACGGTGATGATCCTCGTCGGGAATCCCCAGTCCGTTGTCTTTTACCGTCCACTCTACTGATTCTGCCGTTGCCTTGATGGAAACTATAATATTTCCGGTGTTTTGAGGTGAGTATTTGATGGAGTTTGAGATCAGGTTTTCAAGAATTTCCTGGAGCACTCCTGGGTCAAAAGAAAATTTCGGCAGTGTTGCTGGCTTTTTGAAGCTGATTTTCTGCTGTTGTTGTTTGAGAATATCTGTAAATTGGTTAATCATTTCGCTTGTGGTTTTGATTGCATCAGTTGGAACTGGTTGGATCGCAAATTTTCCAAGTTCGATTCTGGAAAGGTTGAGAAGATTGCTTACCAGCTTTACCATTCTTTCACTGGCATCTGCGGCTTTTTGTGCTGTCGTAATGGCTTTTTCTGGTAATTTTCCTGCATTCCCTTCTATGAGTATTTCCAGACACCATCTGATCGAAGTGAGTGGTGTGCGCAGTTGATGTGATGCGATGGAGACAAATTCGGATTTCATGCGATCAATCTCTTTGAACCTGGTGATGTCGCGCTCGATGCCGACAAAGAAGACTACTTCCTTCTTGTGGTTGAGTACTGGTGATACACTGACAAACGCATCGTACACGGTTCCATTTTTCCGTTTGTTTTTTATATCTCCTTCAAAGGTCTTTTTTTCGTTTTTGATCGTGTTCCAGAATTTCTTGTAAAACTCTTGGTCCATGGGCATAGACCAGAGTGTGCCAGCCTTTTTGTTAATAAACTCTTTGTATTTGTACCCCGTCGTTGTCTCAGTGGCGCGGTTTCCGTACAGAATAATTCCTTCGGGGTCTGTGATCACGATCTGATCTGATGCCGTTTCCACTGCAATTTTGAATTTTTCGAGGTCGGCAGCGAGATGACTTTCTTTTTCTCTTTCTTTTTCTGCTATTTTCAGAGCCTGCAACGTGGCTTTCTGGGATTTTTCAAGCTCTTCGGTGCGGTGTTTGAGCATCTCATCGGCTTTTTTGCGGTCGGTGATATCACGAATGATGAAGACCACTTTTACCACTTTTCCAAGATGGTCGTGTGTTGCTTTTGAATTGACTTCAATCGAAAATGTACTTTTGTCTTTGCGGAGAGCTGTGTACTCTCGGGGTTCTAGCTTTTTCCCCTGAATTATTGCTTTGATGTTTGCTTTGGCTTTGGGTTGTTCAAAATCGGTCAAGAGATCAAAAACATTCATCTTTTTTGCTTCATCAATACCATTGTATCCAAACATTTTCCAGCCAGATGGCGAGACGTACTCTACATTGCCTACCAGATCTGTAATAGCAATACCATCAGGAGAAGCGGTGAAAATTGTTCGATAGAGCTCTTCGGAGGCATGAATTCGTTTTTCTGCCTGAATTTTCATCGAAATATCACGGAGGCTCAACACTCTCCCCACAACTTTACTTCCCATCATCTGGGGTGTGTAATTCCGCTCAAAAAAGCGCCCGTCTTTGAATTCAATTATATCTGTATATGATTTGTCAGGATGCTGGTAGAGATCTTCAATCACTTCCGCGTATTCATCTGGTTTTACAAGCTGTTTTTGCACAAACGCTACAATTGCAGGGTGGTCTTTTGCTTCCATCACTTTTTTAGGAATAGAACAGAGCGTGATAAATTTCTGGTTGTAGAGGGTGACTTTTCGGTTGAGATCTACTGCGAGGATACCTTCTTCTGTGGAATTGAGAGTGGTGTTGAGCAGGGATAGAGATTTTTCCAGCTGTTCTTTGCTGAGTTGTAGCTCTTTTGCGATATTTTTTTGGTTGGTGATGTCTGAAATAACCCCGACAATCCCTGTTATTAAGCCATCTTTATTGTTGAAGGTGGCTTTATTGTATACGTAATTTCTTACTGAACCGTCTGCTGCCTTCGGATTGTGTTCAAAAGATTGGTGTCCTGGTTTGCGAAAGAGTACTTCATCCATTTTTCTGTACACGTCAGCATCTGTGGTTGAGGCAACTTCGGCAACCGTTTTTCCAATTATTTCATCCTTGGTTTTTCCAAAAAACTGCTCAAAAGCACGGTTGCATCCGATGTATCGACCATCAACCCCTTTGTAGTACAGGGGATTAGGAATTGTTTCAATCAATGTCTGTAAAAACAGCATCTGCTCCTGCTGTTGACGCTCGATTATTTTCTGCTCGGTGATGTCACGGAAAATTCCTTGGAGAACTTGTTTTCCTGCGATGTCGAGTATGTTTGATTTAATCGAACAGTCTTTGATTTGACCTTTTTGAGTGATTATCTGAGTTTCAATAAGTTTATCAGGGCTGGAAAGGTGTTCCTGAAAACTCCTCGTAAAATGATCGGTATTTTCAACTGAAGGATGGAGTATTGCTTGTGGTTTTCCAATAAGTTCTTCACGGGAACGTTCGAATAGTGCCTCAGCTGCTTTGTTGCAATCAAGGATTGTTCCGTCTTTGGTATCTGCGACGACGATGGCATCGCGGGCACCGTCGAAAAGGGTGTGGTATTTATTTTCGGATTCTGCACGATACCTTTCTGCTTGTCGGAGTGCTGTTATTTCTACCATGCCACTTAGGCATACCAGCTGTCCTCCGGCTTCGGTAATTAGGCAGCTTTCCATGATAACTGTTGTTTTTGTTTTTTTCTCTATAACAAGCTCGCAAGTAGCTCGCCCACCCTTGGTAAAAATCTGTTTTATGTGCTGGGCAAACACAGGCTGGGATTCAGATTGAAGAAAGAGAATAAGTGGTGTTTTTCCTAGATAAATACTGGTTCGGGGTATCCCCAGCATTTCTGCACTTATCAGGTTTACCTCAAGTATCACTCCATCTTTATTGAGGTTGAAAAAGCCCATGGGGGCAAGGTCATAGAGCTGAAAGTATTTCTTCTGTGCGGATTCCAAACTGGCTTGTGTGTTGAGCAGTTCTTCATTTTGTATCATCAACTCTGCTTGATAAAGTTTCAAATCTTCGATCAATTCATCGGCTTCTTTTAAATTGTTTAGATCACTTTTTCCAGCTTTTTTAAGATACGCCTCGGCTTTATTTTTCAATTCTTCGGATCGATTGTTTGCCATGAAACTAATTTCCCAATAAATATACGATAAACAGTATTTCTACTTGGCAATTATGCCTGTTATTACTTTTGAATAGCTATAAAACCAATGAGAAATGGGCTTTTTGAGTTTGTTGTCTGTGCCCTTGAGATTGGAAATTTACGCACCTGAAATGTGTTCATTTCATTTTTATTGGCTTTGCCCAGGGTTTCGATAGTTTCTATGGTCATTGATTTTTCAGTTATCTGTGCAAATTCTTTGCGGTAGTTTTTTGCAAGGTCTTTGGGTACCAGCTCCGTTATGTTCTGACCAGGTACTTTATTGGCTGGCACGGCAAAGAATGTGCTAAATTGCTGGTTGGCAGTAACTACTTTTCCATCTTGGCTGATAATGCAACTCAGGAACGGGCTGTTCTCTACAATCGCGTTGTATTCTGACTGCAGAAGGCTTATTTGTTCTTCCATGTTTTTTCTTTCGGAAATGTCTATGACAGCACCACTGATTGTTAGTGGCTTCCCGTCTTTATCTCGTTCGGTTACCCATCCGAGATCATGAAACCACATCCATTCGCCAGCTTTGGATCGTATGCGGTAGTCTACGGAATAGGAATGGGAAAGTCCCTTGAGATGAATTCTCATGGTTTCCATGGCAGGCTCGTAGTCATCGGGATGCACCATTTCCATGATTTTGTAGACGTTGGTGGGAAATTCTTCGACACTGTATCCCAGCATTTCAGCTTTGAGTTTGTTGTAATGCACTTCGCTGGATTTATAGTCCCACGTCCAGGTCGCCATTCTGTTCGCGGTAAGGGTAAGTTGGAGAAGATTTTGTGCTTCTATTAGGTCTTTTTCCACCTTCCTGCGTTCGTCAATTTCTTTGGTTAGTTTTTGGTTTGTATCGGTTAGTTCTGCTGTTCGCTCTTTGACGCGTGCCTCTAATTCATCGTGCGCTTTTCGAAGCGTTTCTTCACTAGCTTTGATGGGTGTGACATTCACAAGGTTAATGATCACTCCGTCGGAAATATCCTGAATGGTTTTATACGGCATTGTGCGCATCATGACCCATTTTCCGTTGTCGGTCATGACGGTTCGTTCACCGTGGTTGCCGTCTAGAGCTTTGGGAATGTCTTCGGCAATTACTTTCAGAAGTGGGTGAGCAAGGTCGCTGACTGGTCGTCCAACATCATGAGCCAAGAGATTGATTTCTTTGGCGATGACAGTCGTGAATTTGCGGATGCGGA
Organism: bacterium; assembly: GCA_037128935.1. Lineage (GTDB taxonomy): Bacteria > Patescibacteriota > CG2-30-54-11 > JBAXVQ01 > JBAXVQ01 > JBAXVQ01. The sequence goes on along the minus strand of JBAXVQ010000009.1, from coordinate 34,019 downwards.
GGTCTTTGTCGAGGAAAATAGTGCCGACGTCAGAGCTGTTGAGCAGGTTGTCGATATCGTTATTTGCCTGTGTGAGTTCATTAATTTTGTTTTGGTATTCTGTGTTGACGGTGTAGAGCTCTTCGTTGACGGATTGGAGTTCTTCGTTGGTACTTTGTATCTCTTCGTTGGCGGCAAGTAATTCTTCGTTCGTGGCTTGAAGTTCTTCGTTGGAAGTTTCCAGCTCTTCGACTGTAGCCTGAAGATTTTCCCGGGTCATTTGTAATTCTAGCTCAAGATCTTTGATGCGTTGGCTTTGGTCTTTCTGGGGGTCGTAATTTTTTTCTGTTTTAGTACTTGGAGCTACTATTTTGAGTTCTTCGATAAAAACGAGGAGGAGGAGTTGGCTGCCTAAGGTGGTTGGGAGGGGTTCTACGGTGAGGTTGTAGCCTAGGTTGTTAGCTTTCTTTTGAATTCGGATATTGTGGTAGGTAATCGGTTTTCGGTCTTTCAACACTCTGTGCATGGCGGTGGAAAACGCCAGAGCAAGCTCTTTTGGCAGCATTTTTACTAGATTCAGGCTGGCTTGTCCGACTGGCATGCGGATAAAGTCGGGAAGTTGCCCAAATGAATGCTGCAAACCACTGTGCTCATCCACAATGAGACAAGTCGGTGCGTATTCATTGATAAGACGACTTTCAATATCGGTAATAAAGGTGTTTTCGACTCTGCTGGTTTGTGTTTCGGAAAGCTGGTTTTGTGAGGAAAAGTGTGTTCGGAGTAATCTTTCTCTGGCTGGCTGAAACGCAATCGTGCTGTCGACAGCAGTGAGGGAACCTTGGATACGACCATAGACTTTCCATTTGGAGTCAATGGTGGTGTAGAGTTTGACTAAATCGCCCAGTGTTTCACTGGCGCCAAGAAAGAGATAGCCTCCTTCGTTGAGGGCAAAGGAAAAGAGGGAAAGAATTCTTTTCTGCAATACTGGCTGCAGGTAGATGAGCATGTTGCGACAACTGACAAGGTCAATTTTGGTGAAAGGGGGATCTTTGAGCAGGTTCTGGGGTGCGAAAACAACCATTTCCCGAATTTCTCGGATTATCTGAAACGACCCTTTTTTTTCTACGAAAAATCGTTTGAGTCGCTCTTCGGAAACTTCTCCGGCGATGGTGACGGGATAAACGCCACTGCCTGCAACTTCAATAGCATCACGGTCAATATCTGTTGCAAATATTTTGACATCGTATGGTTTTTCGACACGATCCATGTATTCACGAAATAGCATGGCGATTGAGTATGCTTCTTCCCCACTCGCACAACCTGCAACCCAGATGCGGATGATTCCATTACTGGCTTTCATTTTGAAAAGGTCAGGGATAACTTGCTTTTCTAGGCAGAAAAACGCTTCTGTGTCACGGAAAAATTTGGTGACACCGATGAGAAGGTCTTTATAGAGAGATGTTACTTCTTTGGAAGATTGCTGAAGATAATGGAGGTAGTCCGACATGGATTCAACCTGAGCGATGCCCATGCGTCGCTCAATACGACGAACGACGGTGTTGGGTTTATAGTAGGTGAAATCAACGCTGGTTTGTTTACGCAATAACGCGATAATGCTAATGAGTATGTCTTCTTGAGAGGCTAATGAACTGGGAAGCTGGATGGGATTGGAAAGAAACGGATGTTTGACGAATTTGAGAAGCTCGTTTGGGAGTGAGTCAGTAGAGAGAACATAATCTGCAAGTCCGGTTGCGATGGCACTGGTTGGCATTCCGTCGAATTTTGCATTTTCAGGAGCTTGCACCATGACCATGCCACCAGCTTCTTTGATTGCTCTGATGCCACGCGTGCCATCACTGCCGGTGCCGGAAAGGATAATACCGACACTTCGTTCGCCCCAGTTTTCGGCCAAAGATCGTAAAAAAAGGTCAATGGGAAGGTTAAGACCTGCACTGTGATCTTGTACCGTGAGTTTGAATTTTTTTCCAATAAGTGTGACGTTTTGTTTTGGTGGGATGAGAAATACTTTGTTTTTTTCTAGTCTCATGCCATCTTCTATGCGGACTACCTGCATTTTGGTGTTTTTTGAAAGCAGCTCAACCATGAGACTTTTGTAGTCTGGAGAAAGGTGTTGCACCACGACAAAGGCCAATCCACTATCCGGAGCCATGTGAGAAAAAAAATCCTGAAGAGCCTCTAATCCACCAGCCGAGGCACCAATGCCAACGATACAGCTAATTTCTTGAGTTTTTTTTGCTTCTATCGTTTTTGTAACTTTTGGTTTCTTTTTTGTCGAACCCCGAACTGTTTCTCGTGGTGGCATAGGGCCCCTTTTGTGTACATGTGTTTGATATGAGGTATCGTAAAATGTTTCAAATAGTTTATTATGAAAATATTCTACACTGCCTTCATGTATAAAATTAACATAAAAAATTTTGTCTGTCATTGCTTTACATAAATATTTGATTTCGTCTATTGTGACAGGGATTACATATATAAAAATGCATTACAAAATACAGTTATTATTTTTACCAATTGTAAACTTCTCACACATTCTGCGGCTCATAGACTACAAATCAATATCGATCATACAGCTGCAACAGCTGCGTGCCGTCACACGTTACGTTGTGGATGTGCAATGGATACGTGGGAGTATTAGGAAAAATTTCAATCTTATGTTATTTGCCAGTTTTTACCAAACGCCAGACAACGGCAACTAACGCATCAACATCTTGGGTATTGTTGTAGAAAGCCAGAGAAGGACGAACAGATGTTTCCACTCCAAAACGGCGAAGAATAGGTTGAGCACAGTGATGACCAGAGCGAACAGCAATCCCCTCTTTACTCAGTGCATTTCCTACCTCTTCAGTGCGAAATCCGTCAAGGACAAATGAAAGAACGCTGGCTTTTTCTTTTGCTGTGCCGATAAGTCGTAGTCCTGGAATTTGAGAAAGAGATTGAATACCGTACTGCAACAGTTCATGCTCGTATCGGTAAATAGTTGCCATGCCGATGCGGTTGACGTAATCAATGGCTGCTCCAAGACCAACAGCGTCGGCTATATTTCCAGTGCCCGCTTCAAATTTGTTTGGCGCAGCCTGATAGACTGTGCGTTCGAAAGTAACGTCGGCTATCATGTTGCCGCCACCATGCCATGGTGGAATCTTCTCAAGTAGTTCGGCTTTACCATAAACAACACCAATGCCAGTGGGAGCAAATACTTTGTGACCTGAAAAAACGAAGAAGTCGCAATCGATAGCCTGTACATCAATGGGAATGTGTGAAACGGATTGTGCACCATCGATAAGAACTCGCACACCATGACGGTGCGCTATGGCAGTCATTTCTTGGACTGGAACGATTGTTCCAAGTGCGTTTGAAACATGTGTTATTGCAACCAACCGAGTGCGAGGTGTGATCAATCGTTCATATTCGTTGAGAAGTACCTGTCCGCTGTCATCGACAGGTACGACTTTCAGCTTTGCGCCGGTTTCTGCGCAGAGCATCTGCCAAGGGACAATATTGGCATGATGTTCGAGCCAGGTGATAATAATTTCATCATCTTTGCCAATTGACTGACGACCGAAGGTTTGAGCAACAAGGTTTATGCCTTCTGTTGCTCCACGAACAAAGATGATTTCGTTTGTTGATGAAGCATTTAAAAAGCTGCGCGTCTTTTCTCGTGCTGCTTCGTAGGCGTCTGTTGAACGAGCAGCTAGGGTGTGTGCTCCACGATGGACGTTGGAGTTTTCGTGTTCGTAGAAATAGGATAGGCGATCGATTACAGACTGGGGTTTCTGCGTTGTGGCCGCGTTGTCTAGCCAGACAAGGTTGCGACCGTTGACCTGCTCGGAAAGTATGGGGAAATCACGGCGAATCGCGTTGATATCCAGACCACTTGCGTATGATTCTACGGATTTCGCAAGTATTGGTTGAAATGCTAGAGAACTGATGGTCGTTGGTTGATGAAGAGCTTCAACACCCGTGGTGTTAGACAAGAATGACAATTCATTGCATTTGGTGTACCCATCGTACTGCTTTGGAAGTCCTGGTATCTGTGGTTCGTTTAGATATCTTGTAGCTTCACCAAGGTGCGAAGTTGTCGTTTGCTCTAGTGAAGTGATTTGCAAAAGCGAGGAGTTTGAGTTGAGTAGTTCTTGTGAAGCATCTTCTAATGGTCTTGTTTCTGAAAGGTAGGAGAATGCTTCTTTTTCCAATGATTCTAGTGCGATCGTATTGGGGATTGCTGCAAGAATCGATTCATCGAGTACTCCGTATGTACCATTGTTGGTATGATCTAAAGATTTTAAGGAATCTGGAGAAGGTGTTGCAAGATTAGTTTGAAGATTGGGAGTTGAGGCAAACTCAGGGAAATAGCTTGCTGCCAAACGGGCTATTTCTTCTGAGGTTGGTAGTCCAGTGGGTATAGGATGAATCTCATGTGTACTCATAGGTATTTCCACCGTTTCTGTTATCTGGCGTACTCATAATAATTACCGACATCAACGTTATCGAGAGAAGCGATTGCGTCGTTTGAGAGGATTGCGGCTGAGCAATAGAGGGAAACAAGGTAGGATGCAACGGCGTTGTTGTCGATTCCCATGTAACGAACGGAGAGACCTCGAGTCTGCTCTCCAGGAAGTCCTGCTTGGAAAAGTCCAACCACACCTTGTTTTTTCTCTCCTGCTCTGATGAGAAGAATGTTGGTTTTGCCGTTTGGACCTTTTGGTTCTTTGAGTCCATCGACAAACAGTTTATTGCTTGGCACAAGAGGAATTCCTCTCCATGTGAGAAAAGGTGAGCCATGAAGAGTAACCGTAGGAGGTGGTACTCCACGACGGGTGCATTCACGTCCAAAGGCTGCAATAGCGCGAGGATGTGCGAGGAAGAAAGAAGGTTCTTTCCATACTTTTGAAATAAGTTCATCGAGGTCATCAGGTGTTGGAGGGCCGTTTCTGGTTTGAACACGTTGGTTATCTGGAACGTTTTTTAGGAGCCCGTAATCATCGTTGTTGATGAGTTCACTTTCCTGACGTTCTTTGATACTGGCGATGGCTAGGCGAAGTTGTTCGTTGATCTGGTCGAATGGGCTACTGTAGAGATCAGAAATACGGGTGCTTACCTTGATAATGGTGGAAATTGAGTTGAGTTTGTATTCGCGTGGGTTTGCTTCATAGTCTACAAATGCTTCGGGAATTTTATTCGTACCTTTTTGACTGCAAAGAATATCGAGAGGAGTATCGCCTTCTTTGACTTTGTTGAGGCGAAAAACACCTGATTCAATGGCTTTCCAATCGAAAAAATGAACTAGCCAACGAGGAGTAATAGAGTCGAATTGGGGTGCTGTTTTTGTGACGTTTGCAAGTTGATAGGCGGCAGCATCACCTAACGCTTTGATTGGAACATTTTTCTCATGCTCTGACATTGGTACACTCCTCTTGGATAGATTGTTTAATATGTTGCCATTGATGAATCAACTGTGTTTGCCCACCCCATGATACCATCCTGTAGGTTGTATATCTTCCCTTGATACCCTGCATCTTTGAGCATTTCGATTGCTTGCACGCTGCGAACACCGATTTTACAGACGATCACCATGTCACTTTTCTGGTCGAATTCATCTTTCCGTCTGACCAGTTGACCAAATGGCACCTGTCGAGAGTTTGGGATTTTAACAATGGCAAATTCATGGGGTTCACGAATATCAATGATCTGAATCTGCTCATTGTGGTCTATTCGTTGTTTTAGTTCGATGGGTGTAACCTCATCGATCTGATAGGCCGGAACCACCGGTTTCGAGAGCCCACAAAAATCCTGATAATCAATCAGGTGTTTTATCGTAGCATCGGTGCCACAGATTGGGCAAGTTGGCTCTTTCCTCAGTTTCAATTCACGGAAACGCATTTTCCATGCATCAAAAAGGAGGAGCCTATTGATGAGTGGTTCACCTCCTCCGAGTATCATCTTGAGCGTTTCGTTGGCTTGAATACAACCAACAATCCCTGGCAAAACGCCAAGAACTCCGCCTTCTGCGCAGGAAGGAACTAGTCCTGGTGGTGGAGGTTCAGGATAGAGGCAACGGTAACAGGCACCTTCTTGGGCATAAAAAACGCTAGCCTGTCCTTCAAAACGAAAAACCGATCCATAGATGTTGGGTTTTCCAAGGAGCACACAGGCATCGTTCACTAGGTACCGGGTGGGAAAATTATCAGTTCCATCAGCGACAACGTCGTACTCTTTTATAATTTCCATCGCGTTTGCACTAGTAAGCTGCGTGTCGAACGTTTCAACGGTAATTTTTGGATTGATACTGGTTATGCGGTCTTTGGCAGATGCAACTTTTGGTCGGCCAATGTCACGTGTGCCATGAATCACCTGTCTTTGCAGGTTTGAGGCGTCAACTATGTCGAAATCGAGGATTCCAAGGGTGCCAACACCCGCAGCAGCAAGATACATGGCTAATGGCGCACCAAGCCCACCGGTGCCAATCAGGAGAACGCGAGCCTGTTTAAGCTTTCGTTGTCCTTCAATGCCAACTTCGGGAAGAATAAGGTGACGGCTGTACCGTGCGATTTCTTCATTGGTTAGTTCTGGAAGAGGTCGTTCAGATGCAGTGGACACCTACAGTCCTCCTGCAATGGATGGAACAATCATCACCGTGTCTCCGCTTGCTAACGGCGTATCGAGTCCAGATTTATGACGAATGTTTTCGTCATTGACGTAGAGATTTACAAAGCTACGAACGGCTTTATCGTCATTAAAGAGGTGTTGTTGGAGTGTTGGAAATTGACTAACCAGTTGGTCAAGTGCTTGCCCGACAGTGGTAGCGTCTACAGTAAGCTCGCCCTGTCCATCGGTAAATTGTCTGAGTGCGGTTGGGATGAGAATGGTATTAGACATTTGTGAGCTCCTTTTCGATAGTCTCAGGTGTAAATTGTGATCGATCTGCGTTGAGTTCCCATGAGGTAATTTCTTTTCCCTGTTTACTCTGCACGGCAATAATAATGTAGGAATAGAGTGGCCAAGCGTGTTCTAAATCAAACTGTGAGGGAACAGCGGGATGGTCAGGGTGAGAGTGATAAAACCCAATGATATCCAGTTTCTTTTTTCGAGCAGCAAGTTCTCCTTGCATAAATTCATCAACAGTAATCAGAAAGCGATTTCTTTTGGTGGTTTCTTCCCATGCATTGGATATAGGAAAAATCTCGTGGACAATTTTCTGTTTGTTTTCGTCAAAAGTACCAAACAGCATACCACAGCATTCGTAAGGATAATCCGATTCACCGTGTTTTTGAATAGCTTCTAAATGTTCAGGAGAAATACGTATCATATCGTGTAATTACTCCAGACTTCATCGCCGAGATACCGATTGCCGTTATCGCAAAGGATGGTGACGAGCACAGATCCGGGGGCAAGTGTACGGGCTATTTTTATGGCAGCAGCTACATTGGCGCCAGAGCTGATACCAACAAAAAGTCCTTCTTTTCTAGCGAGGAGGAGGGTTGTTGCGTATGCTTCTTCAGTTGAGACTTCGATACCACTTGAAGCAACTGAGGGATCGTAGATGCCTGGGTGAATTGTGGAATCCATATGTTTCATCCCTTCTAGTCCATGCATTGGTGAGTCAGGCTGCATAGCTATGGTCTGGATTGTGGGATTAAAATCTTTTAGTCGACGTGATGTTCCAATAAATGTGCCCGAAGTTCCCATACCAGCAACAAAATGGGTAACAAGCCCTTTTGTTTGCTGCCATATTTCAACGGCAGTTGTGTCGTAATGGGATTTCCAGTTGGCTTCATTGTTGTATTGGTCGGGGTAAAAATAGAGATCGGGATGCTGTTCGGCTAGTTCTCTTGCGTAGATCATTGCTCCATCGGAGCTGAGTAGTGGGTCAGTTTCAAACAGTTGTGCGTTGTATGCACGGAGAATGCTTTTGCGTTCGGGGCTGGCGTTTTTTGGCATACAGAGTGCTACTTTTATTCCCAAGGCAGATCCAATCATGGCATAGGCAATCCCAGTGTTTCCACTGGTAGCATCCAAAATGGTACGACCCTGTGTAAGTTTTCCCGTTTTTATCCCGTCAAGAATCATAGCTCGGGCAGCTCTATCTTTTACAGAACCACTGGGATTAAGGTGTTCAGCTTTCAGATAAATTGTAACGTCTGGTGGAAGATCGGGAGCAATAGTTTGTAATTGGATAAGTGGAGTGTTTCCAATGGCAGCGATAATACCGTTTGTTTTCAATGCACTCGTATTCTGGAATGAAGTAGCTGAGGATTCAGTATTCTGTAGATTTTCCATAGTTGATCCTTAACTCTAGGAGCGTAATGTAACTGCTCACTGCATTGCACTATCATGTTCCGAAGCTCCAGAAAGCCGTAGTGGCAGACTCTTGCAACAATCTATATCATGCAATCGGAGCTGTCCTCCGTTTATAGATTCTTTTGGGAAAATGCCGTCATTACGGCATTTTCCCAAAAGAATCAAAGTGCGGAAAAGAAATACAAACATTTTGCAAACGTACAGTTCCAACGATCTTTTGTCTTCAGAATGCTGTTTTATTATAGTGACAACCCTGTGAGTAGTTACACTGCAATTACAGTAATAAACCAATCTTAAACAGCAGGCATCTGTAATTATAACGAGTGAACTCTGTGTCGTAAAATTGAGATTGCCTCAAGATAAATCAATTTTGTTTCAATGTGAAATTAGTATTTATTCAATTCTTTAAAACTATTATCCCAGTACCAAATACAAGAACTACAGTAGTAGCTTTATCATTTCTAAAACCATATTTACACTATCTTCTGCTATATGCTCAATGAATTGCACTTGACGGGTTTGCCAATCGAGGCTTTTTATTTGATCGGCAAGAATTACTCCTTTGATTGTTTCTCCTTTCAATACTACTTCAAAAGGGTATCCTTTTTCTCTACTTGTTATCGGGCAACAGAGAGCCAATCCGGATTTTTTGTTGTATGTTTGTGGTGAAAGAATAAGCGCGTGGCGTTTTCCTTTTTGTTCGTGACCTGATTGGGGAGTACAGTTTAACCAAACAATATCACCTCGATTAGGTATGTACTCTTTCCCTGTTACCATACTTCTTTTCCTTCATTTTTTCCCATGGAAATTTCGTTGTGCGTGTTGTCATCAGTAATCTGTTCCAATAGCTGAAGTAGTTTAGAATTTTTTGTTTCTGGTTTGATGGTGATCTGGTTATTTTGAAGAGAGATGGTTACGACTGATCCTTTGCGGATATTTAGTTTTTTGGCATAGGAGCTTGGTATTCTTATACCAAGACTATTTCCCCACTGTTGAATTGTTGTAGGCATCGGGAATCTCAATTGTATATACAATGTATATTGTATATAACGAAAGAAAGGGTTGCAAGGGAAGTGCTACTTATTCTTTTGTCTACTCTCTTTTTAAAACCTACACCTTCTCAAACACCCCGATCTCCCGCCCCACAAACTGGTTTGATCGGCGGTAGAGAATCGTGCCTTCTTGGCCATGTCGAATATGTTTGAAGCCGAGTGATTTTATGGTTTTCTCGATCAGAGGGAAGAGCCTTGCCCGAACCGTTTCATCATATTGAATCCAGAAAGGAAAACAGACCACTGCCCTACCCTTTGGGCTGAGGGCTTTAGCGAAGGCTAGAAAACTTTTCTCATAAAGGGTGCGGAGGGTGGCGGTTTCTTTTTGAAGGCGAAAATCGTCGGGAACGCGGGAAAAATTGTCGCCGAGTTCGCCTTCGGTGATGATGGCATCAATGGTGGTGCTAAAGCTCTTATACACGTTTGCATCCGTAGCATTGCCATGTTTGATGACTGCGTTGGCTAAAGAAAACTGTGGGAATTGGGGATGGTAGTTTTTTTTGAGCCATTGCAGGTTTTCTTGGGCAAGCTTTACGGTGCGTGGATCAATGTCGATACCATAGGCTTTAATTCCTTGGAGTGCTGCTTCTTGCAAAATAGTTCCGCTACCAGAGAATGGATCGACAATTACTTTTATTTTTTTGTAGCCGCCAGCAAGGTTGATGAGGCTTTGAGCAAGTTTTGGGGAGAGTAATCCGGTGCGTTTGAGGACGTTTGGACGGCCTATGTCGCGTTGCTGATAGGCTTTGGAGTCTTGAACGGCTATAGTGATTCCCATGGCAAATCCTGTGGGGGTGCTGATGAGCACAATTTCACCTTTTTTTTGCGCGACGAGCTTTGCTGCATCGATGGTGGAGAGGGTGAGGGTTTTGCCATTTCTCACCAATCGGGCGTTTGTGTCGCGTTCGATGTCATGGGCAAGACGAGTAAAAAAATGTTGTTCTTTTGGTTTTCCAAAGGCGGAAAAGCCAATGGAAACTTTTCTTTCTTCTATCGAGGTGCAGTGTTCTTTTATGTATGTAGCAACTTGTTTTCGCAATGCCTCAGCATTATCGTGAAGCGAACCTGATCGAGGGATTTGGGAACCAATCATTTTGGCGATGCGTACTGTTCCACCTAGATGAGGGAGCAATGCCACAAGTGTTTGTTCATCTTCAACGATGTCTTGTTTAAGTTGTAGCCAACTGTCAGAAATCTGTTTGCCCGTTAGGGAAAATTGCTGGAGTTCAAGTTGGGCGAGTTCAGGATTGTGACCGAGTTGGAAGAGGTATGTGGTCATGGTTAGTCCTAAACGAAAACCTTCCATTGGCGTTCGCCATGGAAGGTTTTCAAGAATGTGAACGAGGTAATGATAAGCTTCTATCGGCTTTTTCTGCGTTTTACCCAGATACCGATACCGAAGATGATGACAATGAGCGGGATAAAGATAATGGAAATGAAAAGGATGATATTTTTCTGGTTGGTGGAAAGAACGATAGGATCAGTCTGTGCATCTTTTGGAGAGATGGAAATGAGGTCTTCCTGTTCGGCAATCCAGTTGATGCTGTTGAGGAAAAAGTCTTTGTTGCCTGCAACTTGGCCAAGTACTTCCTTCGATAGGAAATGAGTATCACCAACGACTACAATGCGAGTTTCTTCTTTCTTCTGTCCTGTGGCGGCGGCTTGTGTTTTGCTTCCAGAAGCTGCGACTGCAACTGAGATTGGACCTTTTTTATCTACTTTATCATCGAAGACTGGGTTTTCGAGGCCTTTGTCGCTGAGGTCGGTTTCGGCCCAGGATTTGCTACTTGATTTGACTAACCATTCGGCGGAAATGCCGGTTGGAGGAGTTTCTGCTTGATCGACGGAACGAGCAGTGTGTAACACGATAGGGTTGTTTGTCAGTTTTGCTACGATCTGATTGCTTGAGTAGGTCATGAAAATTGGAGTAAATGCACTTCCAACGGCTTGCCCCAAATCGAGAACAACATCATTACCGACTGTAATTCCCCACTCGGCAAGGAGTGTTCCATAGGCATTTTTTTCCAGAGCATCAAGCAGGAACATGGCTTTCCCATTGCCATTGAGATAGGTCTGGATGAGTAGTGTTTCTTCTTTTGAGGGCTCTGTTTTACCGCTGGAAATAATAAGTGCGTTGCAGTCGGTTGGAACTGCTGACTTTCCAAGTAGAATAATTGATTCTGTTGTGTAGTTATCGCTTTCCAACGCAGTTTTTGCGGACTGGTATTCGTTTTCTAGTGAGAATTCTCCATGACCACTCACGAAACAGATTTTCTTTGACGTAGTGGTTGTCAGCTTGATCAGGGCATTCGTCACAGTTTCTTCATTAAGGGTGGTGACCGTTTCGTTTTTATCACCAATGCTAATCACTACTTCGCCAAACCGGTCGATATTGAATTTGTTGGCCTTTATAGGGTCTAGCTCTGGGTCAATAAAATCTATGGAGATCCTGTCATCATAGCGTCTGTAAGAAGTAATCAACTCCTTTGTGGTCTGTTTGCCGCCGGTTTCGTCGGAAGTTGCAAAAAAGCCAAGAATTTTCACATCCTGATCTTTCAATCGCTGCGTGAGTACCTGAACGGTTTTGTCAGAAAGTGAGTAGTTCTTCTTGGCTGTCATGTCGAATTGAATCACTTTCTTAGAAGCAATAACGTTCACAACAACTATGATGCCAAATACCCCGATGAGTAAAATGCCGAAGTTGATGCCGTGGCGTGTCTGCCGAAGTCCAAAAAAACCGGCAACAGAATCTTTGATGTTTACCCATAGTGAGGGTTTTTCATTTTTTTCGCCTTCAACCATGAAATAAACTCCTTATCGCCACTTGCGGCTTTCGATGATGCGAGTGGTTAGAAATAGTACAAATCCAGTAAAACAAATAAAGAATGTGATGTCTTTTAAATCAATTAACCCTTTGGAGAACGATTCAAATCGCATAGGAATAGCAATGTAATCGAATAGACCACTAAATGCAGGAAGACTTTGGGAAAGAAAGGTAAACAGCCAAAAGATAAGTAGAATAACAAAGCCAAAGATTGCAGCAACAACCTGATTATCAGTAATTGATGAGGCTAATAACCCTAGGGAAAGGAAACTTGCTCCTACCAGTAGAACGCCGATATAGATTGTAAGTAACCAGCCATAATCTGGCTTTCCTGTAAGCGCTAGTATGAGAACGTAAATGAGCGTCCCACTTATCATGATCGCAAATTCTATAAATGATGCTAGGTATTTGCCGATAACTACTTCCCAATCGTTAATAGGTTTGGTGAAGAGGAGCTCAAAGGTGCCACTCCTTTTTTCTTCAGCAAAAAGGCTCATGGTAATTGATGGAAGTAAAAAGATAAAAATTATTAGCGAGCTTTGCCAAAAATACCTAAATAGTTCAGTGTGCTCGAATGCTTGACTGCTCCCCATTTGATTTTTGCTTAAAGCGTCAACCAGTTGAAAAAAATCGTTGGCAAAAAAGAATCCCAAGATGAGATAGAAGAGTGCATACACGATGTAAGCAAGCGGGGAAAGGTAAAAGCTGGAAAGCTCACGTTTTGCTATGATCCAGATGTTTCTCATATACTGAGGCTCCTTCAAAGCGGTGAATTTGGCACAATATGTATTATATGTTGTTAGCAACCAGTTGTCAGTAGTGGTGTTTTTGGCTTTGTTTCTATAAAGTTCACGATTGGTTGGTTGTGAAATTGCAATTATGTATACCGTCCAACTCTTCGGTCGGAAACAATTCGGCCGTGTTCGAGGACGATGACACGACGACGGAGAGCGTTAACAATTTCTTGGTTGTGGGTGGCAAGGAGGACGGTGGCGCCAAAACTGTTGATGCGTTGAAGAAGTTGAATGATATCCCAGGCGTTTTCGTTGTCGAGGTTGCCAGTGGGTTCGTCGGCGAGAATGATCTGGGGTTGGTGGATTAAGGCGCGTGCGATGGCGACGCGCTGACGTTCTCCGCCACTCATTTCGGAGGGAAAGTTGTTTCCTTTACCCGCGAGGCCAACCATGGCGAGAACGTTTGGGACGATTTCTTGGATTTCTTGATGTGTTTTGCCTACAACATCAAGTGCGAAGGCGATATTTTCGAAAGCGGTTTTGTTGAGCAGTTTGAAGTCTTGAAAAATGTTGCCGATTTTTCGTCGGTAGAATGGCAACTCCCGCCTTTTGAGGGTGGAAATGTCGATTCCTTCGACGATGATCTTGCCTTCAAAATCCCGTTCTTCGCAAGAGAGCAAGTTGAGGAGTGTGGATTTCCCCGCGCCTGACTGGCCGATGATGGAGACAAAATCACCATCATTAATGGTAAGAGAAATGTCTTTCAGTCCGTAATGACCTTTGGTGTATCGTTTGGTTACGTTTTGGAGTGTGATCATGATTGTTTGCTTTGCGCTGTTTTTTAATTTCTTGAGGGTCGCATACAGCCTATAGCCTACAGCTATTTCCCCTATCCTTCAAACTGTTGCTGCGAAGAACTTTCTTTGAGGCTACTTCTTCGCTACAATCATGCTTGGAGTAACCATTTAACCTATGCATACCTTCCTTAAACGTTCTCTCGCCTTTGTTTTGGTAATGAACCTGTTTCTGTTGACTGGATGTTCGAAGTATAGTCTTAAGGGAACTGTAACCGACAAGGCTACTGGGCTTCCGATTGAGGGCGTTGATATTTCTATTAAGGCGGGTGCTATAGAAAGAACAGGAAAAACGAACAACAAAGGGAAATACAGTGTTTCGAAAGATAAGAAAGTACCAGGCTTGTTGACGGCGAGCAAGGATGGGTTTACCTCGTTTGAAAAGGATCAGATCTTGGAAGAGAAGGATTTTAGCTTTTGGTTGAGACCAACGGCTGAGGAGACGGCGAAGAGAATCATCGGGCTGGAACGACAGGCAGCATTGTTGGCTAATGAGCAACGTGATCTGGAAAAGGAACGTGGAGGGTTGGAAAATACTCAAAAACAAGCGAGTGATGGAAAATTGAATAAAAAAGATTCTGACCGTTTGGCTGAGATTAAAACAAGACTTGCACAGATTCCTGATCAGTATCGTGGAGCATACCAGACAATATATGCTACTTATCTGCACCCAAATTACCAGGCAGCTTTTTCTCTTGATGATTTTATTAGGCAGGAACAGGCGTATGAAACGGCAAATGCGTTGATCACCACTGATCCTTTTGACGTTCGTTCATCACAAAACCTTACGTCATGGCGAGATGATCGTCAGAACAAAGTATATGAAACTACACAGAAAGTTGTTATCGAGGTTACTACAAAGGCTGGGGATCAAGAAGCAAAATTGTCCCGTGAGTTTTATTTTGGGCTGTTTACTGACTATTGGCATTTTTTCTGGGTCAATAGATAACTACTTTGCGATGTAACTTTTTCTTATGTCATCAATAAAACAACGTCTCGATCTTATTCTTCAAACCCGCTTTCCACAGTTTTCCCGTCAGCAGATTCAAGGTCTGATCATGCAGGGAAAGGTGCTGGTTGAAGGTGAAGTGGTGACAAAGAGTGGTTTTTCGATAAAAGAGGAGTCGGTAATTGAGTTATTGCAGGATGAGCTGCCGTTTGTAAGTCGTGGTGGGTTAAAGCTGGAGAAAGCATTTACCTTGGGTTGGCTTGATGCTGCGGGAAAAATTTGTGCGGATGTGGGTGCTTCGACAGGAGGTTTCACTGATTGCCTGCTGCAACATGGTGCGAAAACAATCTATGCGATTGACGTGGGGTATGGGCAACTTGATCAGAAGCTGAGGAATAATCCGGACGTGGTGGTGATGGAGAAAACCAATGCGAGAAATGTTGTCGAGCTTCTTGAAAAAATAGATATTGTAACAATTGATGCGTCTTTTATTTCTTTGCGGTTGTTGTTTCCCGTGTTGAGAAATTGGTTGCAACCAGATGGTGTTGTTGTTGCGTTATTTAAACCGCAGTTTGAGGCGGGAAAAGAGTTGGCGGCGAAGAATAAAGGTGTTATAAAAAAAGAGACGGATCGGTTGCGACTGCTGGATGAGTTTAAGCATTGGCTTGGGGAAAATAATTTCACATTGGTCAATGAAGCTGAGTCGCCGATCAGGGGACCGAAGGGGAAT
Organism: bacterium; assembly: GCA_037128935.1. Classification (GTDB taxonomy): domain Bacteria; phylum Patescibacteriota; class CG2-30-54-11; order JBAXVQ01; family JBAXVQ01; genus JBAXVQ01. The sequence continues at coordinate 18,575 of JBAXVQ010000009.1, read as the reverse complement.
GTGGAGTATTTGTTGTTAGTGCAGTGTGGGGAACAATAAACAAACTTCTGCGTACACAAATTGTAAACTCCACCGTGTCATCCTGAGGCTTTTGCGAAGGATCTCTTCGAAGCATGATGGGGCTTTTGTTTCCCTGATGGCGTTCGAAGAGATCCTTCGACTTCGAGGACTTCGCTCAGGATGACACGGTGGGAGAATAAAGTGCTCATGAGGTATATTTCTTGATTTATAACTCATTAATTGCTAAAGTATGAGCTATAAAGAACACTGTTATACCTCATGAAATGGAACTGGCAACAATCTGATTGGCCAAATTTTCGTTATGATGCCAAGAAACTGGCTGAATTTGAAGCTCAACTACTGAAGGATTCGGGGATGTTGTTTGGGGTGTTTCGGCATCTGGATGCGGGGGAAAAAGAACGCTTGACGATTGAGTTGATTAGCACGGAGGCGTTTACAACTTCGGAGATTGAAGGTGAATATCTTGATCGGGAAAGTGTGCAGTCTTCGATCCGTCGGCAGTTTGGGTTAAGTGCGAATGGGAAAAAGCAGAGACCTGCAGAGCGTGGTATTGCGGAGATGATGGTTGATCTGTACAACCATTTCGACAAAAGCCTTTCCGCTGATCAACTATTTTTCTGGCATCGGATGGTGATGGCTGGGCATGAGCATGTGGAAAATCTGGGAAAATATCGCACACACAATGAGCCGATGCAAGTGGTATCGGGGCGAATTGATACACCCACAGTGCATTTCGAAGCTCCACCTTCCAAACGTATACCTGCGGAAATGGAGGCGTTTTTGGCATGGTTTACCTCGACTGAGCCACAACAAAAAATTCTCCTGCCAGCACTGGCGAGAGCGGGAATAGCACATTTGTATTTTGTTTCGATCCACCCCTTTGAGGATGGTAATGGGCGCATTGCGCGGGCGCTTTCTGAGAAAGCTCTTTCACAGGCGTTGGGTCAACCCACGCTGTTTGCGTTGGCGCAGACGATTGGGAGGAATAAAAAAGCTTACTATGATGCCCTTTCCAAAGCGAACAAAACGAATGATGTGACGGAATGGCTGCTGTACTTTGCTTCAGTGGTACTGGCTGCACAGAAGGCAACGATGACCCGAGTGGAATTTCTGCTGGCAAAGACGAAACTGTATGCACGGTTACAGGGAAAGCTCAACCAACGTCAGGAAAAAACCTTGGAAAGACTGTTTGAGGCTGGACCAGAAGGTTTTGTAGGTGGATTGAGTGCGGAAAACTACTTGGCGATTACGGGAACTTCTCGAGCTACGGCAACGAGGGATTTGCAGGAGTTGGTGGAGTTTGAGGTTTTGAAAAAAACTGGTGAAAGAAAAGGGACGCGGTATTTTCTGATTGTGTGATTGATGTTTGCTCTTCCTACTTTTTCACAAACTGCGCTGGCAACTCAAGTATTACCGAAGTTCCATTTCCTGGGGTACTTTCCAAACGGACTGATCCTTGCAGTAGAGCCATGTATCGTTTTACCAGAGAAAGCCCTAGTCCGACGCCGGGAGCAGCACCAGAAGTAACAGGAGAGCGGTAAAATTGTTCGAATACTTTTGTTTGCTCGGCGGGATCAATTCCCGTTCCTTGATCGGCTATACGCAGGTACACATGTCCATCACTCTGCGAGGTTGCGATGGTAATCCCTTTGCCATCTGGAGAGTATTTGATTGCGTTGTCGAGTATGTTGTTGATGCAATGGAGCAGTTTTTCTTTGTCTGTCGTGATTGTCAGAGACTGATCAACGGTAGCATAGATATCAAGTCGCTTCAGACGTAGCGTACTGGCATATGATTTGAGGAATTGATCGACAATTTCAGCTATTGAGACTGATGTGATTGTAAGTTGTTGATCAAGCCCTTCGTTCTGTTGTTGTCTAGTGGTTGAGAGTAATGTTTGCGTCAACCTGATCATCCTTTGGGTGTCTTCTAAGAGCGAGGAAAATAATTGCTGCAGATCCTCCTTGTTATGTTCTTCGTCTCTTGCAACCTCCAATGTAGTAAACATAACTGCCAGTGGCGTTTTAAGTTCATGTGCCATATCAAGAATAAACTGACGTTGCCATTTGGCTGCGGAATCAAGTCGGCTAAGCAGGTTATTAAATGTCTGAGCTAGTTGCACCAGTTCATCTTTTTCGCTTCCCTGTAGGGTTAGTCGAGTTTCTAACTTATGAGAAGCAATCGACTCAACTTGTTTTTGGATAATCATCACTGGGCGCAAGGCTTTTCTGGCCATGTACAGTCCAATTATCCAGTAAAACGGTAATGCGAGAAAAATGATTCCAATAAGAACCGACCACAGGATATTGATAAACATTGTTGTATCGGTTGTAAGGTGAAAGACCGTAACAACACCAACCCGCTCCTTGCTATTGTTCTCCACCACTATAGAGTGGGTATAATATTTCTCTCGCGAAAATGGCAAGGAAAATAATAGCGTAGCCTGATCGAATTCCAAAGAAACTACATCATCTTTGCCATGTAGTGTTTCGTTAGGTGCAAGATGACTACCGGTTTTCATTCCTTGGGTAAAAAATGCCCCTTTTTCATTTCCTTGATCATCGTATATAAGGACGCCCATCAGTTCCTCAACTGCATACTCATCAATAGATTTTCCCTCTTCATTTTTTACAAGTGTTATGATGTTCCCATCTATTTTCAGGAACTTTTCTACCACATCCAGTCCTTCTTTCTTGAGTCCGGACTCCATTACCCAATGCATCACGCTGGCAGAGAAGATTATGAAAACAATTCCAACAATAAAGAAGCTGAGGGCAACGATAAATGAGTAGAAGAATGCAAGTTTCTGGGTTGTGGTGAGTACATTTCTAGGTGACTTCATGGGGCGGCTATTTTATATCCTATTCCAGATACGGTGAGAATTAATTTCTGAGAAAAGGGGCGGTCAACTTTTTTTCTGAGGTAGGCAATATGCACGTCGACGGTATTGGAAAAGGGGTCGACAAATTCATCCCAGACATGGGAAAGGATGTCCTCCCGACTGAGAGCCTCTCCTTCATGGGTGGCTAAATACTCTAATAAAGCAAACTCACGGGGAGCGAGATTAAGCATCTGCCCCGCCCTTGTTGCGATTTTGGCTTTGAGATCAATCTCTAGGTCGGCGATGGTGATGCTCGATGTGCGCACTTCGGTGGGGCGACGAAGGAGTACACGGACTCTGGCCAAGAGCACTTCTTTGGCAAATGGTTTGGCTAGGTAGTCATCAGCGCCAGTATCGAGTCCTGTTACCATATCTTCTACTCCAGAACGGCTGGTAAGCATGAGTACTGGAGTTTTCTTTTCACGTTCTCGTAAGGTGGAAAGAATGCTAAGACCGTCCCGCTCAGGGAGTGTCCAATCGAGAATGAGAAGATCATATTCTTCGATCAGGGCTTTCTGAAGACCACTTTCCCCATCGTAAGCAACATCTACAGCGTAGTTCTGCTGTTTGAGAATTTTTTCGATGAGTTGAGAAAGTTTTCGTTCGTCCTCGACGAGAAGTATGCGCATGTAATTGTGCTCTTTTCTTTATTGTATAAAGTTTTTGAATTGAACTAAAGACTGAACTACCTTTTTTCATCTTAATCTTTTCTTAATCCCCCTCCTGTTATTCTTCAGATAGTTCATTCGAATGTGTTTCCTCTGCAACCCCGGAGCATGAAACACATTCACTATTTTGCCACCAGTATTTCCAAACATAATAAAGAGGAAACCATCCATGAAAATGTCAAAGAAACTCATCACCACTCTTGCAGTTGTGCTCACTGTTACTGCTCTCGGAACACTCTCCGTGTTGAGAACAGCTAGCAATGAAGCTTCTGCTCATGGTTTTGAAAAAAGAAATTCTTCTCAGAATTCTAATCCTACTTATGCTGCTACTAAAACAGCTCAAGAAGCTACTGAACGTGCAAACCAAGCTGTTCGTTACTCTACCCCTGGTTATTCTGCTACTAAAACTGCTCAGGAAATCACTGAACGTGCTAACGAAGCTGCTCGTTATTCTAATCCGACATATGTTGCTACAAAAACTGCATATGAAACCAGTGAGAATGCTAATCCTACTTGTGCTGCTTTCGAAACCCAAGAACGCGCTCTTAAGACACTCAAGTATACCAATCCTGCATCTTACTCTGGTCAAAAGGCTCAGTTAGAAGCTCAAAAGCGTCAGGCTGGTTGCCACTAAGATTTCTACTTCTTGCTGTTTGTTTATTTCAAAAAGCTACCTGAATGGGTAGCTTTTTTTGTTGGGCTTTATTTGTAGGTTTGTGTAGTGGTCTACTAAAGATAATGCTTCTGTACCCTACCCGCCTGCCGTTGTCCGTGGGCGGACAACTGGCACACTACCTACACCGGATGCAATCCCACAAAATCCAATCCCAATGTCTCTTCCCATCCCATCATAATGTTCAATGCCTGCACGGCCTGTCCTGATGCGCCTTTCATGAGGTTGTCGATGGCGGACATGACGACGATGCGTTTGCTGTGGGGGTCTTTTTCGAAGCCGATGTCGCAGAGGTTGGTGCCGGCGAGGATTTTTGGTTCGGGGTAGCGGAATGAGCCGCCTTTTTCTTTGACAAGGCGGATGAAAGGTTCGGTGCCGTATTCTTCGCGGTAGATCTGCCAGATGTCGCGTTCTTCGAGGTCTTGGTTGAGCCAGAGGTGGGAGGTGGCGAGGATACCGCGGACGGCTTCAACGGAGGTGGCGGTGAAAGAGACTGTTGGTTTTTTGCCGTTGAAGGTAAGTTCTTGCACCATTTCAGCGGCGTGGCGGTGGGCGGTGGGTTTGAAGGAACGGATGACGCCAGAGCGTTCGGCGTGGATGGAGGATTCGGTGGGTTTGTTGCCGGAGGCGGAGGAACCGGTTTTGCCTTCGATGACGATGTGTTCGAGTTCTACGACGCCGTGTTTGAGGAGTGGGTAGATTCCTAAAATGGAGGCGGTGGCGAGACAACCTGCGGAGGAAATGAGTTTGGTGTTTTTCATTTCTTCGCGGTGGAGTTCGGGGATGCCGTAGACAAACTGTTTGAGCAGTTCTGGTCTTGGGTGTTCGAAACCTTCGTACCAGATGGGGTAGTCAGCGGGGTCTTTTAAACGGTAGTCTGCGGAGAGGTCTATGATGCGTGGGGCTAGTTTCATAAAATCATCGCTTTTTGCGATGCCGGAGTTGTGTGGAAGGCAGAGGAAGAGGAGGTCTGTTTCTTCGAGTTCGTTGATAGAGCAGAACTGGAGCGTGGTGAGTTTTCTCAAGTTGGGATGGCAGCGGGTGACCATCTTTCCAGCAAACCGTTCCGATGTGGCCTGTTTAATTTCCACGTTTGGATGTTTGACGAGGATGCGGAGAAGTTCGCCACCGGTGTAGCCGGAAGCACCAACGATGGAAACCTGGAGTTTGCTGGTCATTTGTCGATATCCTTCATGAATTTTTTTTGCAGTTCAAGAATAACAGAAGTAGAGAGTGGACGAAAAGGGAAAAGGAGTACAGAGGAAAAAAAACTTCCAACGGTGGACGGCTACTTAAATTGTGCAATCACGGTTTTTGATTTATCAAACGTCACAACGCAGATTTCACCGTTATTTCCTTCAATTTTGTTGCATGGGCTGAAGAGTCCGAATAAACCACCACCCACCCATGATTTGAAACCATCTACAGGAGAGGCAATGAGTCGTAGTGTTGAGTTTGGTTCTTGCATACTGGTGCAGTTACCAGCTTTAGTCCCCTGCCCTTTTTCACAAGTAACTGCTCCGTTTTCCGAGGTTATTTTGCCGCTGTTACGACCTGATACTGCTAGTTTGAGTTCTGGTTTTTTAGTAAACCACGCACGAACACTGTAGCGTTTCTGATGATTTGTTTCAGTGAGGGTAATGCTACATTTTTTCTGTCCGTTTTCTTCTATGACCGCAGTGCAACCATCCCAGCGGAGGAGATACGTGTCAACAGCACCAACAGCAGTGAGGGTAAACGGTTGTCCAACAGGAAATTCTTTTTCACATTGATTCTGGTTTCCAGTGCTTGTGCAGAGGGTTGTCCCGTTGTTGTCTTGAATAGTTCCTTTGTTGTAGATCGACAAGTTGAGTTTTCTGGGTTCTGGTGTCGGTGTTGGTGAGACTGGTTTTATAGGTTGCGATTTAATAGTGATGAAGAGTTTTGGCATCGTGCTGGCGGCAATGTTGGGCTGATAGGTGTTGTACATAAATCGACGTCCAAATGCTTTTTCGCCTTTGCCTTTCGCAATAAATGCTACTGTGTCGCCCAACGTACCGTTTGCGGATAGTTCTCGTACGACATCTGTTACGTTAAGTTGCCAGTGGTAGGGATCTTGTTTTTTGGGATCGGCTTGTTGGTTTGGATTGCTGAGCCAGCGACGGTTACCGTCGGTTTCGTCGTTGGGCTTATCAACTCCGTAGGAAAATTTGGCGTTGGTAAGCGAGCGTGAAGATGGAAGTGGGTATTTTGTATCGCATTTGCTGGTAAGATCTACGCAGTTGAACGGCTGAGGTGCTTTGCTGTTTTCTGCTTTCATTTCAAATGAGGTGGATATCCACTGGTCAACTCCGCGGTTGTTCGTGAGTTGAAGACTGGCGGAAACGATTATTGCATCGGCTGGGATTTCACTTCCATGAAAACGAATCGCGAGGTAGGAATCGTCTTTTTTTATACCGGTACCAATCCAATATTCAGTTCTTGGTCGCCATTGTTTGCCATCCCACCAGAGACTCGAGTAGACATCAAGCTTATTTGGACCATCTTGGTTTGCGATATCGCCGCTAGGATTGGTTGTGAATTCCAGAACGGTTTCGACTGGAGAAAGGATGATAGTCTCGGTAGCTGTTGGAGTTGTGGTGCTTGTAGCTGTTGCTGTTTGGGACGAGCTACTGGTTACGGTAGGTGTTGAGGTGTTTGTAATTGAGGGTGTTAGCGTTTTTGTGGCAGTAGGAGTGGGGGTTTGTGTTGAAGTGATGGAGTTTGTGGGCGATGGTGTTAACGTTTCAGTAGGAGTTACGGTAACGGTATTCGTGGCTGTGTTTGTGAAGGTTATTGTGGCTGTCTCAGTTGAGGTGTTAGTTGCTGTAGGAGTGTTCTTTTCGAGATCAAATTCGAGGCTTTTAGATACATCATTTCCAGCAGAATCGAAGCATTGCAGACCAAGATAGATATGCAGGGCGTCAGGAAGACCTTGGTTGTATGCGTAGAGCTCCTGAGTTCCGATTGAAGGGCGTTGGGTAAAGTCAGTCCAAAGACCGCCGCCAACAAGGGGAACATAGTTTCCTGAACCAGTGCAGTAGTTTGTGTTTTGAGTTTCCCATTCTATGGTGATTTTTGCCCCATAAGGAATCTTGGTAGGCACATTTGGGGAATCATTTACTTTTGCAATTGAGAATTTTGTAATAGTTGGGGTTGTTACTACTGTTGTTGGAGTAGCTGTGACCGTGACTGTACTGGTTTGGGTTGTTGTTGGGGTTGGAGAAATTGGGTTACCGTCTAGATTTTCTTTCAGGGTGAATATTGCCATGTTGTCGTTTCGAAGTGATGGCAGGAGGAGATCTGGTTTTCCGTCTTTATTGAAGTCTGTGACTGCGCCCCCCCAGGTGAGGCCTCCCAAATCAGAGACAATCCCTTGTGAAACAAACTGCCCTGCCCCATTGTTCTTGAAATACTCAACTTGTCCGCTGTTATCACTTTCTACAAAATCGACTGCCCCATTACCATCAAAATCAGCTGCAAGAAGATGTGCGTTTATCCTGTGGTTGTAAGGAACATAGCCGTTGGTTTTAATACCATATCGTGCTATTTCGTTTCCAGAAGGTGTGAATGTGCCATTGTTATTATTCTTGAACAGCCTAATACTGGAAAAATCTTTGTAAAAATCGACGCTATATACAGGGTCAATGATGGTTTCATTTGTTGAAACTAATAGATCTGATGCTCCGTCGCCATCAAAATCGCCTGCCGCTAGTGAATATATTGGGTTTGAATCTTGGTGATAGAGCAGTGTCTGGTTGGAGAATTTTCCTGAACCGTCATTTTTCAAAACTGCAAGGTTGCTGTCTGGTAGATAGTTCGCAGATGGGTTTGAAAAAGGAACGATGAGGTCAAGATCGCCGTCCTTATCAACATCGATTGCCTCAACTTTACCTACGTAGTCACCAAAATCCTGAACAAATACTGGAGTGTATGGTGTCTGAGAGCACTCAATTCGAGTTTCACCTGTGGAGGGATTAATCTGAATTGTTTTGATAATTGTGTTGCGAAATGCTGCCCGATCATAAGGCTGGACATTGGTCAAATAGTAATCACCCTGCCATGAAGTGTTTTCTTGAGTTGTAACAACAAAATGACTACTGTTATACACCGAGCTATAACTTTCCAAAGTAATATCTGCACCTTGGTAATGAACAGTTTGACCAGGCGTGACTGTGAATTGTTGTGGTGCTGGTGGAGTATCATTTCGAAAGAGGATGGTAACCTGCCCTAACCAGCCACTGACAGCAATATCGGTTTTTCCATCTCCGTTAAAATCTGCTTTTTTTAGACCAAGGTAATTATCGTAGTCATACCAGCCATAGTCTGGATTTTTAACGTCTGGTGCGCCATAAAACACATCTTCAGTTAGCGTTTCAGCATCGGAATACCGCGAATAGCTAAATAGTTGGTTTCCCCGCGAGACAATGTAGTCATCCTTAGCATCATTGTTGTTATCAAGGTTTTCCATGTTGTAGTTTAAATCGTACCCCACTGGGCGCGTATCAATGACTTTCTCTTGAGAAATGGCGAATGTTCCAGCATGCTTTTGGGTTGATTTGTAATACGACACTGGAATTTTTGAAGTGATCGTTCCACTGGTCATTGTGATCGTGCCATTTTCAACGTTGAAAAATGGAGCATTGTCATTGGTGACTTGAAGGGTAACAGGGACTGTTTTCTTTTCTGATGGTGCAAGCGTGAGTTGTGCATTCTGGAAAATAACCGCAACATCAGAAGGTAAATTGGCAGAGGTTCCCAAGGTAATAGTCTGTTGCTGGTTTGAAACGTTCATTAATTCAAGCTGCACCGTTTTGGGACTTGTAGGTGAAATCTCTTGGAAATCAAGGATTGCAGGTGCTGTGGTTATTGGAGCTGTAATAGATTGAAGGATGTTCATTCTACCACTTCCCTGTTCTTCGGGCTTCAATCCTAGATCAACAGTGTTCTGCATCAGTAAGGCTTTCACCTGTTCGGGAGATAAGCCAGGGTGTGCGTGTTTAAGTAATGCGGCTGCTCCTGCTACGTGGGGTGCTGCCATGCTTGTTCCAGAAAGCCTGGTGTAGGATTGGTTGAATAGAGTTCCTTCGCTAGTTGTCGCTGCTCGAGCAGCAACGATTCCGTCCTGATAGCGTGTCCCCTGAAGATAACAATCATAACTGAGACAAACATCACCTCCGGGAGCGAGAATGTCCGGTTTTATTTTGAATGCAAAATAGTTATTGAGTACTGGGCCTTTGCTACTAAACCAGGAAAGCTTATCTGGTCCACCACTATCTAGACTATTTACGTGGTGGGTTGATGAACCAACAGTAATTGCTTTTTCGGCAAGCCCTGGGCTCCCAACGGAAACATCATCAGGTCCACTATTTCCGGCTGCAACAACGACAACAACTCCAGCGTTCGACGCTGCATTTACAGCCTGAGACAAGGGATCATCTGGTGAACCACTTCCACCCAAGCTCATATTGATTACATCAACGTGATCACTGGTATCACCATCTTGGTTTGGATCCGTTGCCCTTTCGATCGCTGACATAATGTCAGAAAAATAACCAGACCCCGAGCTGTTCAATACTTTGTAGGCAAGTAGTTTGGCTTTTGGAGCCACACCTTTGATTTGTCCGCCTGAAGCAGTTCCATCTCCTGCAATAATGCTTGAAACATGGGTTCCATGACCGTTATCGTCGTCAGGACGGTTATCTTTGTTTACAAAGTCATACCCACCAATAACTTTGGCATTGTAGTAATTGGGGATGGTGTACCCCGAAGGGTTGTAGTCGTGACAGTAAATATGTCCATCATTTACGCCAATAAAGCAGACTTTATTGCCTTGAGCGTGCATGTCTCCTGATGGCGTCATTAGGTTGATTTGCACATATTTATCCTGTAGTTGATCATAGGCGATGATCGCGTCAGCGTTGAGATCTTTTGTAAAATATATCATTGAATCCTGCAAGCTTGCCTTGCTAATCCAACCAGAAAGAGCGAGTGATGTGTACGTGCTTTTAACTTGTGCATTGGTCAGGGGTTGTCCAGTACCAGAAAGCACTTTATTGCTGCCAGTGGTGATATTGTAAAGATCATAGCTATCAAACATATTTCCGACAAAACATTGACCAAAGAGTGCGTTCTCACCACGTATAGCAAGAATATTTCCTTGGTGTGGAGGAAATATATCAGTGCGAGATCCTGTGACAAAATCATAGACAACCGTCTTTTCGTAACAGGATGTACCTGTCAATGAGTATGCAATAGTACTCCCACCCTCCGAAGCGGCAAAAGAAATACCTACATTGGGGTTCTCAACTATAACATGTTCCGTGTTGGTATTAAGATCATATGCCACAATTCGTTGAAAATAGGTGTTTGGATTATCGGCAATAGTTCCTGACAGTCCATAAACGAGATTGTTATTAACAATTCCCATTGTGCCTAAACTCTCCGCACTGTCTTTAATTTGCGTATGCTGTTTGGTCTGCAAGCTGTAGTTGTAGAGGCTGAACTTCATTCCCGTTACTGGATCATTTTCTTGGTCAGCGTAAAAAAGGTTATTGCCTCGTAATACAAGTCGTACCATCGTCGATGCCGATTGAGGAATATTTGTAATCTCCTCGGTACTCCTAGTGCTAAAGGTATATATGAAAACTCGGTTGTTTGAAAAATAGGCTAGCTTATCTCCATCCATAGAAAAATTACCGTCGTTCCCTGCAGTGCTAGATAAAGGTTGTCCCTCCGGCCAAAATGTGAGTGGTTGCGTTGTGATTTTATCAAATGTTCTTTCGGCATTCTGTGAGTAACCAAGATCAGGATGCGTAGCATCTATACCAGTATCGATGACTGCAACGGTAACACCTTCACCCTGATCGTTATAATCAGTCCACACTTTGTCTGCTCCAATAAGGGGAACAGAATCTGTTAAACTAGCGTGTACTTCTGAGTTTGGATACACTCCTGCGACATCTGGTAATGTTTGGATTTGTTTTGCTTCTTCTGCGGTAATATCAACCGCAATAGCATTGGATGTTTGTTTGTATTCTGCTAGCAGGGGTAGACTTTCTGCAGTTTTTTCTTTGTTTGTGGTAAATTGCCGTTTGTTGAGTTTCTTGAGAATCTCTTGCTTTGCAGTAGTTTGTTGTCTCTCTACAGTTGCACGTCCATCAGCCTTTGCTTTTCCATCGAGTGGTTGTCTAGTGATAGCCGCGGGCTGCTTGAACTTGATTATATACCCTTTGTTTGTGGTGGGTGAGACTTCAGGAGAAGTTACTGGAGTCGGTTTTCTAAAGGTGTCTTTTTCCTGTTTTCCTAATAGTGCTTGATTATCATTTTTCTGATTGCTTTTTACTGCTGTTGCAAATGGAGAATACTGAAAACCGGTATTTAGTTTTTCTGCTGAAGTGAGTGAGAGAGAAATGAGGAGGAGTGAACTGACAGAAATAACTTTCACGATAGTCTTTTTTTTATTGAGCATTTGCCGTTCCTTTGAGTTATGCTATTTTGTCGAATCGCCCGAGGGTAGGATCGTATCATACCTCAGCAGACTTTTCCACTATTTTTTTGGGGAAAGATGAATTTTCTCTATCCGTTAGTTATAACTACGCATTATACGAAAAGTCATTACACGTTTCTTGTTCTGAGTGTTTTGAGGTGATGTAAGGCTTTATTGGACACTCTGCGCAGCTACAAATCTTGAAGTTATCGCTGGAATCGTTGCCAGTAAGGCAACAACAGCACTCACACGAAAGGCATTCTCAATCCCGTAGTGATCGGAAACAAATCCAAGCATAAAGGGTGAGATCGTTATGGCAAAGCCTTGGATAATGGTATTAATACCGAATGCTTGCTCATAGTCGTTGTGGTGTTCTACGGACTCAGCGACGAGAATCTTGTTGATTGGAACGGTGCCTGAGGTGAAGAAACCAAGTATAGCGGCGAGCACTAGCAGTACGAAAAAGGGAAATGAGCCGCCGAGGGAAAAGAAGAGCACGGCCATCACTATTTCTGAGACTACAAAGACCAGCACTTTGTTTACTTTGTCCGTCAATCTGCCGAGGGTGGTCTTTCCGGCGAAGCTGCCGATGAAGTAGACGGCGGTGAAAAATCCCAACTGCGTTGTTGCGATGCCTTTTTCAAGGAAGAGGAAGGGGAGAAAAATGAAGATGGCATAGTTGGAAAGGGCATCGAGAAAGCCTGAGCAGTTTACAAGAATGAAGCGGGGGTTGTGGAGGTAATCTTTCAGGCGGACTTTGCCTTGGACTTTTCTTTCTACTCGGGTGTTTTTGAATTTTGGGAGGACAATGAGGAGGAAATAGAAAAAGATTGCTAACGCAGATAGACCATAGGTGAGTGCGGTGATTTTCCAACCGATGAATGCCACGAGGAATGTCAGTCCAGTTGAGAGACCAATCCTACCAACGTCACCGATGGCAGTAAAATCCCCAATCACTCTGCCCTTCCCTTTTGATTCGGACAGTCGCGCGATGAGAGCGAAAGCGACGGAGTGAAAGACTCCAAAGCCGATACCGGCAAGGAGAAATAGAGACGCAAGAGTGAGAAAGGAAAAAGAAAAGCTGGTGCCGATAAATCCAAGTGCATAGAGCAACACGGCAGTAACTAACGTTCGCAAACCACCATATTTTACAGCGATGTAGCCTGCGGGGAGGGCAAGAAAAATATTGAGAATACTGAGGATTGATCCCAAGAGGCCGACTTGAGTTAGAGAGAGTGAGAGGTCTTTACTGATGAATGGCAACAGCAGCGGTAGGCTAGCGGTGAAGCCATCGTTGAGGATGTGGAGGAAGTTGAGTTGGTGGATGGCGGAGCGGGTGTTCAAGAAGTAATCCTCTGTAGGGTCTTTGCAATCTTTTTCAGCTTATAGTAAGATGGTTCCTATTGACAACAAGGGATCCTTTTTATTTATGAAAAAAAGACAGCATTCACGATTATATCAAGATTTAAGTGCAACTATAACTAAAACAAAGGCTAGAGGGGAATACCCTTCTTCACCTCTAGGAGCAGCTCGCTTTCGTCTTGCCCGAAGTCTCCGCATTACTGTTAACTGGATTGAACGAGGTTCTAGTGTAATGGGAGGTGGGGTAAGTGGGGATAATTATTTCCCATATCGTGAGGAATCTCGAAGGTTATTTTTCCTAGAGAGAAGCCGGATCATCATCGATAGGATTCATGTATCGGGAAAGATCAGCCACTCCAACTGAACTTTCTCTTCAAGTAAACCGATCTCCAATAACAAGGCAGGGACCAGATCAATTTGTGACATTGTTTACAACCTTTACACTTTCCTCACGAGCAGCAGTCACTGAACAATCTGGACATGTTACATTTTACTTTGATCATGGAAAGGGTGAGTTAGCACCTGACCTTACCGATCCACAACGCATCAAAACGGCTATCACTATACTTGATGCCGTTACCTCACGTCTAAAAACTCTTGTAAGACATAGAAAAGGCTAAGTTTTCACCTTTTATTTTGTTGAATTTTGCTTACTCTTTATTGCTTCATTAAACTCTTCTTCACTCGCGACCTTTCCCAGCAAACATGAATCGCTTTTTCCATTCTAGGCTGGCTGTTTGAGCATGTTTTTTCTTGTGAAGCGTTTAGCTAGGTCATGCGAACTGCCAGTGGCGTTTATGAAAAATTGAACTCCACCTTCGAAGATGTAATCATTTAAGATTTTAATGTGTTTCTTTTAAACTATTGCTTAGCTTTTTCAAAAGTGCTCGTTATCCCGTACAAATCCCATTGCCCCGAACAGTCATGATTCTGTATGATTTTTTATCTACTCATAAGTCATTTGCATTTTTACGTTAACTACAGAAAAATACTTAAGGAATTAGTCTATGCGTGGACTGGATGTTGTTTCCTTAACAAGAAACCTGGTCAGACACCCTTCTGTGACAGGCTCTGAAAAAAAGGTTGCGAACTATACGGAAAAACTGTTTCAGCAACAGTTTCCAACTAGTGAAGTGCATCGTGTTGGTAATAGTGTTTTTGTTAGAATACCGGGAAAAAATAGGAATGTAAGTAACAGGCGCGCACTTGTTTTTAATGGACATTATGATGTGGTGCCGCCTGGAAAAGATGATCTGTGGACTATGGGTAAGCCGTTTAGTGCTCGGGCAAGACGGGTGAAGGGTGAGCGAGTTATGGTTGGTCGTGGAACTGCAGACATGAAGGGTGGTCTGGCTGCTGAAATTTGTGCTGTAAAAAAGATTCTGTCGAGAGGTAAACCCGAGCACGATATCTGGATTGCAGCTGTAGAAGATGAGGAAAATGATGGTTGGGGCTCAAGACAATTTTCACAATTTATAAGAGAAAAAGGTTGGTTGGCAACCTATACTGGTGGCATTTCAGCCGTTATCGCCGAACCAACCAATGATATGGCTTTCTGGGCTCCTGCGAGTATGGGACATCAGGGTTTCGAGATTACGTTTCGTAAGGGAACAGAAGGTATCTGGGAGGCAGCTCGATTCACAAAAGCATTGCATGATCAACGTCTGCTTTGGGCTGAAATGCTTAGAGCGCAGCAAGGCAATACGCCATACGAACTAGACGGTGCAGCACCTAAGGCAACGGTAACGAACATTTGTTCATCCGGAGAAATAGATACAAGCTGTGCTATCAACCAGATCCCACCACAAGCATATTTAGTTTTAGAGACGTCGAACAATGCTACGAGAGATGCTGTGAACAATGGCGTTGCACTTTACCAATCACGAGGTGTTGCTGTTGAAGTGTTCGAACAAAGTAACGGAAGGTTTGTGCTCAACTTTTCCTCAGAAGGAGGGCATGCAGCTACTCCAGATAGCAAACGAAGTCCAGCAGCAATTGACGTTGCAGCAGAAATACTTTGTGGGCTGGAGAAACATAAGTGCAGCCTAAAGCCTTTAGCATTCGGAATCGGCAAAGCACCAAGTGAACTTAAAGATGTGAATGAAAGAGCACCTGCCGTACTTATTGATGTACGGTTACTTGGTGGTGTTGGTGTACCTCCTAAAGAAGTGTTGGCATTTCTCAATAACCAAGTTGCTGTTCTACACACAAGGATGGAGAATAAATTCGAACCATTGCCGACATTTTTTAATGATCCCGAAAAATCTAGGATTGCTAGAGCAATACGGGCTGTTGTGGGTGAGAAACTAGCTTGTAGACTGTTCCCTGCTGCTTGTGACGCTAGTTACCTACAGGGTTTGGGAGGTGTCTTTTTGGATACTATTGTTGTGGGGCCAGGGATGATTGAACGTATTCATAAACCTGATGAGTATGTACGGGTGGAAGCATTGCGACAGGCGAGAAACCTGTTTATTAACGTGTATGAACAATGGGCTGCTACTTAACATTTCGCCATGAGTCGACAACTATCCTACTGATTACAATTTTCCCATTGCTTCCTGAAACTCTTCATCACTGGCAAGTGTGCCTGCAAGACAAGCTTCATTTTTGCCATTCCATGCATGTTGGGCAAGCATATTCTTTCTCGTAAGTCGTTCAGCGAGGTCACGGGAGCTGCCGGTGGCATTCATAAAGAACTGGACTCCACCTTCAAAGATTTCTGCGCAGGGTTTGAGGGAACCGTCAGGTTTGGTGCAGTAAACACATGTTTTTGTTTTGAGATTGCCGTTGCCGAAGTCGGCGGGTTTTTCCATGGGCATGCCGCAAGATTTACAGTGAGGGGTAGACATGATGCTGTTCCTTTATGGTATTGGTTGATTTTGCTAAATGTCTGTAGGTCCGATCCTACGAATTTCTTTTACTTGGTCGAAGTCTTTGTCGGCGGAGATGAGTGTGGTGATGCCAGCTAATTTCATGGAAGCAATGTGAAAACTGTCGTTGGTCAACATTCCATGCGTTTGCTGCATGAGTATTTGTGTTTGACTTAACTCAAGCCAGGGATGGTCGAGAACTGTCACTATTGTTTTTGTCACTTCACTTATATATTTGTGGGCATTGGAATACTCTTTGACTTCATTGGGGTGTTTTTTAAGATAGGACAAAGCCTGCTTTTCTGAGATTGCATGTTTCGATGCGCATTCGGCAATAAGCATTCGATGCAGTGCTTCACTCATGACTAGGGTTGATGAAAAGGCCTTAACCTTTCTCTTTTCTAGTAGCAGAAATAGATCCCTGCATTCGAGGGAAATGCCATTGTAGTGGTAAATATAGATATTGGCGTCGATAAAAATGTGTTCACCGAGGATAAGGTTATTGATCATGATAAAGATCATCGTCCTCGGCGATTTTTTTTACTGTTTCTTTATCTAGCTTCACCGCGCCAAAGTATTTGTACGCAAAGGATTCCTCGGCGACCTTGCCTGATTCTTCTTTCGCCACCACTTCTTCAAGGTACTTGGTAACCATTTCCTTCATGGAAGTTTTGTGGCGTTTGGCGTAGTTTTTTACACGGGTGTGGAGTTGGGGGGGCAGGTTGACGTAGAGTGCGGGCATGGATGCTCCGATGAAGATCTTGTTTTCTATATTGTAAATCTATATAGATGAATTATCAAGTTACGCAAGTGCCCGTTGTCCGCCTACGGACAACAGCTGGCGGGTGGGGTGCGGGAGTGTTGTCCGTGGGCGGACAACTACCACGGGAATAACGCTACAACTGCAACAGTGTGTTTTTGATGGTAAGGGCGTCTGCTGCTGAAGCCAGTCGAACATCTGCGGTTACTATGGGAAGGTGCTCAATCTTTGCTACTGCAAGATGCAATGCATCGAGTGAATGCAGAAGCACTTCACTTGTGTCTATAAGAATTTCTGCAATTTGAAAATGTTTGGGAGTTATTTCAATGAGTTGGTAGCTGCCTTGCTGGCTATGCTGGTGAAAAAGACGACTAATTTCTTCAGCACTTGTTTGTGAGAGTTCCTTTGTGAGCACTTTTCTTCGCAATGCAGAAGTAAACTCTAGTTGCGTTAGTGTGCTGATCACTGGAGTTTCAAGAGAAAGAATGAATTGCTCAGCTTGGTCACTTAATGGCTCGAAGCAATAGTATGGAACAAGCGTACTGGTATCGATGTAATAGGGAGTAATCAATAGCGCGATTCCTCGCGGGCGTTGATAACTGTTTTGCTCATTGATGAGCCTTTTGGTTTTTGACGATTGCGAAATGCCTGCAACGATGCAAGTTTTGGCTTTTTTGTAGGAAATGGTGTGATAAGAGCCGTAGGAATTCCTCTGCGGGTAATCGTTGTTGGAGAGCCTTTGGAAGCGTCAGCAAGAAGCGTGGAAAATTGTTTGCGGGCGTCTTTGACTGGGAGTGTTTTCATGGTAGTATGCATTTTTTGTACATTTCAAGTGTACAATAAAAAATCATCGTAAGTCAAAAAAACTACTACCGTGTCAGTTGTTCGCCTATGGACAACTGTGGGCGGGAGTGTTGTCCGTGGGCGGACAGCTACCAAAGAACCAATGCTAACTTTTCACCATTGACAAAACTGTTTGTTTCGATATAATCAACCTCTCTTTGTTAAATAGTGATTAACCATGCGATTTCCTTCTAGATTTTTCGATAATCTCTCTAGTTTCGGCATCGAAAAAAAAGATCAGCTCATGGTGGCATCAACTGCAGTTGCTGTTTCTTTGGCCGAGAGACTTTCGCAACTCTCAAATAACTCCACCAATCTACTACTTACTCTGGGAGTAAGTGAGTTAGCCTATTATGGTTACACAAAAAGGCTAAAGGCGGTTGGGCGGTGGGTGGGAGCTTTTAATGACTTGGCAGTTTCTGCCTTGGTTGGTGTTAACTCTATGCCTTGTTTAGATTCGATCTTTTCTTCAAAGTACTCAGTTTTTCCATTTAGTATTCTTTTAGCGACCTCATTTCTTGCATCTAGAGGGTTTGGAAATAAGCTCTCCAGAGTGCTAGCCCCTTTAGATTTCTCACAGCATTTAAGTGAGCGATATCAATGTTTCGCTGAAGTTCCTTCTGGAAATGATCTTACCTATGCACAATCCAAAGAACCAGATACTCCTTACTGCATTAGTTTTGAAAAACAAATTTTTGTAATGGCAGCAAGAGGGGTGTTGGAGAAGTACACTCGTCAACATCATGATGTTACTGTGTACGTTCGGCAACAAGATGGACTTTTTGTAAGTTTGGGTGAGCATTCTGTTCTTCAAAAAAAGAGAATTTCAGGGTATCGAGATCCAGATTCTCGCTCTTCACTTGTGTTGGCTTTACCATCAATCCTGACCTTCTTCAACAATCAAGCCACTAAATTTACGACTGGGGAAAGGCTTTCACTAGGTAGTGTTAACATAAAATCTTAACAAGTAATGCAATCAATCCCAAAAAA
>JBAXVQ010000089.1:0-6042 GCA_037128935.1 bacterium | reverse complement strand
CCCCAGCAAAACCCTCCCCACCATGCTACAATAATACCGAACCGAAAAAGAAAGCCTTTCAACATGCCCAACGTCTACTACGTCATCCTCGCCGGAGGCTCCGGCACCCGCCTCTGGCCACTCTCACGCACCTCATTCCCCAAACACCTCCTCGACCTTCGCGGCCAAGGTTCCATGCTCCAAGAAACCGTCCAACGAATCCTACCAATTACAAACCCAGAAAATATTTTCATTGTCACAGAAACAACACACGCCAACCATATCATTACTCAACTCCCAACAATCCCGAAACAAAACATCATCATCGAACCCGACCGCCGAGAAACAGGACCATGCATAGCCCTAGCAGCCAGCATCATCAACGCAAAAGACCCCAATGCCATCATGGTTTCACTGCACTCTGATCACGTCATCAAAGATGAAATCAAATTCCGAAACACAATAAAAGCCGCCATCGACTTTGCCCTCGAAACAAAAAAACTGATCACGCTCGGCATTGTACCAAAATACCCTGAAACCGGTTATGGTTACATCGAAACAGATGGAGAACTAGCCTCAAACCAACAATTTAACCTATTTACCGTAAAACGCTTCACTGAAAAACCCGACGAAGCTACAGCCCAAGCATTCATCGCATCAGGAAAATACTTCTGGAATAGTGGTATCTTTATCTGGAATATCAGTACAATCCTTGAAGAACTTAAAAAACTTCAACCTGAATTTTTCAATCAACTAACCAAGCTCCAAGAAGCTGTATCGTCTTCAGAATCAATAGACAAGCTGTATCTAGAACTCCCCAAAAAAGCCATAGAATATCTCGTTCTTGAGCCTTCTGACAATGTTGCTGTTATCCCAGTCGACTTCGGTTGGAGCGATATCGGTTCCTTTCAAGCTGTAAAAGATATGCTATCTTCCTACCCCGAAGAAAACCTTGTTCAAGGCGAACATCTTACCATCGGTAGTCGCGGGTGTCTCATCCATAGTCCTAAAAAACTAGTCGCCACCATTGGACTTCAAGACATGGTAATCATCGACACCGACGACATACTACTCATCTGCCCCAAAGACCGTTCTCAAGATGTAAAACAGCTTGTGTTACAATTAAAAAAATCCAATAAGACTGAATATTTATAAAAAAATGTAATCTAAATAACAGCCATGGCAAAAATCCAACTCTACGACACGACACTCCGTGACGGTACGCAAATGCAGGGAATTTCCCTTTCTGCAAACGATAAGATTAAAATTGCAATAAAACTCAATGAGTTTGGCATCCACTTCATCGAAGGTGGTTGGCCAGGTTCAAACCCAAAAGATATTGAATTTTTCCAACAAGCCAAAGATCTACCATTTTTCAAAGAAAAAGTAACCGCGTTCACCAGTACCCGCTACAAAGACACAAAAGCCGAAGATGACAAAAACCTACAAGAAGTACTCAACAGTGGTGTTTCCACCGTCACCATCTTTGGAAAAACATGGGATCTTCACGTTCACCACGCTTTGCAAACTACCTTGGAAGAAAATCTGAACATGATCGCCGACTCCGTGGCCTTCTTCAAAGAAAAGGGTAAACGGGTTATTTACGATGCCGAACACTTATTTGATGGCTTCAAAGAAAATGAAGAATATGCATTAGAAACTTTGAAAGCAGCAGAAAAAGCCGGAGCTGATATCATCTGCCTCTGTGATACCAACGGTGGATCACTACCTGAAGAAATCCAAAGTATCATCAAGCAAATTCAAAAAATCATCAGCACCCCCCTAGGAATCCATCCCCACAACGACAGTGACCTAGCCGTAGCCAACGCTCTAGCCGCTGTAGAATTGGGAGTAAACCACATTCAGGGCACCATAAACGGCTACGGTGAACGTGTTGGAAATGCCAATCTTTGCTCAATCATCCCAAACCTTCAACTAAAACTTGGACATGACTGCATCCCTGAAGAAAATCTAAAACTCTTAACACCACTCTCTCACTATGTAAGTGAAATAGCTAACCTTTCCAACAACCCACAACTCCCCTTTGTCGGAATTAACTCATTTGCGCACAAAGGTGGTATTCACGTATCAGCCATGGCTAGGGACACTCGAACCTATCAGCACATCGAACCAACACTCATTGGCAACCAACAACATACTCTTATCTCAGAACTCGCAGGAAAAAGTAACATCATAGAGCGCGCTAAAACACTTGGCATTGAAATAACTGAAGAACAGGCAAAAAGAGTAGTGCTACAAATCAAACACCTAGAAAAACAAGGCTTCCAGTTTGAGAGTGCCGATGCATCATTCCAACTCTTGATCAAACGCCAAAAAGCAGACTATACACCACCATTTATCATCAAAGACTACCTAGTGCTTGTGGAAAAACGTGGTGCAGTGGAAATGACATCCGAAGCTATCGTCAAAGTACAAGTGGGAAAAGAAATCCACCACACTGCCGCTGAAGGAAACGGTCCCGTCAACGCCCTAGATGCGGCGTTAAGAAAAGCCCTAATAAATGCTTACCCTAGCCTTCAACAGATAAAACTGCATGATTATAAAGTCCGCATTCTCGATGAAACAGAAGGAACCAGTGCAAACGTCCGAGTGCTGATCGAATCAGGGACCGAAACTCATTCCTGGAGCACTGTTGGAAGTTCACCAAACATTATTGAAGCTAGTTTTTATGCACTAGTAGATAGCCTAGAATATGGAATTCTCTCCGCTTGCAACTAGAAAAACCACTTTACAGAACATTTGTACAAATCCGACATTCCTCCACTCTTGACAACTCGTCCATTTCGTAGTAAGCTATTACGATAATTGGAAATAGAAAAATACCAATTATCAAACAAAAAGCAAAAACAAAAAAACAAAAAGAAGCAGTCATCCTGTCAAAAAAGAATCCGACAGGATGACTGCCTCACCACAAAGGAACACCGAGTATGTTTAAGAGAAAAGCGAATACGCAATCGCAGATGTCTTACATGCCGCAGCAGCAACCTCAACAGCCATACGTGCAGCAGTATCAACAATATCCTACGCACACGCAACCATACTATATTGATCAATTACATCAACAAATCCATCAGAGACCCACGCGTCCTGTTGACACACTTTCACATCATCAAGGCATGAGTCGTCCACTACCTCATATGACCTACTCGTCTACGATTGATCCGCTAACCGCTCAGCGCCCGCAGCAACAACCGATACGTCCAACAAGAACCGTGCAAGGAATGACACCTCAACCAGTCATGGTGCAACAGCAACACCAACATCCACCAGCACCCGCACAACATTTTCCAACACAACTCATTACTCCCCATCACCAACAATATCATCAACAGCAAAACCAACCAGTCCAGCAATACTACCAACACAGCAACCAACATCAACAACAAAAACCACAATCCCACAAATCCAAAAAGGGATTTTTCAGAGCCTCCCAAGCTATCTCGCTTGGAGTAGCATTTGGTCTATTCACCTTAGGTATCGTCAGTTTTCTGCTATAGAAAAGCCGAGTGTAGGATTACTACACTAGGGGGAAACAAAAAAGACAAAAAAATCCGCAGTAAGCGGATTTTTTTGTTTGTCTTTCAAGCCCCCCTACACCACATACACATAAATTGGATGCTTTTCTCCCTGCTCCACGAGCTTCGGTTCCCAGTCTGGAAATTTATACCGAGCTGAAACAATTCTAGTTCCTGGTCGCAACTCTTTCTGAAGTTTTCCTTTTATTTTTCCCAAAACACTCTCAAACAGATAAAGAAATACGATATCAGCAGGTTGCACGGAAACATCATGGATATTTTTCCAATACACCTTAACCTCGTCCTGAAGGCCAAACATCCTCCGCATCACCATCGATTTAAGAAAAGGCCACCAAGCAATCTCAACACCTACGCCTTTTGTCCCATAGCGCATAGAAGCCAACATCAACTGCCGTGAATCACCACAACCAAGATCATAGACAACTTCCCCTTTTTTCGGCTCTACAAGTTCCAGCATACGTTCTGCAACAGAATACTCCAACGGCACAAAAGGAGCCCCACCTATCATCGACTGAATCATAGAAATCAAAGAGAGGAGATAATAAAGAAAAAGACTCACTCCCAACAACATAAAAAAAAGCACTGCGAAGACCGCGAATAACTGTACAAGCATAGTAAATAGTTGCCATAACGCCAAAATAAGCATACTATAATTAAAAGAAAAATTCACAAACTCTTTTGTTTTTCATCTTCTAACTTCTACCTAATACTGGAGAGACCAATGTTCAAAACCGAAGAAACCTACACCTACTTCCAAGGGAAAATAGTTCCATTTCATGAAGCAAAAGTGAGTGTTATGTGTCACGCCTTCAACTATGGCACAGGATTCTTTGGCGGCATTAGGGGAAACTGGAACGAAGAAGAACAACAGCTCTACATCTTTCGTCTCGAACAACACTATAAAAGACTATCATCATCCAGCCGCCTCCTGCTCATGAAATTTCATGAAAAAGTGTCATTTGAAATGTTTGAAAACGTCATCCTCGACGTAGTGAAAAAAAGCAACATTAAAAGCGATGTATATATCCGCCCACTCGTATACAAATCTTCAGACATCGTTGGTGTTCGCCTGAATGATCTCGAAGACGACTGGACTGTATACTTAGCACCTCTCGGAGACTACGTCCCCCTTACAGGTATTCGATGCTGCTCATCATCCTGGAGAAGAATTTCCGACAACGCCATCTCCGCTCGAGGAAAGATCACTGGTTCATATGCAAACTCCGCTTTCTCAAAAAGCGAAGCTCTCATGCACGGCTTCGACGAAGCCATAGTTCTAGACCAAAATGGTTTTGTAGTTGAAGGAAGCGCTGAAAACCTCTTCATCGTCCGCGAAGGAACAATAATCACCCCCAACTTTTCCTCCGATATCTTAGAAGGAATCACCAGAAAAACCATCTTACAACTTGCTCAAGATCATGGAATTCCTATCGTAGAACGCTCTATCGGACGCACGGAAATTTACTATGCCGACGAACTATTTCTCTGCGGCACAGGCGCAAAAGTCTGCCCCGTCATAGAAGTAGACTACCGTAAAATCGGAGACGGAACCCCAGGACCTATCGCTACCCGACTCCAAAAACTCTACTTCGACACTGTCAAAGGAAAAATTCCTCAATACAAAAACTGGTTAACACCTGTATACTAAAAAAACTATGGAAAATTCCCCAGAAGATTCTAAACAAGAACAACGCCTAATAAAATCGAAAGAACTATTTCGAGTTAGTATTCTGATGGGACTCTTTGTTAATGTCATACTTTGGTTTAACGTATCACTTAAGCAGCATTTTGAATACTTCGGTTATGGAGACACAAGCCAATGTCCCGCTTTCAACACTGCAGAACCTTTTGTTTTTATAGTTATAATAATGCTTTCAGCGTATGCAATTACTACTGGGTATAGCTTACGAAAAACTCGTCACATAACCATCTTTGTAACAACCTTAGCTCTAACACTCTTTTTCATTTGTTCAAGCATCTTGAGTTCAATCTTCCTTTTATCTAGCTTACCAATACTAATAAGTCAGAAAATAAACTGCCAAGAGCAAAATTACATTTTTGACATGGCTGAAACAGAACTGCAACAAAGATACCAGCAGTTTCACTAACAAAAAAACCACACTTTGTAATAAAAGTGTGGTTAAAATAACCTGAAAAATTCTTAAACAATTTCTTACGCTACCTGCTTATCCAAATTTCTCAAACATCGTGTACAGATCTTAATCTTCTGTAATTTACCATCAATCACTAAGCGTTTTTCCTGAAGATTAACCGCAAACTTCGTCTTGGTACGAGGAGCTTTATTAAACCAACCTCCACCACGACGGTGTTGGGTATTCTGACCGGACATAGTTTTTTTGTCACACATTTCACAAACACGAGCCATTTTGCGTTCTCCACTGCATGAAATACAAAAGCAAGAGTACCATACCCCCCGCACAAATGCAAAAATACGAATCACATCACGTAAAATGACACCGAAGGGAAAACGAAAGATCACCAAAAG
>JBAXVQ010000088.1:0-6044 GCA_037128935.1 bacterium | reverse complement strand
GTGTTGGGGGTGGTGGGGAAGAGATAGGTAGCTTAATTGTCTTGGGCATTAATTTGTTTTAAATCTTTAAGTATTTCTTTGGCAAGATGATGTGAAAGCTCGACAGGTACTGCATTCCCAATCATTTTATATCCATCAGCAATGTTGTGATACTTAAAAATAAAATCATCAGGAAATGTTTGGATTCTTGCACATTCTCTAACTGACAATCTCCGGTACAAATGCTCTTTTCCAGGAACGAAAATTCTTTTATTTTGCTCAATGAATTTCATCTTAGGTGCTTGAGGATGAATCGGCGCATGTCTTCCTCCTGCTTGTATAGTAAATGAAGGCTCATCCCAAGAGCGTACTCTATTTCGAGACATATATATCGTAGAAAATCCCCCATTCATATACTCATGATTTGGGATTGTTAATTCATTACCATTTGTTTTATTTCCATCTTTTGCTGGTTTCGCTAAGCGCAAATCATATATTGCATCTTTTAAAACTGGTTTATAATTTTTAGGCTGGGGAAACTTAAATTTCATTTTCATTCTTTTATGGTAACCAACAATTATTACTCTCAGTCTATCCTCAGGGACATCATAGTCGTTAGCATTTAGTAATTTATAAGACACTTCATAACCTGATTCTTTGAATTCATTTATTATGTTCGAAAATGCTTCTGCGTGTTTAGGTTGAAGAATCCCAGATACGTTTTCAGCTAAAAAGAATTTTGGTTGTTTTTCCTTTAATATCCTTATGTAGTCATAAAATAGTTGCCCTCTTTTATCCTCAATTCCTCTTCTGGCGCCAGCTTCACTCCAGCTTTGGCAAGGAGGACCACCAATGATCCCATCTACATCAGGAACATCTTGGCTTAACACATTAGTAATACTTCGCTTATCCAATTTGGTATGTGTAAAATTAGACTCAAATGTTTCCCAGATAGTTGAGTCATATTCATTAGCCCAAACAACTTGAAAGCCTGCTTTTTCAAAGCCCTTGTCTAATCCTCCTGCACCAGAAAAAAGAGACGCTATTTTCATAATTACCTTTTCATTGTTATTAACTTTGCATCAAGTAGGTTTGCTGGATTATTTGGTGATTTAATGCGGACATCTGCTATCGATAGTCCATTTGCACTCGTTGACTCAATAAGTTTTCTGTCTGCTTCAGGAAATTGATTATATTTTTTAGTAAGAACCAAGGCATTTACCGTAAAATCATGTTCGCCTATCGCCGTTATGTAATCAAATACTTTATTAGGATTTTCTATGTGCCACATACCGCGAATTCTTAAATATGTTATACCCAAAGGGTCAACGCGATTTACTCGACCAAGTTCATTTGTTTCTGCAAATTCTACATCGGATAATTCTTGCAGTCCCGAAGAAATTTTCTTTCTAACTCTCTCGTAAATCTCGCTATTCGCCGCATAGCAGTCTCCATAAATAAACCATAATGACTTCAAAGTGTTATTTTTTGTAACACCGATGATGTATAAAAGATCTTTTTCCTTCCAGTTCTCACAATTTTTGCACTCACTAGTAATCATAGGGCTATTTGAATATAGCTTATCCTTGGGGTACGAGCTATTTAAAGCTATCCCTGAGTTTAGACTTTCGATTTTTTTTACTTCTATAGCATCACCACCTCGAATAATAATGTCAGGAGGATTATTTTGGTTACCAAGATACGAAAAGTGATGATTGTAAGCCTCTAGTTTTTGTTGTTGATCGCCATACATCGTTGATCCACAAAATAAATCCTTTATGTAAAACTCCAAGGATTCACCCATGCCATTTGCTCTATTAGTAGATTTATAAAGAGCTGCGCAATCAGTTAGTGGATTGTTAGCTAAATTAGAAAGAGCTATAAGCAAATTAGTATGCATAATCAATTCTATTCTCCTGTAAAGATTTTTATATAATTTGAACTGCTCTATGGGATACAATTCCTCATTACTATACTTAAACATTCAACTAGCTTAAAGAAATTTCCATAACAAGCGAACACCACAAACCACAATCATACAATACTGATAATATTAAAAGTTGTCTACAGGTATTTTTCAAATGAATCCTTTAAAAATTCAACCATTGGGTCTTGATCTACAAAAAGGAGGCATCTACAAGATGACTCCAGCGGAAGTAAGAGTTGGCATTGCAGTCTTTTTCCACCCACATGTCATTGCGAGGAGGCTTTTGCGACGTGGCAATCCCTTGGGGTGTACTGAGCCCGATGGGATTACCACGCTCGGGGACTCGCTCGTAATGACACTTCGGGATTTTTATGCCCAACTAACGTTAACTTGCGAATTATTTCAAAAAGTCTCTGCAAAAAACCATCCGCTCTTTACCAAATCTCTTTCGTCTCCACCTCTTTGGTAATCAGTTCGATAAAGGCGTCGATGGTGAGGACTTCGAGTTTCTTTCCGTCGCGGCGGCGGGGGGCTACGGTGCCGGCTTCGGCTTCGCGGTTACCGGCGACGAGCATGTAGGGTGTTTTTTGCATCTGGGCGTCGCGGATTTTGGCTTGCATGGTTTCGTTGCGGTCGTCTATTTCAGCGCGAATGCCGAGGGTTTTTAGCTTTTCCATGGCCTGTTTGCAGTAGTCGACGTGGCTGTCGGCGATGGGGATAAACATAACTTGGACTGGCGAAAGCCAGACGGGGAACTTTCCGGCGAAATGTTCGATGAGCACGCTGGAGAATCGTTCGATTGAACCCATGATCGCGCAGTGGATCATGACGGGGCGTTCTTCTTTGCTTTCGGCGGAGATGTATTGGAGATCAAGTCCTACAGGCATGTTGAAGTCAAGTTGGATGGTGGCAACCTGCCATTCACGACCGAGGGAATCTTTTGCGAGGAAATCGAGTTTTGGTCCGTACATTGCGGCTTCACCGAGTCCGTCGACGTAATCGACGCCGCGTTTTTCGACAACGGCTTTGAGCTGGTCTTCGGCTTTTTTCCAGATTTCGGGGGTGCCAAGGTATTTTTCCATTTCCGCTGGGTCGTGACGGGAAAGGCGGAGATGGAGGTTGAATCCGAATGGTGAGTAGAAATCGTTGATAATATCCCAGACAGCAAGTACTTCCTGCTCGATCTGGTCTGGTGTGCAAAATATGTGAGCATCGTCCTGGGTGATACAGCGAACACGGGAAAGGCCGGAAAGCTCCCCAGACTGCTCGTCACGGTAGACCATGGTGGTTTCGCAGTAGCGTTGTGGGAGATCACGATAACTGCGCTGACGGCTGGCGAAAATCTGCGTGTGGTGAGGGCAGTTCATCGGCTTCATGGCGAACTCGTGACCTTCACGAGTGGAGACTTTGAATAGTTCTTCGGCAAATTTGCTCCAGTGGCCACTTTTTATGTAGAGGTCTTTTTTGGTGATGTGGGGGATGGTGACTTTCTGGAAGCCTTTGGCTTTGCGGAGATTCCAGACGAAATCATCGAGGAGCGTGCGCAGCATCGTGCCTTTTGGAGTCCAGAGCGGTAAACCAGGGCCGACGAGTTCGGAGAAGACAAAAAGGTCGAGTTCTTTGCCGAGCTTGCGGTGGTCGCGGGCTTTGGCTTCTTCGAGGAAATGGAGGTAGTCTTCGAGTTCTTTTTGTGTTTCAAACGCTACGCCGTAGATGCGTTGGAGCATCTTGTTTTCCGAATCGCCTTTCCAGTAGGCTCCGGCGATGGTAGTGAGTTTCCAGCCATCGGGTATTTCGGATGTTTTGTTGACGTGTGGGCCACGGCAGAGGTCGAGAAATTTATCGCCGGTACGGTAGAAACTGATCTGTTCGCCTTCAGGAAGCTCGTTGACGAGTTCAACTTTGTAGTCTTGGTTTAATTTCCCCAAGGCTTCGGCGGCTTTGTCGCGGGTGATTTCGTCTCTTTGGAAAGAAAGATCCTGCGCGATGATGGCTTTCATTTTCTCAGTGATAATTTCTAGATCTTCGGGTATCAAGGTGCGAGGCAAATCAAAATCGTAGTAAAAACCGTTTTCAATGGCCGGCCCCATGCCAAGTTTGGCTTCGGGAAACATTTCCAGGACGGCGAAGGCGAGGACGTGGGAAAGGGAATGCCGCACGGTCTCGAGTGTATGGTTGATCAGGGTTGGTTTGTTCATAACTAGGGAAGGTCCTCATGTTCGAATGCCGAACGTTTTTTTCTACTGCTTTTGTTGATTTTATCAGAGACTCGCCAGAAAATCCCCACGACTATAAATTCAAAGAGCGTCACGAAGCCAGCGAGAATATACATGTGAAAGCCAATCGTCACGCCGATGGCAGCGACAACCCAAACTGAAGCAGCGGTAGTAACGCCTTTTACATTTCCACCCTTCTCACTGATGATGCCACCACCGAGAAACCCAATACTGAGCATGGCGTAGGAAGCGAGCTGCATGGGAACGATGGCCGCGCCAACAGGATTGTCGATAAAAAGGTGATAGTTGACCGAAACGATAGTTAACAGTGTTGAGCCCATACACACCAGCATAAACGTTCGCATTCCGGCGGGCTTATCCTCTCGCTGCCTGTTGTAGCCTACGAAACCTCCCGCCAAAGCGGCGAGCGCAATCTGAAGAATGAATTTCGCTTCAAGCGCAAGATGGGCAAAGAGCATAGTATATGTGTTGTTTGTTACTTTCTAATAGTACGTGGAGGGCGTTGTTGGGACAAGGGGGCTGCAACACCTATGGTTGGCAACCTTTCCCCTTCCCCGCTATACTATTCCGTGAACCTTATCCATGGAGACCTGTACATGAACCTGTTCAAAGACCTGCCTGCAGGAAAGAATGTTCCTGAAGAAATCAACGTTGTCATCGAAATCCCTGCCCGTACGCAGAATAAGATTGAGTATGATGAGGAGCTTGGGTATTTCAAGTTTGACCGTGTGTTGCACTCTCCCATGTTTTACCCGCTCAACTATGGTTTTGTTCCTCAGACACATAGTGGGGACGGCGATTCTCTTGATGTGCTAGTGCTTTCTTCTACGCCAATTCCCTGCGGTGTGGTAGTTAAATGTCGTCCGGTTGGTTTTCTGGTGATGTCAGATGAAGCGGGGGTTGATAACAAACTGATCGCAGTCCCTCTTGATAAGCTTGATCCTTATTTCAAACATGTGAAAGATATCAACGATGTACACGAACAGACCCGCAAAGAGATTGAAGTGTTTTTTGCTGACTACAAGAAACTGGAACCAGGTGGAAAGTATGAGCATGTGAAAGTGCAGGGTTTCAAGGGTGTGGAAGAAGCGAAGAAGTTGATAGTTGATGCGGCGGCGGCGTATAAGAATTCTTAAGGCTTGCGTGTTGATTTGCGGTGGATACTCTCTGTGGGAGGCATCTTGAAGATGCCTCCTTTTTTTTGTTTGCCTGAAGGGTGGATGATGATGAAACTAGAACGTTGCCGAAGTATTCAATGCGTTGGTTTTGTATCTTCCAAACAAATTTGCTTGGAATACTGCCTTACAAAACGGGAGGAGCCATCTGCAAGATTGCTCCAGTGGAAAACGTTCTTGTATTAGCTGCTTATCTTCGGAACAAACTTCCTGCACGTGGATCAGGGAAAATAGTTCTTAAAAGACTCTTACTAAGACCTTGCCTCATCATCCTCTTGTCTTCTTTGCCACATTGCCATGCATAATCTTCAATACAAATATCATCTGGAGTTTGCACAAGCAGGAATCTACTTCTTTTTTCAAATAACTTTGCCAAAATTTTTATTGCAAGTTGATAAGCAGAGTAGTCATGTTGGCAAAATTCTGCATGAACATGAGTAATTTTGAGCTTCCCGTTTGGAAATGATCCATGCACCTCCGTAATTCTTTCCTCCTCCACCCCTCTAGGAACAAACAAATCAAACTCACGAACTTGATACCCCTCAAACGGAAAAGCCCTTAATTGAAGACTTCCCTCACACTTCCTGCCTGATCCTAAAACAATAAAATTACTAACACGACTCTTGCTTTTCCCCACTAACAAATCAAGGTTTTCTATCACTTGATCACTTAAATTTCGGCATATAAATCCATTTCTTTTAAACATTAATTAGCTCCACAATAGTC
>JBAXVQ010000087.1:0-6091 GCA_037128935.1 bacterium | reverse complement strand
CTTTTGGTGATCTTTCGTTTTCCCTTCGGTGTCATTTTACGTGATGTGATTCGTAAGATTCACTTGCTGGAAGAAATAGTTTACAGTTGAAGCTGCGTTCATCAAGACTTCTGGGTCAAGGTTCGGAAAGATCGAGAGAAAGAGAAATCCTCCAGAAGAAACGTTCCGATTTTGTTCAAGGCGTCCCGCCACGTGAGCAATTTCAGTGGTTTTGTTCAAATTTTGCAGTGCTGCGAATGGCATTTTGTATTGTACTGATGCGATTTCTTTGTTTTCTATCGTTACGTTCCAAAGTAGCGAATTCAGAATATCTTTTTTCACCTCCCAGTCACCATTTTCAAACAGGGTTTTTACGGTTGTACTGTAGTTTAAGACGAGTTCCAAATCGTTTAATGCTCTTGTCTGTGATGGTGCGAGAGAAAACTCTCTTATTTTGTGTTCGATGAGTGTTTTTTCAGTCTGTAATTCTTTCTTTAATTCCTGATATTCCTTTTCTTGTAATTAAATCCTTTTTACCTCATTTGGTAATTAATAAAATAGTTATGAATTACAAAGTAACTGCAAATTTGGCATACTTACAATGTACATAACAAGAGTATTTTTTTATGGATATTCGTCAAATCCTTGATGGCGTGAGGAAGATGGGTTTTGTTATGCCTGAATTTCAACGTGAATATGTTTGGAGACTTGAAGATGCAAAACAACTCATGGTGTCACTATTTAGGAATTACCCAACTGGGAGCTTGCTCTTTTGGAAAACAAATGCTGAAAATGCACCCGAGATAAAAAACAATGCTATTGAGAATGACAAGATTGGAGAAATCAATGTTATTCTTGATGGTCAGCAACGTATAACGACGCTATTTCTTCTGATCAGAGGAGAAATACCACCGTACTACACTGAAGAAGATATTATGAATGATCCTCGACACCTGTATTTCAATGTGTTTACCGGTTCTTTTCAATACTATTCCAAGTCGATGATGGAAGGCTCGGTTCTTTGGCAGAAAGTTATTAATTGTTTTGATGAACAAAAAACAAGTGCAATTTCCCTTGCAAGTTCCTATAAGAAAGAGAAAGAGGATATTGATTTTGAAAAAGTTGCTGGAATAATCAATAACAACCTTAATGCTCTTCGTGATATTCAGAAACGAGATTACCCTATCCAGACAGTTCCTTCGGACGCTCATATTGATGAAGCTATTGATGTATTTGACCGGGTAAATTCGCAAGGGACCAAACTTACTGATGCAGAATTAGTATTGACTCACATTACAGGAAAATGGGCTCACGCTCGCCGAACATTCAAAGAAAAAATACAACAACTCGAAAAATGTGAATTCATCCTGTCTCTGGATTTTCTTACCAGATTGATGGTTGTGGAGTTAACCGGTTCTGCACTGCTGAATCGAAATGCCAAGCTTGATTACGGGGTGTTTACTCAGAATGATTACGTTAAAGCTTGGGAAAAGGTATCCAAGGCTCTCGATTACCTTATCCCTATCTTGCAACACGAAGGATTGATAACGAGCTCTGATGATATGAGTACTATGAATGTATTGACCCCCATAGTAGCGTATCTGCTTAAACATGATTTGCATTTTAGTGCGTCTATGAAATACGGATTTTTATATTGGATGTTTCTAGCATTAATGTGGGCACGGTATAGTGGGCAAACTGAACAACGGCTCGATCGTGATGTGAGTATTGTACTTACTTCGGCATCAATCATCGAAGAACTTGAAGAGCAGATTATTGATATGCGAGGAAGGAAAGATGTGAAACCTACAGACCTTGAAGGACGAAGTGCTGGTCACCCCTTCTATCGAATGCTCTACATCATTACCAAGCATAATAAGGGAATTGATTGGGCAAATGGAAGTCCAATTCATGGAACAATTGGTGATTATTATAGTATTCAGAGCCACCATATCTTTCCACAGGCATTGCTCTATAGGACGGGGTACAACTCTGAAAATCATCTTGATAAAAAGAAGGTAAACGAAATTGCAAACCGAGCTTTTATCACCAGAGATACGAATTTTTCAATTTCAGATACTGCCCCCTTTGAGTATCTTCCGGGTATAGAAAATAAATATCCAGGAGCATTAAAGAAGCAGTATATTCCCAATAATCAGGAACTTTGGAAAATTGAGAAATTCGAGGAGTTTTTACAAGCTCGGAGAGCTCTTATTTCTGATGCAATTAATTCTTTTATCCAACAACTTAAGGAAAAATCAGTGAATGGTGGTGGAAATGATACTCCAAACTGGCAGGATATCATTGCCAAAGGGGAAGATAATTTCATAGAGTTTAAGTCTTCTATTCGGTGGGATTATAAGCAGGAGCAAGTCAACAAGGTGCTTGAATTTGTGATTGCCAAGACTCTTGCAGCTTTACTGAATACTGAAGGAGGACGATTATTTATTGGTATTGATGACGAAGGGAATATTCTTGGTCTTGAGAATGATTACTCAACGCTAGGTAATAAAGGTAATTGGGACGGGTTTCAGTTAAAGCTTATTGAGATTATTAATAATCTGCTTGGTAAGGAGTTCCACCAAAATCTTTCTGTGCAGTTGGTGCAGATTGAGGGGAAGGATGTATGTGTCATTGAAGTATCGGCAAACCACACCCCAGTGTATGTGAGATATAATAATCAAGAGCACTTTTTCATTCGAGCAAGCTCATCAACACAACCGATGAGTATCAGAGAGGCGAATGAGTATATCAGTAATCATTGGAATAAATAGAAAAATTAATAAATCCATATTACAGATAGTCCGATTATCTAATTTTTCTCTGTAAAAACGTCAATACTATAATTTCAATTACGGTTTTAGTCACTAATTTGATTGATTAAACTGTATTTTTTGTTATTAACGCACGTTTATGGTTCTTTTTAGAGGAGAATTATTTTGGAAACTGCAAAAATTGTATAATTCAAAGGAAAGAAAATTAGAAAAACGCTTCATAATAATGAGTGGTGGTTTTCTGTTGTTGATGTCGTGTCTGTGCTAGCAGAAACACCAACACCTAAGACATATTGGGCAAAAATGAAAGAGCGAGATAGAGAAATGTCTCAACCGTTCCCGCTTTGGGAACAGTTCAAACTACCAGCAGAAGAAGGCAAAATGAGTGAAACTGATTGTGCGGATACGGAAGGTATTTTTTAGTAGTATTTAACGTAAATTCTATTTAAAAAAACCTGATGCTGTCATTACGAGCGAGTCCTGAGCTTGTCGAAGGAGAGTCCCCAAGTGTAGTAATCCCATCGGGTTCATGTACCCCAAGGGGTTGCCACGTCGCAAAAGCCTTCCTTCGACAAGCTCAGGACAGGCCTCGCAATCACATATGGTTAGTGGACGCCATCGAAGCAACATTTTTTATGTCGAAGTCACGTTGAAAAAAGAGAAAAAATCTCTCGATGATGAAGTATATACCTTGGAAAAGGAGCGAGATGATCTGGAGAAGGAAATTAAGGATTTGAAGAAGGAGAGGGATGATCTGGAATAGGTGCGAATAACTGTTTTTATTCCATCCATACCCTTAGCGCAGCTATTCCTGCGAACATAGTTAATGGTGTGAATACAATTTTTTCAAACAGTTCGATTGCGGCGAGATTTCCTAGTGTGTTGAAAAGGAATAGCAGGGCGATAAAGAGAATTGTGGGCTTAGTGATTCTATATGTTTTTGTATTTTCTTTTACACGGGATTTGGTGAAAATCAGTATTACGAAAAGAAGTTGGAGAACAATAGAGACCATCTCGAACATGTACATCTGTTCGATACTTTCTAATCGACCGCCCCAGGCATTGTTATAGGGAATTGTTTGCGTGAGGATTAAGACGTGGTAGACCAGTGCAATAATGGTGATGAGTATGTAAGTGATGATTGCGATGTTTAGTGGGATTTTTTCTTTTAGTGATTTCATGGTGTTAGGTAGACTGTTGTTGGTTACAGTGTAGACCTTGAATTTGAAAATAGGAATGGACTTTGCCATTGGCGAGTTGTGGGTATGAAACAAAAATTGTCTTTCAAACGTATAATCACGAAACACCATCACTAACTCTGAAAGCGTAGGTTCCATGAAAAAGGCTTTGCAACTGATAGAAAAATACGGGATTGCTCTGATTCTTGTATTGGCCGGGTATTTGAATATTTTTAAACTTTGGAGCTTGGGATATGGGAATGAATACTATGCAGCGACAGTGAAAAGTATGCTCTCTAGTTTTTCCAATTTCTTTTTTGTGAGTTTTGATTCTACGGGGTTTATTTCCGTTGATAAGGCTCCTTTATCACTGTGGGTGGATGCGCTTTTTGCGAAAGTATTTGGGTTTAGTGGTTTTACTATTTTGTTGCCTCATGCTCTGGAGGGAATGTTGGTGACGTTGTTGGTATATCTGATCGTGAAGAAAGTGTGTGGTGTGTGGCCGGCTTTATTGGCGAGTTTGGTGGTTACCCTTTCTCCTGTGAATGTTGCTGTTTATAGAAACAATACTCCTGATGCGCTACTTTTGGTTTTTATCCTCCTTACCGTGTGGTTTTTTATCCGATATTTTGAAACGCACAAAGTACAATTTTTGTTGCTGTCTGCCGTGATGCTTGGTTTGGGTTTTAATACGAAAATGTTGCAGGCATTTTTGATTCTTCCAGCATTGTTGGTGGCAATTGTGGTCTTTGCACCTGGAAAATTACTGCAACGAGTGAAGCCACTTTTACTGTTCACCGTTTTACTGGTAGTTGTTTCTTTTAGCTGGATCACGATTGTTGATCTGACTCCTGCAAGTGCTCGTCCCTACGTCGGTTCTAGTGGTACGAATTCGGCATGGAATCTTGCGTTGGGATACAACGGGATTCAGCGTCTGGAAGGGGAAACAGGGATCGGTGGTAATCCTGGATTTAATGTTGGCGACAAAGGTGTGTTGCGGTTATTTACTGGGGAGATGGGGACACAGTCTGGGTGGTTTTTGCTTTCTGCGTTGTTGTTTTCCTTGTGTTTTTTATGGTTGTACAGAAAAAGTTTTTTCAAAAGCTTTCGTTTTAATGAAGGAGAAAGTTCGCTCTATGTTGTTCTGATGTTGGTAGCCTTTGTGTATTTGATTACTACATCAGTATTTTTCTCTATGGCTTCCTTTTTTCATTCATACTATCTCAATATTCTGGCCGTGCCTATTGCTCTGTTGATGGCTGGACTATTGTATGAAATCATTCAGACTCAGACACACAAGCATATTGCTTATGATTCAGATGCTGCTGCCAAAATTTCTGCTTCTCGGATGGCGTTGAAGAACAAATTGTTGTGGGGTATTCTTGCTGTTTCTGCTTTGATTCAGGGGTGGTTGATCTATCAGGCTGGGTATGCGGTATTTTTGATTCCCTTGGTGATTGTTTTGGCTATTGGTGCGTTACTTATTTTGGTGTTGCTGAAAAATAGCAAGGTGATTTTTGCCGCTGGAGTGATTTTGTTTGTGAGTTTGCTGATTACTCCGTTTGTTTGGAGTACTTACACGACTGTGCAGGGAAATACTGCTACGCCGATTTTTATCGGTGGCCCGAGTGTACGCAATGCTCGTTCAAATGATTTGCACGGTGGACCAGGAGGTGGTTTCCCAGGTGGAATGCCCGGTAATGTTGCTGATGGTAGAAATGGTGAAGGGCGAAATCGTCAGCGGGATGTTGCTAACACTTTCCAAGATGGTGGAGCACAGGGTTTTCCTCCGTTTGATGGCGGTCAGGGTGGTGGGCCGTTTGATGACGGCCGACAGGGTGGTGGTGGGGCTTTTGGTATGCAGGCTGTGAATGCTGATTTGTTGGCGTATTTAAAAGAGCATTATAACAATGAGAAATATTTTGTTGCTGTATCCTCGGCTTCCGAGGCTGAAGGTTTTATTTTGAGTGAGAATATTGGGAACATTATGAACATGGGTGGTTTTTCTGGTCGAGATCAGGCGATTACGCTGAGTGCTTTGCAGGAAAATATTAAGAATGGGTTGAATCGGTTTTTCTATTTTTGGGGGAGAGGTGATCGTGGTGGGAACATGCCTTTTGGTGCTTTTTATGATGATCCTTTTGCTGATGGTGGAGGGGG
>JBAXVQ010000086.1:0-6708 GCA_037128935.1 bacterium | reverse complement strand
GCCCCACCGTATGACAGAAATGTCGGAAACGCAACACCGCTTTCCGGCTTGAGGGACAGGCT
Organism: bacterium; assembly: GCA_037128935.1. Lineage (GTDB taxonomy): Bacteria > Patescibacteriota > CG2-30-54-11 > JBAXVQ01 > JBAXVQ01 > JBAXVQ01. The sequence continues at coordinate 6,646 of JBAXVQ010000086.1, read as the reverse complement.
CACCCAAACAAATCCATCTGCGGCGGCGGGGCGAGTTGCTTCAACTTGTCACGCTCCGGCTGGCGGCGCGCTTGACGCACGTTGCCCTCGGGGGTGAGTTCGGATTCTTCGAGGTTGACTAGAATTTGTTTCGCGCGCTCCAAGACTTCTTTCGGCACGCCAGCCAGGCGCGCGACGTGGATGCCGTAGCTTTTGTCGAGGCCACCGAGGGTGATTTTGTGAAGAAAGATGACGTCATTTCCTTCTTCTTTGACCATGACGTTGTAGTTTTTGAGACGGGGGAGTTGGTCGGCGAGTTGAATGAGCTCGTGGTAATGGGTGGCGAAGAGGGTTCTGGGGCCTTGATCCTGTACGCCGTGGAGGTACTCTAAAATTGCCCAGGCGATGCTGAGGCCGTCGACGGTGCTCGTGCCCCGGCCGATTTCGTCCAAGATGAGAAGGCTGCGGTCGGTGCAGTTGTTGAGGATGTTGGCGGTTTCGAACATTTCCACCATGAAGGTACTCTGACCTTCGGCGACGTTGTCTGATGCGCCGATGCGGGTGAAGATGCGGTCGACGATGCCAATCGTTGCGGATTTGGCGGGGATAAAGGAGCCGGTCTGCGCGAGTAAGGTGAGCAAAGCAACTTGGCGGATGTACGTTGATTTTCCGGCCATGTTGGGGCCGGTGATCATCATGATCTGTTCGGATGTGCTGTCGAGAACAGTGTCATTGGGGATGAAGTTGAGTGTGCCGAGCGCCTGTTCAACAACAGGGTGGCGGCCTTCGATGATTTCTATTCGTTTGTCGTCATTTATTTCTGGTCTGATGTAACGGTAGCGTTGGGCGATAAAGGCAAAGTTACTGAGGACGTCGATGTAGGCGAGCGCTTCGGCGTTTTCCTGAATCTGGGGTAGTTGACCAAGTACTTGATCGACAACTGATTGAAAAAGTTGGTTTTCGAGGGTGATGATGCGCTCTTCTGCACCGAGAATTTTGGCTTCGTATTCTTTGAGTTCGGGGGTGATGAAGCGTTCGGCGTTGGCGAGGGTTTGTTTGCGGATGTAGTGGTCGGGGACGGATGAGCTGCTGGCGGCGGAGACTTCGATGTAGTAACCGAATACGCCGTTGTAGCCTACTTTCAGGGAGTTGATACCGGTTGTTTCCCGTTCCTGGAGTTGGAGGTTGCGCACCCATTCTTTACTGTTGTTTTGCATGGAGCGGAGTTCGTCGAGGTCGCCGTTGTAGCCGTCGGCAATCATGTTGCCTTTCCCCGTCACGGCGGCGGGTTCGGGTTTGATGGCAGTGGTAATCGCTTGCTGAAGTTCTGGGAGCGGAGTGATTTTTTCACTAAGAGTGTGTAAAAGTTCTACGTTAGACTGCAAAGCCAGTTGACGGAGTGTTTCCATGGGGGTGAAAGAATTGGCGAGCGCGTTGAGGTCGATGGCATTGCCTTTGCCGGTGGAAAGGCGAGCGAGGAGGCGTTCGAGGTCGTTGATGGTGTGAAGTTGTTCGCGGACGGATGCTAGTGCGGTTTCTTTCTGGATGAAATAGCTGATGGCGTCTTGGCGTTTGGTAATTGCTTCGACGTCGATGAGGGGGCGGGTGAGGATTTTCTTGAGGAGGCGGCCGCCCATGGCGGTTTGGGTGTGGTCGAGGACGCCGAGGAGTGAGGCTTCTTTCCTTGTCGTGCGCAGAGAGGAAAGGATTTCCAAGCTGGAAAGGGTGTTTTGATCGAGGACTAGCGCGTCTGACAACCGAATCTGGCGGAGTGAAGTAATGTGTCGAAGAGCGTTTTTCTGGGTTTCGGTGAGATAGGAAAGTAATCCGCCTGCTGCTTGAACGGCGAGTTTCTTTTCCTGAAGGCCAAAACCGTGGAGTGATGCGGTGGCAAAGTGGTTGGTCAGGGTGCTCAGGGCGTAGGAATGTGCGAAGTGGTACTCGGGTTGGATGAAAAAAAATGTTTCGGAAAAGAGTTTTTTTAACTCAGTGACAAAAGCGGTGCTTTCCCCTTCCCTGTCTGGAATGATGACTTCTTTGATTTGGTGCGCCCAGAGTTGTTGGACAACTTCGGCTTTGGTTTCCAGCTCGGCGGCGGAAAACTCGCCGGTGGTGCTGTCGACGAATGCTAAACCGAATCGGTCGGAAGTGGGGACAATCGCGGCAATATATTGGTTGGTTTTGGCTTCAAGAGCGTTCTGGCTGGCTAATGTTCCCGGGGTGACGATCTGTACCACTTCACGGCGGACAATGCCTTTTGCGGTTTTGGGGTCTTCGACTTGATCGCAGATGGCGACTTTGTGACCGAGCTTTACGAGTTTGGCGATGTAGTTTTCGGCGGCGTGGTGGGGAACGCCACACATGGGGAGTTTGTTGCCTTCGCTTTTCTGTCGGGAGGTGAGCGTGATATCGAGGAGTTTTGAGGCAATCACGGCATCGTCGCCGAACATTTCGTAAAAATCACCCATGCGGAAAAAGAGAATGCAATCGGTATGGTTCTTTTTGATTTCAAGAAACTGCTGCAACATCGGCGTTAGCTTGGGCGTGGACACGGTGAACTCCGTTGGTTGAGGCTTTTACTAGTAATTTGGTTCTTGCCTGAGCTTGTCGAAGGCCGCATGCTATCCTGCCGAGGTATCCTTCGACTAGCTCGGGGAAAAAAACTTATATTTATTGTACTGTATTTCCAACCCTGATGTGCAAACGGTCACAGCATAAACACACCAAGAATAAGACCAGACAACAGACAAACACTCAACAGCGCACTCCATCCGGTTTGTATAAGCTCCAGCTGTTCACTTTCAACTTCGCGCCAGAGGATGAAAAGGGTAAATGGAACAATATAATATCGGGGTTCAATCATCCATGATGGCACCAAGACTGCTATAACAGCAGGATAGAAAAACCAGTTGTAGGGTTTTTCAGCTTGGTGTTCAACAAAAAAAGAAACGCGAAGATTACTGCAAGGAGAAAAAGTATATGTAAATATACATGCTGCTGTATTAACCAAAACAAGTGATTTCTCCAAACACCTGAAACAATGTTGTACGGATGTGTAACACGAAAAAACAGTATATATCCTGCAACAACCACGGTAATTCCAAACCAGGTTAACCGTTTTTCCATAAGCTGTAGATGTTGTTTCCAATGCATTATTTGAGAAGGCAGTGAAAGGAAGAAAAGCAGAAAAAGCGCAAAGTAGATGTTCTCAATATGAAAAGAAAAAGTAGGATGCATGTAGCGGTCGCCAACTGAAACTCCTTTGTTTACTACCACGAAGGCGATAAATGCGGCAAAGCCGACAATGAAGCTTGCGAAACGTTTCATCTGTCTAAACTCAATCCAGCTCCATTTCCAGCCTTCTTCTCTCAAATATGCAAGTACAAAAGCAAGTCCGTACCAGACAATGGTGTGCTGACGGATCATCATTCCTAGTAAGCCAACAACACCGGCCGTGTTATACCTCTTCTTCATTATCTGGTAAAACATCCCCAAAATAAACATCACAGAGAAAACGTCTGTATAAATAAGAAAGAAAAAAGGAAAAAGTATGGGAAGAAAATAAAACTGGAGTGTTTTTAAAAGGCCGGCCTGTTGCTCCTCTTGTCTGACAAGAAGATAAAATAATGGAATGTTCCCTACTACCATAACAAAACTAAGAACTCGGAGTCCATTAAGCGAAGTAATTCCCAGTGCCATTGAAATAAGCCCAATGGTGTAAAGATAGCCTGGTAGAGAGGTAACAATTTGCGTGATTGTATAAGAAAAAAAATCAAACCGCTGCACATCGCTTATTACTCTCATGTACCAAATTTCATCATTTATGGCAACGGTGTTCGTGAGAAGAAGTAAACTCAGTATGCTGACTGTGGTGATGGTGATAAATAGTACCACGACGGGAAAAAACTGTTTTCCTGATGGAGAGGAGAATATTGCCAATTTCCTAGCTTTCGAGAGAAAAAACAAAAGCACTGCTAAAACTATTATGTAGGCAATTACCAATCCAATCATGTTTTTTTCCATTTCATTTATTTTATCGTACTGTTAAATCTATCTTAAAAACTGGCAAGTCACTTGTGGTGGAGAACGCCACACAATTGGTTGAGGCTTCTCTTGCATTTCCAGCCCTGATGGGTAAAACATCACAACATAAACCCGCTAAGAATAATACCAGTGAACATACAAATGCTTAGCAACGCACTCCAGCCGGTTTGCAACAGCTCTAGTTGTTCATTTTCAACTTCACGCCAGAGAATAAAGAGTGCAAACGGAACAATGTAGTAGCGGGGTTCGATCAGCCATGAAGGAAGCAAAACGGCAATCACAGCGGGATAGAAAAGCCTGTTGTAGGGTTTCTGTAGCTTAGTGTTCAGCAAAAAAAGAAAAGCGAAGATGACTGCAAGAAGAAAAAGTAATTGCAAATATACATGCTGCTGTATTAGCCAAAACAAGTGGTTTCTCCAAACACCAGAAACAATATTGAACGGGTGCGTAACACGAAAAAATAGGATATACCCAGCAACAATTGTGATAATTCCAAACCAAGTTAACGGTTTTTTCAAGAGTTGCATGTGCTGCCTCCAATGCATCACTTGAAAAGGCAAGGAAAGGAAGAAAATAAGAAAAAGAGCGAAGTAGATGTTTTCGACATGAAAGGCAAAAGCCGGATGCATCGCTCGATCGCCAAGGGCAAAACCATTGTTCACCATGGCGAAAGTGATGAATACAATAACGCCAATGATGAAGGTTGCTGCTCGTTTTAGTTGTCTTACAACCGCACCCCAGCTCAACTTCCAACCTTCTTCATGCAGATACGATGCCGCAAAGGCCAGACTGTACCAGATAATAGAATTCTGACGGACAGCCAGACCAAGCAAACCAATAATCCCGGCAGTGTTGTATCTCTTCTTAGTTACCAAATAAAACATACCGAGAACAAAAACGAGGGAGAAGGCGTCTGTGTAGAGCAGGAAAAAAAAGGGAAATAGAACGGGAAGAAAATAAAACTGGAGGGTTTTGAAAATACTGCCTTTTTCCAGATCTTTCCTGGCAAGAAGGTAAAACAGTGGAATGCCCCCTACTGCCATGAGAAAGCTGAGTACCCGCAACCCGTTGAGCGTAGTTATACCAAGAACGAGCGAAATAAGCCCGATTGCATATGTATATCCTGGCAAAGCGGTAATATACTGAGTGATGGTATAGGAAAAAAAATCAAACCGCTGCACATCTCCAATAGCTTTTATATAGTTATTTTCATCAATAATTGTTCCACTGCTGGAAACAAGAAGTAAACTCAGCATGCTAATTGTGATAACAGTGATCAACAAAAAAACCATGGGAAAAAACCGTTTTCCTGATGAAGTGGAAAAGACTGCCAATTTTCTAGCTCTCGAGAAGAAAAACCAAAGTCCAGCGAAGACTATCAGGTAAGCAATTACCAATCCAATCATGTTTTTTTCCGTTTCTTTCATCTTATCGTACTGCTGATTCTATCTCAAAAGCTGGCGAGGACACAGCAGAATAGTAGCTAATACATACGTCGTCACTGTAAGAATCCACATAAGGTGTCATCCTGAGCGAAGTCCTCGGAGTCGAAGGATCTCTTCGAACATTTCTGGGGTAAACAGCACCCAACCACGCTACGAAGAGATCCTTCGCAAAAGCCTCAGGATGACACATAGATTACCAACACATCGTTTTTTTTGCAGAGACGGATATGCTGCCTTTCAACGAAGCACTATGCTATGCTTGTTGTAACCATGCAAAGGAAACCACTCTATGTTCATGGACAGACTGAGAAAAGATGTGCAGTTTTACTTTTTCCTGATTTTGACACTCTATTTCGGATGGCAGCTTTTGATCGCGGCGTCAGGGGTTGTGCAGTTTTTTCAAGAAATATTGATTATCCTGTTCCTGGGATGGTTTCTCTATTTTATTATCAATCCAGTAGTTAAACTGGTGACTCATAAAAAAATACCTCGCATCGCTAGCGTTATGCTGGTTTTCTTTGTTTTGGTTGCGCTGATTACACTGGGTCTTGCTTTGTTGATTCCTCGCTTGATCAATCAGCTCAATCTTCTCAATGATAACCTTCCTACACTGATGCAAAATGCAGGGCAATATATCCAAGATCGACTGTTGGAGTATAAGTGGTTGGATCGCGCCAGACTAGAATCTACAATTACGTCCTCGGCGTCTCAGATTCTTTCCTTCAGTAGTTCACTGATCAGCAACTGGCTGTCAATTCTTTCCGGCACACTGAGCACGGTCATAAGTGTTTTTATGGTAATTCTTGTTGCTGCTTTTTTCCTGATTGATGCGGAAAAAATTTCTCACTATATCAGGAAAATGGTACCGCGCGAGTTCCATGATGAGTTTTCTTTGCTGGAGCAGAAAATCAACACGAGCTTTGGCGGTTTTATCCGTGGGCAGTTTATTATGGGGATTATCAATGGCATTCTGACATGGATCGTGTTAGCGGCGTTGGGTGTGAACCTTTCCTTGTTAGCGGGAATTCTGGCGGCAGTGGTGATGTTTATACCGTTTTTTAACATGCTTTTTGGCTTTCTGCCGGGGTTTATTATCACGTTAATTGTGCGCCCTGAACTTTGGCTGGTGGTACTGATCGTGTTATTTGTTGTTCATCAGATTGAATTGAATATTATTT
>JBAXVQ010000085.1:0-6914 GCA_037128935.1 bacterium | reverse complement strand
TTAGTATTTATTACGATCCTAATTATATCGAAATTTTTATGTTAACACTACCTAGTCTGATCATAATGGGGTGATAAACAATCATCTTTTACTGACGTGACTATTAACCCATCTTGAGTTTTTAGGTTCGCATTATCAAGTGAGTTATTCCAAGAGTTTTTTCCTAAGCATTTATAGACCAGACCAGATACGTTTAGTGCTAAGAGTGCTGAAGAAAGAAGCTTTCGGTTAGGCGATTCAATTTTCTTTGATTTTTTTTCAGCAGTAAGTAAGAATCCAATGCCCAAGCCTAAAGCTCCAACTCCAACTTCCAAAATTCTATTCCCACTTTTCATTTGTAATCCTTATAAAATAAATACAGTACCCCAATGTAGACAATATTAAATTTTTTGTCAACAGAGGTAATTCTCATCAATCGTTACAGATAAAAAAAAAACAGCCCAAAGAGTTTCCTCTTGGGCTGTTTTGAAAACGTGGTCGGTGGCAAACTCTGTAGAAAGATTACTTGTTGAATCCGTAAGCTTCTACTTCATAGATAGATCCGACAGGAAGAGTTCGTGATCCCTCTGGCGTGATCCACTCAATCTTAACATACCGTACCCATGGGGCAGGTGATGGGAAGATATTCTCAATAGCACCAGGAACAATAGTTCTAGTTTCTTGGAAAAGCCATTTCTTATTATCTGCTGAAAGCGAAATCTTGATAGCTGCAGAAGTTTTCTTCAAGTTCTCATATTGCGAAGAGTATCCAGCTTTGTATTTTACCTCAAACACACCTTTTAACTTGGATTTATCACAGGAGTATTCAATTCGCTTGGTATCAGGATTGATTGCAAGCTTATCATTTCCACAAAGATCAAGTGTGGCAGAAGGTTTGCTATAACCTGGGAAGACACTCCAAAACGAATTCCAGCTACTATCAATGATATTCTTAGCAGAATTTTGATAATAATTTGTCCCAGAAGTAAATCCAACAATACTAGCTGTGCTTATTCTTCCCCAGACTGTAGGAATTTTGGTTGGAGAGTTAGTCGGAGTTTTAGTAGGAACTTTGGTTGGAGAGTTTGTTGGAGTTTTAGTAGGAACTTTGGTTGGAGAGTTAGTTGGAGTTTTAGTAGGGACTTTGGTTGGAGAGTTAGTCGGAATTTTAGTAGGAACTATGGTTGGAGAGTTGGTCGGAATTTTAGTAGGAACGGTAGTAGGAACGGTAGTAGGAACAGTAGTCGGAACAATAGTAGGAACAGTAGTTAGAACAGTAGTAGGAACAGCAGTTGAAACAACAGTAGGAACTGTAGTTAGGATTGCAGTTGAAACAACAGTAGGAACAACTGTTGGAAAAGCATAAGGAATACTGTACCCATAACCTGATATATCATACACATCGACTCTAAAAGGAGATGCAGGAGTAATAGGACTTTCCCAAACCAGCTTCACAAAGCGGGCAGGAGTTCTTTGAATAAACACTTCACCAACCTGAAAGCGAGAAACAGTATCGGTTGAAGCAGGAGTCCATGAAATACCATCTACAGAAATATAAGTCGCAATAGTCGCAGTAGAGATAGGAGCGTACACATCCCAATCAAGTTTATAGGAAAGTTTATAGACACCTTTCATCTTCTCAGGGTTACAAGTCCAATCAACAACTCCATTTTGATCTGCAACTTGCTTGTCGTTTCCGCAAAGATCAAGAGTAGCTGAGAAACCTTGCTCGCCTCTGATAGTTCCAGCAGAAAGAATAGTGTTGTTATCAATAACATCATCAACTATATTACCTCTATTATCCCCCTGAGCATTTGGACCAGAGAAATCAATCACACTGGCAGTAGAAATGCGACCCTGTATAGCAGTTGCAACTGGAGTGGAAGGTACGTAGCTAGCATTATTAAATCCATACACTTGAAACTCATTAAAAGGTAGCACATAAGACTGCCCAACAGGAAAAGCAGCAGTGTTGACTTCTAATTTTACATATCGTGCAGCGGTATAACTAAAGGTTAGTATTTCATCGTTGCTGATAGCAGGTGACGCAGTTCCCGTTTGTGTCCAGTTTTGACCGTCATCTGAAAGGTAAGCAACGACAGGTAGAGTCTGCACACCAGGGACATTCCAACTAAGATTAAATTTGATCTTATTAACTAGCTTGTTTTTATACTCATTACAAGTCCATCCTAGTGGTTGACCAGGAAACTCTGGTTCAGTAATGTATTTATCATTTCCACAAAGGTCGATAACAGTAGAAAAACCCTCATTTGCAGTAGTGATTTTACCAGATGTGAAATAATCATTATCCACAATAAAATCTTTGTCTACGCCTTCGACTCCTGTAGAAGTCTTAAAACTAATGACAGTTGAAGTAGAAATGCGGTCACTTATTGCACCCTGCGCTTGAGCAGAAGAAATTAGAGATCCTCCACGCACAGCTGAAAGACAAACAAATCCAACAAGTGTAAGTGTCATTACTGCAAGAGCAGGTGCGAAACGTAAACGTGTAATAAATTTCGTCATACTATGTTTATTCCTTATTTCGTATTTCGAGTGTGTAAACAAAAACTACAGAAATTTTATTCTAAAGCGGTACCTCCTTCCCCTTGTCTTTGCGGAACAACTATGTAATAGTTGTCCGTAACAAGAATTTAAATCTTTCATGGCTAAGAAAAAACAACCGAACACGCTAGCGAGGATACTAACGAACAATTGCAAATTTTGTTACACAGTTTTTTTAGTAATAATTTTTTTCAGTCCTCTACTCATATTTCCAGGATTTTTCGACGCCTACGAGTTGATCAAAATTTCTTTTTTAAGAATTTCTCTACTGCTGCTTGGATGTATCTACCTGTTTCAAGTGTCTCGATCAGCTCAATATCAGTTTTCTAAAGAGCAGATGAAAAGGTTCTTTTCCTCTCGATTGAATAAAGCCACTCTCTTTTTTCTTCTCACACAACTACTTGCCTTTTGTTTTTCTGTTAACAAATTCGATAGTTTTTGGGGAATTTCATTTCGATACACTGGCTTACTGACGCAACTACTATTCGCGCTTACGTACTTGCTCACCTATCTCTTAGTTACCGACAGAGCTAAAGTGTTGCAACTCTTCGACTGGATGCTGTGGGGAGCGCTGCCACTATCGTTGTGGGGCATTTGCGAATACGTTGGCATTCATCCATTTGGGATAAATAACCTGCAGTATGCGGGGCGTGTCGCAGCAACATTTGGGCAGCCGACATTCCTTGCTCTTCATGCGATCGTTGTTGTGTTCTATTGTTACTATCGTCTAACCCATTTCAAGGGAAAGCAGCTGTATGCGCTGTATTTCACAAATGCTGTGCTGTCCCTTTTTATTATCATTGCCACATTAAGCCGGAGTGCGTGGTTGGCTGGTGTGGTTGGTTTTGCTTTTTTATTCCTCTGTTCCTTGAAAGAGGGTAAAAAGCGTACCAATGCTTTGTATGGTTTTCTCTTGTTTGGAGGCGTTGGGTTGGTCGGTGTTTTTACCCTATCTGCTCTGCAGAATACCGAGTTTATCCAGCACAACGATGTCTTGCTGCGGTTGGCTATTTTATTTCAGGATAGTGATCGCATCACGTTTTGGCAGACGGCATGGAATATGTTTCTCGCCCGTCCCCTAGTCGGGTTTGGGCAGGATAGTCTGTACTTTCTTTTTGATACCTTTGTTCCTGTTGGGTTCAATCCCTTGGTTGTGCTTGATTCGACGCACAACCAGTTGCTAGATATTGCCGTCACATCGGGTGTTGTTGGTATTATCGGATATAGTGCTGTGGTGGTTGAATTGATAAGAAATTTTTTAGAAAAGGTGAAAAAAGGTGTGGCTGATGAGCTACTGTTCTTCATTTACGCCTGCCTGATTTCCTTTTTTATCGTCAGCATGTTCAACCCGCTTTCCGTGGTCAACACGTTTATTGTGATGGTGCTGCTAGCCATTTTGGCGAACCGATCCTATAGTAAGATGAGTTCGAAATAAGAACCCGATTCTGTCATTACGAGCGAGTCTGCGAGCGTGGTAATCCCATCTGGTTCAGTACCACCCCAAGGGATAGCCACGTCACAAAAGCCTTCCTTCGACAAGCTCAGGACAGGCCTCGCAATGACACGTTGTTAGTAAAATACCCTCACAAAAAAATATTCTTACATCGAAATCACGTTAGTATCAGAACTGTATAAACACTATGAACAAAAAAAACTATCTTCAAAGTGGTCTACTAATTATTTTCATCGCAGCACTGCTGGTGGTTAGTTCACTGACCTGGAACGCCATGCGGGGGGATTTCTATTACGCTCGTGCCTCTGCCACCAGTGATCGGCAACAGGCATTCAAGCTCTATCAACAGGCTTTTGAAGCCTTCCCGCAGCATCACGACTACCAGGCTGCCTACCTCAATGCAACACTCGTGCAGGGGTTCAGCGATCCGCAGCAGTCTTCTGCCTATGAGGAAATAATCCAGAATGCGATCATCCCCAAACTCCCACCACAACCATCAAAACCAGTTCGCGATAGCCTCAGCATGTATAATCGTTTGAAAAAAGGTTTGCAGATACAGCAACCCTATCTGGAAACATTTAAAAACATACACGATGCCGCACTGGTTGATGTCGAACCAATAAATTTCCTTCCCGATCAACCAACTTCACCCAACGGGGAAAAGGTTCTCGGCCGGATTGACGGTCAAAACCTGCTGACCCAGCTCTCCTTTGAAACCAAAGACGCCTCCCCTGAAACCCTGTCAAAAACGATTCTCCTGTTCTACTTCGATGACGAGAAATTACCAGAGGTCGCGTTGCGGCTTTCTGATTTTACTGCCGGTGGGACGTTTCCGTTTGTGTCTCGATTTGTTCGTCAGAGTGGTACGGTGATTGTGGAGTCTGCGCCGTTGTATGTTGAGAGTGGGGTGGAGATTAGGTGTTTGGGGAGTTGTGAGAGTGGGGTTGGGGGGTATGTGAGGAAGGTTGGGGAGTGAGAGTTAGGTGATTATAGAGGAAATTGAATATTTGTGCAGTAATACAGTATTGCTCGTTATAATGTTCGAACATACTAAAACTCTAGACTAACTGTGAACAGAAGGAATAGGGACTCAGTCTAGGCACTTGCACCAACAGCAAGAGTATTTTCTAGTTGAGGTGATTTTTTTCTAGTCACACCAGTTTCTTCATAAGCTACTTTGTAAATAACTTCTGTACCACGTTGAGTAGTTACAGAGTGTTCCTCTGATTTACAGCGAGGAATGGCCAGATCCATTCTAAATTCACTACTAACATTGCTTGCTGTACCACCCTCCCAACCTAGTAAAACTTGACGTCCATCTTGTCTTTCGCTGATCGTAACATCGCGTAAGCCTACCCAACCTGTTCGTTCTCCAGGAATACGCAGTATCATTGAGGTTTTGCCAGTTTTTTCAGTATAAGCAAAATGACGACCGTTTTTGGTTATTTCATCATAGAAGGCCACAAAAGCTTTATTTGGTTCTGCATTGGGCTCTCTAACTAAATAATTAAAAAAGTTAGCACCACCTCTGGCTTTATAAGATGTTATTAACTCAACAACTTGTATTAAAACCTCTTCACCATTCATAGTCTTTACCGGATCAGGTTTAAACTCTTTACCATTTACAGTAGCCTCAAAAGCAGCTATAAATTGAATTCCGAAATCTCGGGCTGCTTCAAGACGAGGGTCAAGAGGTTTTTCAAAAATTCTTTTATCTTCACTGACATCTGTAGGATCTTTCTTCAAAGCTGCAGGTGAAGGTAGCTCTCCATTTTGTTGTGCAACTGTAGTAACTGCAGTTGGTGGAAGTTGATCAACTCTTTGCACAGGAGGAATAGTGTTAACTTGAGCAGAAGGCTGATGAGCTCCAGAGTAAAATACTTCAAGAGGAGTATAATCTTCTTTCACGTTGGGTAGAACATATCTTCCATAGTCAGTTAATAAATTTAATATCAATTCAGGTGGAAATATCCCCCTTGATCCTGCAAGGCTTCCTACAAAATTCGCTTTATGTTTAGGATATTGTTCTCTAGCTTCATCAATTATATCAGTAGCAATATTAAAAAGCCGAATTTTAGCTTCCCCAATAGTTGTTGAAAACAAGGGTGATGCGTCAGAGACTTGCGCAACATCTAATCTTACTAGCAACAGTTGAGCCGCTCTTGTTGCCTCGATAGCCTTACTCATCATTAAATCATCAATATTAGGAAATGATGGAGTAATGGTTTCTGCTGGCACTTCAAGTGGAGCACGAAGATATGCCAAATCTGCTGATGTATTGATAGTCTGTTGGGCTGTAGCTACAGAAGCATCAAAAGATTTTATTATTTGCCTCTGAGCTGTTGGACGCAACAATTCAGACGCAATACTTAGGCTAGTGGTAATTGTGCCTAGACTAACAGTATGAGTTTGAAGATTGGAATCAAGCGTCAATGCCCTTGGTCTATCTCCTCCAAGTCTTCTACACATCAATGTATATAGCGTTAATGCTTGAGTCGTTTTTGCTGCTTCAAGTAGCAAATGAGAAGGTGAACGAGACTCGCGCTGGACAGAACTCAAGCTTTTGGCTATAAGATTAGTGTTTATATCGTCAGGTACGATATTTCGCATGAATAAAATTCCTTTTAACTTAAAATGATAACTTTCAAAACTCTAAACGTACGAAAAACCATTTTGTTACAACGAATAGTAATTAACAAAATTAATAAATTGTTAAGTAAATTTTTAGATAAATGGAGAATGTTTTGACTGCAGGCTAAGAGAATGTAAAGAAATTAAAGAAAAAGAATTATTCGCGCTTATAAAATACGTATAACAATCAAAAACGTTTCCTACTCCATCACTCAACCACATAAATAATCACTACCCCCCAACAAGGCGGCTTCAGCCCCTTGCTCCCGGCAACGCCCTTTTCAAG
>JBAXVQ010000084.1:0-7049 GCA_037128935.1 bacterium | reverse complement strand
GAATAGGGGGTGGGTGAGGAGTGTGTGTTGTTTTACGCGGCGCATTTCGGGGATGACGCCGAGGTGCATGTGGTGGGAGATGAGCCAGAGAATTTTTTGGCGTTCTTGATTGGAAAAGGCTAGTCGTCGGAGAATGGTGTCGGCGAGTTGAACGGATTTTTCGGTGTGTCCGTTGAAGTGGATGCGGTTGTTTTCCTGAGAAAATGTAGCTGGTTTTCCGATGTCATGGAGGAGTACTGCCCAAATGATATAGAGTGGTGTGCTGGCGGGTAAGGAATCCAATGCAAGGAGTATATGTGTGTAGACGTCGCCTTCTTGATGGAATTCGTAGGGTTGGGTGACGTGTTTGCACTGTTCCAGTTCGGGGAGGATGTAGTGGAGGAGGCCTGTTTGGGAAAGTTCATCTATGCCGCGGGCGCGGTGTTTTGTGGTGAGTATTTTGTTGAGTTCTGAGCGGATTCGTTCGCTGGAGACTTTGAGGATGCGGTGAGCATGGCGTTGGATTGGTTCTTTTACGCCTTCGGCATAGCGAAAACCGAGGTTTATTTTGAAACGAATGGCACGGAGGAGGCGGAGGTAGTCTTCGTGTAGGCGTTGTTCGGGGTCACCGATGAAGCGGATGATGTGGGCTTTGATGTCCTGTTGTCCGTTTACGTAGTCTAGGACTTGTTTTGTTATTGGATCGTAGAATAGTCCGTTGATGGTGAAATCTCGCCTGAGTGCGTCTTCTTTTGCAGATGCGAAGAAGACTTCTGTTGGGCGTCTACCATCTGATATTGGGCTGTCGGAACGGAACGTGGCGATTTCGAAGGTTTCTTTTCCAACGATAGCAAGCATAACACCAAACTGGCGTCCTACGGGAACGGTTTTGGGGAGAATTTTTTCAATTTCATCTGGTGTGGCGGAGGTGACGATGTCGTAGTCTTTGGGTTTTATATTCATGAGGAGGTCACGGACGCAGCCGCCGACGAGGTAGGCTTCGTGACCAGCTGATTTGAGCTGGGTTATTATTTGGGTGGCGGTTTGTAGGGTTTTTGACATGAGAAAAAAATACTATTGTATCAATGCGTTATTCTACTTTGACAAAGTAGAATTTTTATGTTATCTTCCACTATTAATAATGAAGATTGGTTGTAATTAATGGATTCATTTCGAATACAACATCTTTCTGGAAGAAGTATAGAGGAAACAGATAAAAATTGCCGTACTCTTTTGTCCTCTTTGCAAGGAAGAAATGTTCTAATTGATCAAGTTATTCCTCAAGTAGAGCTACTAGGTGGGAATGATCTTATAAGAGCAACTGCGTCACTAGCTAGGCTAAATGTTTCAGTTGAACATCTTCGTTTGCATAGAGAAAAACTTCCTCCTGCGTTGCTGGTTCCCAAATATCTATCTTGGAGTGCAGATAAAAACGACAGAAATTTTGATACTTTGCTAACTGGAGGTTTACGTGCAAGGCTTTTACCAGAAGTTATAGAAGGGTTGGAAGCAACTTCTGTTCAAGATAGAATTGATTCGGCCTCTGAATTTGTAAAGCAGGTTAGAGGATTAGGACGGGTTTATCAACGTGTTTTAGCTATAAATCAACGAAATCCATCTATTAATGATTTTGCAATAATTGAGAGTGATTTGAAAAGAGCTGAAGTGTTGCAGAAAACACTTCAACCCAGTTTTTCCAAGGAAGATTATTTATTGAGTAGTGCTGTAGAAAGGGACTTTAGAACTATTGAATGGATGTCTCTAAACTCGCTTGTAACTCGTGTTGAAAATGAGTTGCTTCAACCCACTTCTTCTCAACCTGATGCAGAAGCTCTAAGTATTGCTAACAGAATTTTACTCAGAGCTTTGGAAGTTAATAAGAAAGTTTCTGGAGAAGTAGTCGATTTTTCAAGGTCTCAGCAAGCACGAGTAGCCTATTTACGAACCAGTTATTGTAGAATCAACTATTTGGTACGTTTTGAAATGGGTTCTAAACCTGATCTTTTTGTTGCTAGAGTTGTTAACAATGCACGTGAAATTTTTTCAGGAACCGAATCATCTAATAGAGAATGGCGTGATGCTACTTTGCTACGCTTGCAACAAATTTCTGGAGAACTTTGGGAAAGTGCAGGGATAACTGCTGAGCAAGTCAATAAAGCTAATCTTTCGCAGCAGCAGCAGGAGATTCTTCAGGCTACTTTGAAGCTGGAAAAATTTATTTTGGATCAGCAAAAAGATAGTAATACCAATATTGAATTTGCTTCTTCTTGCATGCGGCACAAGCAATTGGAAGGTGTATTCCTTGAGAAAACTGGCGAATACAAAAAAGCGATGGCATCTTACAAAGAAGTGTATGCTTTGGCTGCAAAATTGGAAATTCCGGCTAACTCAGAATTGTTGGAAAGAATGATCACTACGCAAGTTGATTGGGAGAATCGTCAGGGAACTCCAGGAGAAGAGGTTGCTTTTTGGAGGGAAACAATGAATAAGTATATGAGAACTTGGGAGGATTACGCTAAAGATTTACTTCCGTTGGCAGCAGCTCTTTATCGAGCACGAAAGCAACATTTGTTATCTTCGCGAGAACAATTGATAGATAAAAAGCCTTCTAAGGACACAATATATGTCGATTTAAAAAAGAAAGTTTCCTTAGAAATATCATCTTACTTCACTCCTTCCCTTCATACTTCTCCAGACAGAAGAATTTTAGCTGGAGTACTGATTGCCCTTGAAGACCCATCACTGGATTCTATGCAACAACTTGCCCTGCTACTTAATGATGCTGCTTCTTCGGCAGAATCGTTTAAAATTGATGGAATTTCTATTCGTTCAATCGCTCGATACTTTATTGATAACTGGCAGGGAGCTTCAGGTATTCTTCATAAAGATTTACGAGACAAAGCGCAGGAGCAAGCAGAAGCTTTGGCGGGACAACTTTTCGCTTCGCACGCTGGTCGTTTTTCACCTCATCATGCTGCTGTCGCAGAGTATGTTCCAATTTCTACTAACGGAGAGGCAGCCGCTGAAGGAACTACTTCATTGGAGCCTGTTACTTCTGCTGGTTGTAGTTCGCGGCTATGGGTTAGTCGTGAGCGACGTTTTGATGGAGAGGGGAAATTCCCAGGACTAGTTGTTCAACAACCTCCTCAATCTGTTCCTTTTGATCAGGTTACACTTTCACTTAGTCCTAGCGAACTAAGGAAACTTATTGAATCCAGCAAACTGGATGGTGTTGATATAGAAGCTAGAACTATTTCATTAGCTGGTTATTTAGCGAGACATGGTTTTCAGTTTTCAACTGAGGAACCACCTCTTGTTCAAGTAGTTGATTGTCTTGTGCTTGTCCCCGGAGTTAAGTCTACAAGAATTGAACAACCAGCTTATTGGATGAATGTAGCTTCAACCCACAGATTTTGTGTTGGAGCTCGTAGTGAAGGTGGGGATGTAGGAGTTTTTATTCCTAACAGTTCTTCCATACCAGTTTGCTCCACAGCTGAGGGGTTAGACTCGTTACTATGGGAACCCAAGCTTCCTTCAGCTATGTCACCAGAAGAAAGAGCTACACGTGGCGGTGATTTAGGGAGAATAGACAGTCTTGTTGTCCCAATAACTGATCAGCCAACATGGAGTCGGTCTTCTTATCCTTATGGATCTGCACCTGCTTCGCTTCCAGGTACGATGGCATATCCAGAGTATTATCTTCAAGGAAATACAGCGCTTTACGAAGAGTGTTTAGCAGCTTGCCAAATACAAGCTTCTATTCCAGCACTTACATTTGATACACAAGAAACGGATTTACAAAGAGTTGCAAGATTTAAAAGATCTAGATCATATCGTGAGCCTTCACCTTTACCACAACAAGGTTTTGGTGGCTCATGGGGGGATTCGACCATTATGAGGGGTACTCCTTCTTCGTTTGGAGATGTCAGACCCCCTAGAGCTGCAGTTGGCATGTCAGGTGTTAGTTTGACAAGAGAGAAGGGTGCCGACTATGCACCATATCAGGGTTCTTTAACTGTTGATGGTAGACTTCCAATCACGCTATTTCGCATCGGAACTTCTTTGATTACAGCTGATTCATCAGGAATTGTAGATAGGGCTTTGGAAAGTAGTAATTTGGGGCAATTACTTGGTAATGATTAATTAACTTTCTTTATCACATGCACCCCCACCACCGCCCCAATCCCTCCAACATTATGCGTTAATCCATAACGCAGTGGTTTTTCAATTTGTCTTTCATCGCACTTTCCACGCATTTGATTTACAATTTCGTATACCTGAGCGAGCCCGGAAGGGCTCATTGGATGGCCGCGGGCTTTGAGGCCGCCGGATGGGTTGACGGGAAGGGAGCCGTCGCGGAAGGTTTTTTTGCTGGTGATGAGTTCAAGACCTTTTCCTGGTTCTGCGAAACCGAGATCTTCGTACGCCATGAGTTCGGTGATTGAAAAGGCATCGTGAAGTTCAACTACATCAATGTCATTTGGAGTTATTCCTGCATGTTTGTAGGCTTGTTCTGCGGCAAGACGGGTGGCTTTCCAACTGGTCAGGTCTTTCCTTTCGAGAAGGGAGATGGTATCTGTTGTGAGCGCACTGCCGACGATTTCGATGTCAGAAGGTTTTTTGCTTACTACCACGGCAACGGCACCATTTACTGTGATGGCACAGTCGTGAACTCGAAGAGGGCTTGCAACAACACGAGAGGATTTGATCTGGTCTAGGGTGACTTCTTTGCCGTAGAATGGGGCTTTGGGGTTGAGCTTTGCGTTTTGATGGTTTTTGTAAGGGATCAGGTTGAGGTCGTCTATGGTGATGTTGTATTTTTTGAAGTAGTGTTGAGCGAAGAATGCACATGCGGAAGGAAAGTTGAGCCCTTCTTGTTGATCCCAGATGTGGTCACCGGCTTGCATGATCATTTCAGTGACGTCTTCTAGAGTGCCAGCTGCGAGGCGATCGGTTGCGATGACTAGGACGTTTTCATAGCCTAGCTTCAGGGCGTTCCAAAGTGCAGCAGCTCCACCACCGCAGTAGGCGGCAACCTGCACGATGGGAATATGTGTTTTGAAGAGGCTTGCCATGATGCCTCCGTATAGCCGTTGTCTTTCTCCGTTCATCTCATTTTCTAGGGTTGCAACTACAATGGCGTCGATATCTTTGATAGTCATTTTTGATTCTTCGAGCGCTTCCATCACTGCTTCGTAGGCGAGCATGTGCGTTGGAGTTACTTGGAAGCCAAATTGGGTCATGCCTACGCCGTGGATGAACATGGGGATTTCCTTTGTCGTGGATAAGGATAGGTGGGAGTCTAGAAAATTTCAATTATTCTATTTATGTTAAATAGATTGTAGTTTTTCTTCTGGCTTGTCGGGCATTTGAAGATAACCTATGTGGTCCATGACGATAGTTACTACTTACTAAAACAGTGTGTAAAGAATTTCTGTATAAAGATTGCGTGGATGCTGACTGAAGTGGCTTTTTGTATATCAAAATCCCAAGGGCATCATTAATTAGTGTTTCTTTTGTGAACCATTTGATGTTATTGGGTTCATATACTAGATTTTCATTTATGCTGCCTATAGGGAAGACATGTCCTGCGTCCGGTATAGCAAGCGTGAAGTTATCAATAGCTGTGATTGTGCTGTTAGGTTTGAAAAATATAACTACACCGGGGACTAAATCGGTTGGTTTTAGTTTGTTCTGAGGAATGTATTTCCATGTTTCGGGATCGATCTCAGCTAGTCTTTGTGCTGTAAAATCTCCTTTGACTGCGCTTCCCCCCATGTTGTCACTAGGCCAATCTTTCCAGGAAATACCTTTTAATCCATGCATGATTGAGGTAATAGGAATACCTGCATTCAAATAAACACTTTCAGTGAATTGTAAGCACATGCCTAAATCTGAAGGTTGTTTCATAGCTGCGGCTGCGATTGCAGGCAAGCCAGAATAATTTTGAATAGGCTCACTTTCTACTGTTGGTTCTATTGTAGCTGTGAGGGCTGTTTGTTCAGTAGGTTGAGCGCTAGTTGAGGGAAATGGAGTGCTTCTAGTTCTTTCCATATCTTGAAACGCAAATGCAGTTTCCGCTACAGCAGTCATTTTTTGGATTTTGATAAAAGTGTTATTGTATTCGGTTTGAGGTTGACTTGTAGAGTATGTTGCTAGACCGACTAGAGTTAGGGCAACTAGTGCAATGCAGATAGGCCCGATATTCTCTCGTAAGATTATTCTTGCGTCTTTTGACCTTTCAAAATTTCTATATTGTGATCTTCTTCTGTTTGGCATTTATGTTTAAATTGTTAATTAATGAATAATTGATATTACAATAAATGATGTTAATTTGCAATAATCGATAAATTGTTATTCTATTGAGAATAGTAATGAGTTACTCTATGAACATTTCCATTCTCGGTGCAGGTGTTATGGGGTCAATTTTTGCTCGTCAGCTGATTGCGCATCATGTGATTTCGCCAGATGAGCTGTTGTTGATTGATCTTGATGAAGAGAAGTTGAAGAGTTTGCAGTCAGAGTTAGGTTGTCGAGTTAGTGTTTCTTATAATGCTATTGCGGAGTCTGATGTGTTGTTGCTGGCTATTAAGCCTCAGCAGTTTGTTTCTACCGCTGAGGAGTTGTGTAAGTATGTTGCTACCACAACGGTTGTTCTTTCCATTCTTGCAGGGACGAAGATTGCAACGATTCGAGAGTGCCTTTCCTGTGAGAAAATTGTGCGGATTATGCCGAATACTCCTGCGAAGGTTGGGTGTGGGATGTCGGGGTGGTATGGCGAGAATATTTCTGCAGAAGAAGAGCAGATTGTTCACGCTATTTTGAAAACAACGGGGCATTCGATTCAGCTTGCTAGTGAAGGGTTGATTGATTCTGTGACGGCGATTTCTGGGAGTGGGCCGGCGTATGTGTTTTATTTTATGGAGCAGATGGTTGGGGAGGCAGTGGCGTTGGGGTTGAGTTCGGAGCAGGCGCGGGTGTTGGTTTTGGAGACTTTTCTTGGGGCGACGGAGTTGGCGAAGCTTTCTCATGAGGAGTTGGCGGTTTTGCGGGCTAATGTGACATCGAAG
>JBAXVQ010000083.1:0-7146 GCA_037128935.1 bacterium | reverse complement strand
CCTCTCAAACGTCTCATTTGAGGGTGTCGGCCATTGAGAGGCGGAATGCCAGAGAGCTGCGGAGCAGAGGATGGTTTTTCTGGTGGTTACGTTTGCTCCAATGAAGTACTGCGTTGGGAGAATGCGTTTTTGTGCGTTCTGCAGCTGCGCTTTAGAATGGCGAGTTTGGTTTTTTATACAATGAGGAAAGAAAGAGAAAATGCAGTTAATTTATGACATTTGAAGTGATTTGGTCAATCCAGAGTTGTTTGTCCATCACCGGTGATGGGTATTGGGTTGCCGAGGTAGGTGGGTTTGCTGTGGAAGATGTGGACATCGAGAAGGGCTTTTATGTTGGCGAATTGTTCACGGAATTCGGCTTTTTCCTCGTAAACTCCGTATCCTCTTTTATCAGCGATGATGCCGGTGGCTTTTAACCCAAGCTTGTTGGCTATGTAGACTGCTCGGGGGAGATGAAATGCTTGGGTGATGATGATTACATCGGTGATTTGGAAAACATCGCGGGCACGGTAGAAGCTGTCGTAGGTATCGAAGCCGGCATGATCCATGAATAGATCTTCTGCTGGGACGCCTTTTTCCAGTGCGTATCGTCGCATGGCGTTTACTTCGTCATAGTTGGGCTTTCCGTGGTCACCGGACATGATGAGTTTTTTTATTTTTCCAGCTTTGTAGAGTTCCATTCCTGTTTCTACACGATCTAAAAGCATATCAGAAAGAGTTCCATCGGCATATACCTGTGCGCCGAGTACTAGTCCGGTGTATGCGGGTGGGATATTTTGGAGATCACTGTAGATGAGTTTTTTTGTGTTTGAGGTTATGATGAAATCGCTGAGAAAGAGGGATATGAGGACAATCGCGGCGATTGTCGTGAGAGTTATGGCTGATCTGGTTAGAATCTTTTTTTTCATGGTGGTACATTGGTAGTGTTCTTTGGCATTATACTAGATTACGATGAAGATTGTTGAGTCTGATATGGTGCTTGTTCCCACGCTTTGCTGTCCTTGGTTTAAGGGATAACTAGGAAAAATCGGTTTTAAAAGCGATTTTTCCCAGTTATCTAATTTGACGGGGTGTTGGGGTATCACTTGCAAGGGCTTTTTGGGGGGTGTCTTGGTTGAGTAGAAATGCTCTTTTTATTTGGTTATTGATTGATAAAAAAGTGTTCTTCAGGGGGAATTAGTTATGACTACGTCTCTTGTTCTTTTTAAAAAACAATTGTTAGCGTTAGGGTTTTCTTTTGAGGAGAATAAGGTGCTTTCTTCGCTTTGTACTTGGGGAGTGGGGGGGGAGGCAGATGTTTTTTTGCCGGTGGTTGATGAAAAGCAGTTGGGAGTTGTTTTGCGTCTAGCAAAAGAAGCAGAGATTCCTGTGACGATTCTAGGTGGCGGGTGTAATGTGTTGATTGTGGATGAAGGGGTTCGAGGCGTGGTGCTTGCCATGAAAATTGGGCTTTGGGATGAGGAGGAATTTGAGAATCATTTTATGTTGCGTCTTGGGGCTGGGGTGATGACGCCGAGGTTGAGTATGTGGGGAAAGAAACATGGAGTGCATGATCTTGAATTATTTTCTAAGATTCCGGGGACATTGGGTGGAGCTATTTTTGGGAATGCGGGTGCATGGGGGTATGCAGTGAGTGATTATATTGTTGAGGTGGTGGCGTATGATTTTGAAGGCAATAGACATGTTTTTTCTCAAACGCAGTGTGGGTTTGTTTATCGTAGCAGTATGTTTAAACAATGCTCGAATTTTGTAATAGCAGAGGCAGTGTTGTCAATTCCAAAGCAGAATAAACTTTCTAAAGAGGTTGTTGAAGAGAAAGCGAGGTATCGTGATTCACAGCAGCCGATCGGGCGCTCTGCTGGGTCGGTGTTTAAAAATCCTGAGGGTGGTTTTGCGGGGAAGCTGATTGAGGAGGCTGGGTGTAAGGGGCTACAGATTGGGCAAGCTCGGGTTTCTGACCAGCATGCGAATTTTTTTCTGAATCTGGGAGGGGCGAAGGCGGCGGATTTTTTGCAACTGATTAGAGAAGTGAAGAAGAGGGTGAAAGAGAAGGGTGGGGTGGAGTTGGTGGAGGAGGTTAGGTTTTTGGGGGGAGGGCTATTTTATGAGATTTAAAGCAATTTCGGCGCCCATAGTTAGTAATCCAGTGTAGACAGCACCTCGCACAGCATACGTTTCAATTACATTGTCTCCCCATGAATAGCTTCCAGCTATCATTCCTCCTAAGAAGCCTGGCAATCCGCCTGCAAAGGCGAGGCCTACCTCAGCGTTTGATACTGGTATTTTTCCTGTTGCTGCCCCAATTGTTAATGCTCCAACTCCTAGTATGCCTATTAAATCTGGAATTGCTCTCAGTCCATTAATAAGGTTTTGTCTAAATCGATTTTCTCTTCTTGGAGTAATTCTTTCTAAATTTCTGCTAGCTTCTAAATCGGCACTCATAAGCTGTTCCTTAGATTAGTACTTGTTGTCTTATAATGTAACGATTAATTTTTAATAATGTTACTTTTTTCAATCTTTTGCTGTGTTTTTCTTTTTTAAGTTGTTATGATACTTTTTCGGTATTTATTTGTCAACACCACTGCTGTTAGAGAATAATTTTAGGGTTAGTCGCTTGAGAGCAGTTACTTAAGGTAAAAGATGTATTTAGAGAAAGTGAGAAAGCGTTTAATCTGGAAAGTGCGAAGTTGAGAGTATTAGTATTACAAAACCCAAGTCAACAAATTCAACCCACCAATAGTAGCCACAATACCCCAAGCACTGAAAATAATGATCAGGGCGATTATGGTTTTTCTGATGCGGTTTTTTGCTGCTTTGATGGTGTCTACGTTTCCTTGGCTGGTGGTGAGTTGGGTGCTTGCTAGAGCTAGGGAGAGCATGGCGACGCCTGCTGCGAAGCTATAGAGCCAGGTGAGGAGAAAGGCGAGGTATTTTCCCCATGGGGTTTCATCGGTGTTGAGTTTGAGGCCTTCCATCGCGTTGATGGCTTCGTAGTTCGGTGTGCTGACGGGCGTAAGTGCGAGATTGCATGCTGAGGCTACACGGTAGGATTGGTCGGCTGGGCAATTGGTTTCGCCGTTGGGACAGAGTAGGAAGTCGCCGTATATGTTGTCTTCTTTAATTTCGAAAGAGGCGTGGACAGGATTGAATCTATCTTTTTCCACATTGACGCCATATACTCCAGTTTCTTCGAATGGAAATAAAAAATGACCCATTTCGTCTGATTCAGTTGTGAAGGTTTTTCCCGATTGGGATTGAGCTGTAAGCTTTGCACCACCTACTTCGTAGGGGAAGTGTTCAAATGGGAGGTTGTGAATGAATGGGGTCAGGAAGAGGGGGAATTCTTTTCGCCACATCTGAACGATGCCACTGAATTCTGTGCCGTTACAGCCAATTTCACCTCCGCCGGTTACTCCTGTGTCTATGAGGTAATATCTAGTATAAATAGTTTTATTAAGGGCATATTCAAGAACAATATGGGAGTAAATTTTAGATGATTCTGTTAGAGTCATATGTAAATTTGCAATAAACTCTTTTGATTTTATTACAAGCGGCGTGGAATTTTTTCCGTTATTAAAATGGGTAATGTAGTTTATTGAAATTTGTCCAGCCGAGTCAGATACAATTGCGGCTATATGCATGTTCCCTTTAGAGTCAGCTGCGATAGCTATATTGGGTTTTACTTCGTTTCCGTTTGTTAGTATTTTATCCCTTTTCCATGTTCCTTCTGCAGCATTTTTTTTGGCAAAAAGGATAGCGTTTTTATAAATATTCGAGTCTCTCCATGCGATATACATGTTGTTTTTATTATCAATAGCAATAGATGGCTCGCTAAAAAAGGTTTCAGCTTCTTGGGGGGCTACTTGTTCAGAGATAAATTTGTTATCTTTCCAATTTGCCATATAGACACCGTCTTGTCCGTGAATTGCAATTGCTGTCAAATCTTTTGAGGATGTAGAGAGAGTGAAATTTCCGCTATGGGTTTTTATATTTGGAAGGGTTTGCATTTCCGACCAAATGTTTCCATCGTCAGTAGAAATACGGTAATGTATTTCCCCATCTTTACCTTGTGACCATATTGCGATAAGTTTATTATCTTTTGTTGTAGCAATCCTAGCAGTTGGAATTTCGCTTTTGGTGTCTTCTAATGGAATTTCTTTTTCAGGAAGGAAGTCTTTTCCTGCTGGTTTTTTTCTAAATTGGAGTGTTGTGAGTTTGTCCATTATTGGAATTCTTGGCCAGATTGTATATATATCACCTTTTGAATTGATGGTTATCGATCCTCTTACATAATCGGCTTGGCCTCTATCGTCACCCACTTTTTGTAATTTAGGGAATGATTTTTCAGTATCTTTTTTTGATGCATATCCAATAATTCCACTATCGGGGTCGTTTCCTTTTACTCTTTCTTCGTGAGGGTTTGTTACAACGTGAACAGTATTTTTATATGCGGCAATTTGTGGAAATTTGGTGACTTGCCCATCTTCAGTTATGTTTGTCTCAAAAAGTAGCTTTGCTGTTGATTGAGCAAAAACAACACCTATAACTGCGAAAAGAGATAGAAAAAGAGCGATACTAATGAGTGGCAATAGTGAATGTTTTTTTTCTTTCATGCCTAGGTTGCCTTTTGTTGGATAGAAACTATTTATTACTACTATCGTAACAGGTAATCAGATGTCTTGCTTCTGGCAAGATAAAAAAAGAGACAAGGAAAGCCTTGTCTCTTTTTTGAGTCATTTGAGGGAAGTAATCTATTACGCTTTTCCAGAAATCTTATTCAATGCACTTCCGGCTTTGAACCAGGTAATTTGTACGTCGTTCAGCGTGTGTTTTAGTTCGATTGTTTCAGTTGATCCATCATTGTGTTTGATGGTTACTGGAAGGTCTTTGCCTGGGGTGAGTTGGTCAACGTGGAGGGTGATACGGTCATCCTCACGGAATTTATCGTAGTCAGCTGGGTTTGAGAAGATAAGAGGAAGCATTCCCTGTTTTTTGAGGTTGGCTTCGTGGATCCGGGCGAAAGATTTGACGATGACGGCGCGTCCACCGAGGAAACGGGGTTCCATGGCGGCGTGTTCGCGACTGCTGCCTTCTCCGTAGTTTTCGTCTCCGACAACGATCCAGCCGATTTTTTCGGCTTTGTAATGGCGGGCTACTTTATTAACTTCGTTGTATGCTCCTGAAAGTTGATCTTTGATACTGTTCATTTGTTCGTTGAAAGCATTGATAGCTGTAAGAAATAGGTTGTTGGAAAGGTTATCAAGGTGACCGCGGAATTTGAGCCATGGTCCTGCTGGGGAAATGTGATCGGTTGTGCATTTTCCTTTTACTTTGATGAGCAAAGGAAGATCATTGAAATCTTTTGAAAGATCTGGAGCATCAAAAGGTTCAAGTGCCTCAAGGCGTTCACTTCCTAGAGCAATAACTACTTCAAGGTTTGTTCCGTCCGCTGCGGGGGCAACGTAGCCATCGGTATCTGGTACAAAGCCCTTTGCTGGTAATTCGTCACCAGATGGTGGAGTAAGTGTTACTTGTTCTCCGTTTTCGTTTACAAACGGTTGTTTAGTGAAATCAATAGTGAGATCGCCTGTGAGAGCGAAAGCAAATACGGTGTCAGGACTTGCTACGAAAGCGTGTGTTTCAGGGTTGCCGTCGTTGCGACTTGTGAAGTTGCGGTTGAAACTGGTGATGATCGAGTTCTTGTCTCCTTTTTGTACATCGTGACGTTTCCACTGGCCGATGCACGGTCCGCAGGCGTTTGCGAGCACTTTTGCTCCAACGGATTCGAGGATGCCGAGTTGACCATCACGTTCAATTGTTGCCCGAACTTGTTCACTTCCAGGAGAGATGATGAGTTCAGTTTTTACCTTGAGATTTTTTTCTTTGGCCTGTTTTGCT
The DNA here is from genome assembly GCA_037128935.1 of bacterium. Lineage (GTDB taxonomy): Bacteria > Patescibacteriota > CG2-30-54-11 > JBAXVQ01 > JBAXVQ01 > JBAXVQ01. The sequence continues at coordinate 1,248 of JBAXVQ010000083.1, read as the reverse complement.
ATTGAGGTGACACGGTCGATGTCTTCGTAGCTAGAGTTTGTACAGGAGCCAATTAACCCTACGCGGAGATCGGCTGGCCAGTTATTTTTCTTTACTTCTTCGACAAACACTGAGATCGGGTTTGCTCGGTCAGGTGTGAAAGGACCGTTGATGTGCGGTTCGAGTGTAGAGAGGTCAAGTTCGATAACTTGGTTGTAGTATTTTTCTGGGTTGGCGATAACTTCATTATCTGCGCGGAGATACGCTGCTACTTTGTTGGCGTGTTCGGCAACGGCTGCGCGGTCTGTAGCGCGGAGGTATCCGGCCATTTTTTCATCGTAAGGAAATATTGAAGTGGTTGCGCCAATTTCTGCACCCATGTTGCAGATGGTTCCTTTTCCTGTGCAGGAAATTGTTTCGCAGCCTGGGCCGAAGTATTCAACGATCGCTCCGGTTCCGCCTTTTACTGTGAGTAGTCCTGCAAGTTTGAGAATTACATCTTTTGGGGATGCCCATCCGTTAAGCTTTCCAGTGAGTTTAACACCGATAAGTTTTGGATATTTTGTTTCCCATGGTAACCCTACCATTACATCCACTGCATCAGCACCACCAACACCAATGGCAATCATTCCCAAACCACCACCGTTTGGTGTGTGGCTGTCGGTTCCCACTTTCATTCCACCTGGGAAGGCATAGTTTTCTAAGACTACTTGATGAATGATGCCGGATCCTGGTTTCCAGAAGCCGATACCATATTTCCGTGAAACACTTTCGAGAAAGTCGTAGACTTCTTTATTAACGTTTTTTGCACGAGAGAGATCTTCGGTTGCTGTTGTTTCGGCTTGTATGAGGTGATCGCAGTGAACAGTTGAAGGAACTTTTACTTTTGGTATACCTGCACTCATAAACTGAAGGAGTGCCATCTGTGCGGTCGCATCTTGCATCGAAAGACGGTCAGGAGCGAAGTTTACATACGCTTCGCCACGTTTAAAATCCTCGATGGTTTGATCTTTCCAGAGGTGAGCAAAGAGAATTTTTTCAGTGAGTGTGAGAGGTCTATTGAGCACAGAACGTGCTTTTTCAACTTTCTCTGTGAGGTTGTTGTAGACGGTTTGCACCAGATCCAGATCGAACATTCTCATCTCCTTGTATGGGTAGGTAAGAGCCAAATTGACAGTTGTATTGTAGCGTCCCTCACTTTATTTTTAAAGCGGTCGAATCACATCACGTAAAATGACACCGAAGGGAAAACGAAAGATCACCAAAAGA
>JBAXVQ010000082.1:0-7166 GCA_037128935.1 bacterium | reverse complement strand
TGTCGAAGGGTGGTTACTTTTTTTTATCAAGAAAAAAAAGTAACTCGACATGCAGTCGAAAACCACCGAAGATCATAGGTTGCTGCACACCACCCAAGAAAAACACTCCCACAAAAAGCATCCGCTAGGCATTCCACCCCAGAGCTCTTAGGAAAAGAAAACGCGAACCTTGCAAAACTCCACCGTGCCCACCATAATACAAGTTGTAACCCCATTTGTACAGCTCAAAACCACAACCATAGACCCAGAAAAAAACCAAAAGGCCCCCGCATGAAACCATCACGAAAAAGTGCCATCCTCATCGCCCTCTTCGCCTGCCTCTGCGTAGCCGTAATCGGCAACCTCGCCGGCTTCCTCCAACTCCTCCAAACCATCGCCCCCATGCAAACAATCTCCGGCCCATTTGGCGGATTCATCTACATTGGCACTCTATTCACAAACATAACAAAAATAGCCGCCGGACAAGTAAAATTCGAATACAACTACTGGGATCCCACCCGTGTCATTCCAGGAACCATCAACGAATTCCCCTATTTCTCATTTCTCTTCGCCGACCTCCACCCCCACATGATCGCTATTCCCTTCACACTCCTTGTCCTTGCCCTCTTACTCAACCTTTTCCTAAAACCAAAAGTTGAACTACTTACCCCAGATGCTCCCTCAACAACACTCGATGACCTCGAAATTCCAAAACGTATGCAAACACTCCTCGCAGCAGTCGATATTCACACTCAAAACGATCTACTCCGGCACACAAGAGAACAACTACTTGAACTCTCCGGCATCGGCGAAAAAACTGTCGACCATATAGAAGAAAACCTCACCACCCACAACTTAACACTCGGTCAAGATATAACAAACGACAACTCTTCCTCACTTTTCCCCGATATTCAAGCATCCCTCAAAGAAAATTGGTATCTCATCCCAGTTCTAGGTCTCGCTACTGGCGCTCTCCTAGTTATCAACTCTTGGGACTTCCCTGTCTACGGCCTTTTTGTCCTCCTCTTTTTTCTCATCGAAAGTGGCATCTTCAACGTATTTGAACTCACCATGCAGTGGATCAGAACCAAAACCCTTCCAACACAACTAGCTCAAGCAGCAATAAAAACTACCGTTCAAGCCTTTACCTACACCATTCTCATTTCCATCATCGGCTATATCTTATTTATTCCTTTCTTCCTCGCCTTCCAAAATCCAACAAAAGGTGTAGGCATCAACAACCTATTCACCACGCCACAACAATACTTTGCAGTCTTTGGATTCTATCTTTTTATCATTACTTCATTCCTCCTTATTCACATCCGCCGAATCCTCAAAACACTGTTTGAAAATCTTCAAGAAAATACCCTCCCTCGATTTGATATACTCATAATTGGATTATTTCTAATCACATTTTTCCTAAAATTCTGGTCACTCGCTCTTTTCATTATTCTCTCCATGGTAGCAACAATCATCGTTATTTTTTCTAACAGAAATGAACGAGGAAAAGTCTTTGGATTACTACTTGCCCTAGTAGGATTTGCCATCACCCTCGGCACAGAAATAATCTACCTCAAAGACCACATGGACGGTGGCGACTACAAAAGAATGAACACCATTTTCAAATTCTACAATCAGGCATGGATACTTTTCGCCATCAGTGCTGCTATTTTGGTGTATTTCATTTTCAAAGAACTCTACGCCAAACAACCACAACCACAAGCTCAAATTACTGATCAAGAAAACACTGAAAATGAAGTCCCCATTCCACCGCAACGACTCCCTTGGAAAAACGCTGTCACTGTAGTATTTTCATCCATGTTCACGTTACTGTTCGCTGCAGCACTGGTCTACCCAGCCTTTGGAACCGGCACAAAAATCAACAACCGTTTCCCTGAAGGCCCCTATCCACCTGCAACTCTCGATAGCCTCGCTTTTATGAAAACTGGAATTTACACATGGCCTGAACCAACAGATAAAATTGTGCTGTCCTACGAGTTGGAAGCAATTGAATACCTCAACAACACCATCATTGGTAACCCAGTCATCATGGAAATTGGCGGAGCGATAGGATTCTACAGAGAAATGGCCGGGCGTGTATCTTCTTTCACCGGATTACCAACACTCAGCGGTTTCCATGAAAACGAACAGCGAGACGTAGGGAAACGCCCAGAAGAAACCCGAGCAGTATACGAAACCTCAAGCTGGGAAAAAGCCAAAAAAATTCTCGACAAATACAACGTCCAATACATTTACGTCGGGCAGGTTGAAAAAAACGCTATAAAAGAAACCGGTGAAAAAGGGCTTTCCAAATTCGACCAGCAAATTGGACAAGACCTCTCTCTGGAATTTCAAAATGAAAAAGTCAAAATCTACAAAATAACCCGCTAATCAATAATAAAATACTCAAGTGTTAAAAATCCAATATTTCCCATCCCCTTGCTCAAAAACTCCAATCATGGTACTATACTGAAACAAAGCAGAGGTTGTCCCAATGAAGAAAAATCGCCTTTTAAAGCTGTTTATTTTTATACTCTTTTCACTCTCACTCACTTTCACTATTGTAAAAATCTCTTTTGCCGACGAGTCTAGTGCAGACGTACAGCAAAAAAAGAAACAACTCCTAGAAATTCAGCAACGCATCAAGACCCAACAAGACAAAATAAAAGAAATACAAAAACAAAAAAACACTCTCCAGACCAGCTTGGATATTCTAGATGCCCAGATAGAGAAAACAAAACTGGAACTTCAAGAAGTCGAAACAGAACTTCAGGAAACCACCCTCAAAATACAGGATATAAACAAGCAAATTGATGCCAAACAAAAGGAATTAACCGAGCAAGAAGCCTTACTTCGCTACGTCGTCCGAACAATTTACAAAGAAGGTGACTTTTCACTAATCGAATCAATCGCAACATCTGACAGCCTTTCTGCCTCCATCTCCCAACTTGGATACCTTGATGTTATAAAGCAACGAAAAGAAAGTATCATCGAAGAGATAAAAATACTGAAAGCTTCATTAGAAGAAACCAAACAAACCCTAGAAGAACAAAAAAAACAATCAGAAGAACTCAGAGAAAAAATAATCAACAAAAAAACCCAACTCGATAATGAATCCCTAACTAAAACCAAACTGCTCGAAGATACCAAAGGAATGGAAAATCAATATCAAGACATGGTGCAAGCTGATCAAGATGAAAGCAAGAAGATAGAAAAAGACATTCAAAACATGGAAGCTGAAATTGCTCGCAAAGCAAAATCCGCCGAACAAAATCAAAACTATCAAGATGTAAAAGGAACCGGTCAATTTATCCGCCCAGTGAATGGACCAATAACCCAAAACTTTATGGAAAGATATCCTGACTACATGCTTGCCATGTACCCTGGCTTGAACCCATACCATACTGGAACTGACTTCGGAATTCCTTCTGGGACACCAATCAAAGCCTGTGATGACGGAGTTGTAAGCTTAGTCCAACTTTCCCGATACGGTTATGGAAACCATGTCATTCTCTATCATGGCAATGGATTATTCACCCTTTACGGTCATATGACAGCACCAAAAGTTGCTATAGATCAACGTGTATCTAAAGGCCAAATCATTGGTTTATCAGGAAACAGCGGAACATCCTCTGGTCCTCACCTCCATTGGGAGGTCCGTCAGTATTACACCGACAGCAATGGTAATAGAAAATATCAACTAAAAAACCCACTCAGCTATTTATAATCAAATCTCAACTCCATGAATACCCCTCCATTTTCTTTACACAACACAACTCTCTCTGATGCAGTATCCTTAGCACAAATGAACCAGCAACTGATTAAAGATCAGCAGAGTCGTAACCCAATGACCCTGTCAGAATTAGAAGAACGAATGAAACGATGGCTTCAAGGAGACTGGTGCGCTATTATTATTCAGCAAGAAAATAACCCCATTGGCTACCTGCTGTATCGAGAAGAAACCGATGATTATTTTCCTGAAAAAAAAATAATCTATATAAAACAATTTTTCATCAATACTGAAAAACGAAACCTTGGAATTGGCAAATCAGTTTTTAAAAAGCTTCAACATGAAATTTTTAAAAACACCGAATTCATGATCGATGTGCTCTCCATCAATGAGGAAGCCACCAATTTTTGGAAATCCATTGGATTTGCACCATACTCACTCTGCATGAAACTTACGAATCATTCTTAACCAATAAAGCAAACTCAACCCCATGCGTATCATCGCCGGATCAGCAAAAGGAATTGCACTACTTCACCCGACATGGACAGGCACCCGCCCCATGATGGATAAAGTAAAAGAATCCCTATTTTCTACCGTTCAGGCATATTTGGACAACGCCACTGTTCTCGATCTCTATGCCGGATCAGGTGCACTTGGTATTGAAGCGCTTAGTCGCGGCGCAAAAGAATCAACCTTTATCGACAAGAGTCGAAAATGTACAGATTTGGTTGAAAAAAACCTAAAAAAAACTGATCTCAATGACTATGCATCGGTACATTGCACAACCGATGAATACTTTCTAGCACAGCACCCTAACAACAAATACGACATCATTTTCTTCTGCCCTCCCTACGACCACTTCATCACTGAACTACTAGAAAAATGCTCAACAATGCTAAACGATGAAGGAATTCTCATTGCCGAACACCCGAACAAACGCTATAAACTCCCTGACGAGCTTGGAAAAACCGTCCGATGGAAACAAAGAAAATTTGGACAGACTATTCTCAGCTTCTATACCCTATAAATTTTAATTGGTCTTATGCTAAAAATAACAAACCTCAGCAAATCTTTTGGAACACATATACTCTTTGACGAAGCCAATTTCACCATCAATCCCGGTGAACGTATCGGGCTTGTTGGAAGAAACGGTCACGGAAAAACTACGCTCCTAAAAATTCTTACGAAACAAGATTATCCTGATGCAGGAGAAATCCACATTCCCAAACACTACCGCATCGGCTATCTAGAACAACATCTCGAATTCACTCAAAAGACACTCGTCGAAGAAGGGTGCTTAGGACTTCCAGAAAACAAAAAAGACGAGCAATGGCTTGTAGAAAAAACTCTCTTTGGTCTTGGTTTTTCAAAAGAAGATTTGCAAAAAAGTCCCCAAGACTTCTCTGGTGGATTCCAGATCAGACTCAACCTTGCAAAGCTACTGGTATCAGAACCCAACCTTCTCCTCCTTGATGAACCAACAAACTATCTAGACATCGTCTCAATACGTTGGCTTATCTCATTCCTCCGTTCATGGCCTGACGAGATCCTCCTAATCACCCACGACCGCAGCTTCATGGATCAAGTGGTAACCCATATCGTAGGAATTCATCGCGAAAAAATTAGGAAGATGGAAGGCTCAACGGAAAAATACTACGAACAAATCGCACAAGAAGAAGAAATTCACGAAAAAACCCGCCTTAACGAAGAAAAAAAACGCAAAAAAACTGAAGTCTTCATCAGCAAGTTTCGTGCAAAAGCGCGCCAAGCAGGACTGGTACAATCCCGCATTAAAATGCTGGAAAAACAAAATACCTTGGACAAGCTTGATGAAATCGCCAGCCTAAATTTTTCATTCACTACTGACCCTCTCCACGCAAAAGTGCTTCTTCAAGGCACAAATTTGGCATTCTCCTACCACGAAAAACCTCCTTACCTCTTCGAAAAACTTACTTTCACCGTGCACAAACATGATCGTATCTGCATTATTGGAAAAAACGGAAAAGGAAAATCAACCCTTCTTAAAATCCTATCTCAAGATCTCAAACCACAACAAGGAACTATAAAAACACACCCCTCCGTAAAAATCGGCTACTTCGGACAAACCAACATTCAACGACTCGACAAACACAAAACTGTGTACGAAGAGATTCTATCCTCTGATAGCAAATGCACCCCGCAAAGAGCCTACGACATCGCAGGACTAATGATGTTTGAAGATGAACTCACAAGAAAAAAAATCAGCGTACTCTCAGGTGGCGAAAAAAGCCGCGTACTACTCGGAAAACTACTCGTTGCCCCCAGTCACCTCCTTCTCCTAGACGAACCAACCAGTCACCTTGATATGGAATCCTGCGATGCCCTAATAGATGCCATTCAACGATTTGATGGCGCAGTGCTTCTAGTCACCCATGACGAAGCCATCCTACGCGAAGTCGCCAACCGGTTTATTATTTTCAAAAACGACCAAGTGTTCCAATTTGAAGGCACGTATCAACAATTTCTCTCCGAAATCGGTTGGGAAAATGATATCATACCGGATGCGAATCGTAACCAATCAAAACAACCAACACTTTCAAAAAAAGAACTCCGTCAACAAAAAGCTGCAAAACAACTGAAACACACTCAACATCTCAAACCAATTCAAGAAAAAATAAAAAAAATTGAAAATCAAATTGAAACACTAGAACAAGAATCTCATACAATTACAGAAGAACTAGTAATTGCCTCACAAAATCAAGATACCGGAACCATCATCAAACATGGGAAACGTAATCGGGAAATTTTGGAGTCGTTAACTTTCTTTTATGATGAACTTGATGTCGTCACAAAGCTATACGAAAAGGAAAAAGAAAAACTGTCAGCTGAATCCTAATATCTTATTCTCACTCATTTTTACCAACCGAAGTCATTCACACGAAGAGCAAAAGCATTAAATTTGTCAAGTTAAACAATTGAAAATTTAAATAAATCGTGCTACACTAATATGATTCTATTAATAATGAACAATGACGAAAAACAAAATTCATCTAACCGAATTTTCGGTTATTTCTTTAAGAAAACTCTATTTTCGAAGAGAAAATAATCAACTAATACTATGCTGCAGTGAAACTGTGGACAGCTTTATTGTATCTCCAAAAATCAAGTATGCTGCAGAATTATTTGATGGAAAAAACACCTTAAAAGATGTAGAAAATAAGTTAGAACAAAAAAGACGATCTTTCCATCATGACCAAATCGATGAAGATGTTCATCAGATAATAAATCTTCTCATCGAAATGAATGTGGTAAAAAAAATTGATGCACATCATTTCAAAAACAAACAATCAAAAATTCATGAAAAAGACCTCTTAAAAAACATCAAACCAAAACACATTAGATTTCTTTTCTCAAAACCCAGCACACTAGGTAGTGTTAACATAAAATCTTAACAAGTAATGCAATCAATCCCAAAAAA
>JBAXVQ010000081.1:0-7340 GCA_037128935.1 bacterium | reverse complement strand
GTACTGCCCAAGCACCGGTGACATGGGGGGCGGCCATGGATGTCCCAGACATTAAAGCAAAGCCTCCTCCAGGTACGGAGGAATTAATTGAATCACCGGGAGCAAGCAACGAAAGGAACGATGCGCTATTTGAATAACTGGTTACCGTGTTGGTTCCATTGAGAGTGGCGCCAACGCTAATGGCGTTGGTTAAGCAGGCTGGAAAACTAATGTTGCTTGTGTACCCATCATTTCCTGATGCAACAATGGTTGCAATATTTGCGCTATAGAGACTTTGAATATATGGTTTTACAAGAGCTGTCGCTGGATCGGCTTCGCAGTTTGCGATACTGTCAAATCCACCACCGCCAAGGCTCATGTTTGCTGCAGCGATTGAGAAAGTTGATCTTAGGGCATACACACGATTGAGTGCTTGTGCAAAGTCTGAGTCGAACGACATCACGCAGGGTGTGAATAAGGCTCCTCCACAGGCTATATCGTCATTAAATTGTGAAAATACTTGTATCGCAATGATATTGGCGTTTTTGGCAACTCCTGAGTTAGTTCCATTTCCCGCGGCGATACCTGCGACATGCGTGCCGTGTTCGCAACCACTGATGTTGCAGTTTACACCAGAACCTAATGCCGTGCTTGATGTGGCACCTCCAGGGCAAAGGCTGGTTGCTGAGTAAGTAACATCATTGGTGGAGTAACATGCTTCTGATACAACTTTTCCTGACAAGAAGGGATGTGTTTTGTCTACACCTGTGTCGATGATCGCAACTGTTTGTCCAGCTCCACTAAATCCAGTTGCCCATGCATCGTCTGCGTTGATGAAGGGAATGGAAGTCCCAAGTGTTGGTTTTCTCAATTTATCTTCGATCAGTGAAACTACTTGAGGATTGTTTACTAATTCCTGAATACCTGCCTCATCAGCACTCAGAACCAAGAAAGGCATTTCTGCCATTTTTTTGTTATTTTGACGAAGGGTGGTTGAAAGTGTGGAAAGAAAGGTATCCTGCAACTTATTAATACGAACAGCAATTTGTTGTGGACTCTCAACTCCTGCTGTGGTTTTCGGTTGTGTTGATTCATCTAGTTTGACTATTACACGCACGTGACCTTGTTGTTTTGCTCGTGCAATGAGCTCATTCTTTTGTTGGGAAGCTGCTGCGTGGGTGTTGTTAGTTTGAAGTAATAAAAAAGGGATGATCAAGAGGATGGGGAGAAAAAAGGCTAAGATTTTGTTTTTTGTTTGCATTGATGAAATTTCTCCAGTGGGTTATTGAGCTTCAAGTCTTAATCGTAAACTATTCATGGGGTTATCGCAAGTTGGTGTTTGTGATTATTTATTTATTTTTTTTGAGAGGATTTTATAGCACATTCTTTTGTACAAGAAGAACATTTGTTTGCCGTTATTCTTCTATAGAGTAGACCAGTTGCGCAGATTGCTATGATGATGCCAATAACGTTTTCCATGGAGTTAGTACCCTTTCCATTTACCTAGTATGTTGATAACTAGAGTAACAGTATATGCAGTGCAGGATGTTAGTAAGAGTACCTTCGCAAGATGCTTACCTCCAAATTCCTGTTTTATAGCTCCCATAACTGTGATGCAGGATACTAAAAGCAGATTGAAGGTCATGAAGCATAAGGCGGATAGGGGTGTGAATGCTTTGCGAATTGCATCGAGGTGAGGGGCGTTAGAAAAGTCATTTTCCACGATAAATATTCCAGGGATGAAGTTGGTGATAATATTTTTTATTGCTGTAAAACATGCAGTTCCCAACTCTTTAATCTGATTGGCTAATTCGACCATAAATGGTTCAGGAAGTATCTGGGTTTTTTGTTCTGCAGTGTAGAGTTGTCCCAATGAGCCAATCACTACTTCTTTAGCCAAAAAGCCTGGGATGATGGAGGCTGTATTTTCCCAGTGATCGCCAAATCCCAGTGGTCGAAAGATGGGAGTTATTATTCGCGCCGTTGTTCCAAGAATTGTGTTTTCCGGTGGAACTCCATACGGGAGGTTGAGGAGTGCCCATAGGACAAGCATAGTGAGGGTGATTGTTTTGCCTGCTTCGGTGATGAAATGTGTTAAACGACTCGAGATTGAACGCATAAGCATGGGAAATGATGGGAAACGGTAAGGGGGCATTTCCATGACGAAGAGGGGGATTTTCTTTTTATAGGTTGTTTTTTGTAGGATAAGCCCCCATGTAATAGCAACGGTTAAACCCAAGATGTAGAGACCAAGAATTATTAGCGCTTGATGACGGGGAAAGAATAATGCTGTAAAGAGTGCATAAATTGGAAGTTTTGCTCCACAGGACATGAAGGACAGTATGGATGTTGTGAGCTTTCTTTCTTCTTCTGTTTCCAAAGTTCTGGTGGCGTAGACTGCTGGAACATTACAACCGAATCCAATGAGTAATGGGATAAAGGCTTTTCCATGCAGGCCGATTGAGCTCATGAGACGATCCATGATGAATGCGGCTCTTGTCATGTAGCCACTTTCTTCAAGTAAGGCTAGGAAAAAGTACAGAAATAGCAATAACGGGGTGAAACTTAGTACCAAACCGACACCTCCGAGAAATCCATCGGAAATAAGAGAGAGAAACCAATGAGGGAATCCTATTGCTCCGAGCGTGCTAGTTATTTGTTGGCTGATAAATGCGATAAATCCATCTATCCATTCAGTAAAGGGTTGACTGCCATCGAAGGTGATTTTGAACACAATATAAAGAATCAGAAAAAAGAAAGGTAACCCAAGAATACGGTTGAGCAAGAGCTTGTCAAGTGTCTCAGTCACTGTTTTTCTGGAAGTTTTTTTCTGTGTCACTGATTTTGCAAGCGTGGTTGCAATGTACGTATAGCGTTCTTCAGCCAACAAGGCTTCAGGACTTTCACCGTTTGTTTTAGTAAATTTCTGTTCAGCTTGTTGTGCATACGTGATGATTGCTTGTTTGTTTTTTTCAGTTGGGCAGCATTGTTCTAGAATAGATTGATTACCTTCTATGAGACTGGTACTTAGCCAAGAAACGGGCATTGTTGGAGTGTTGATCAGAGGCTGAATTATTTTTGCTAATTCTTTAATTTCCTGTTGTAGAAGTGGTGAAAACGGAGTTGTTTTTGGGGCGAATTTTTTTTTGATTACAAGGTCAATGGTTTGGAGCAACTCTTGTTTTCCGGACTCTTTGGTCGCTGTTGTGTAAGTTACGGAAACGCCAAATTGGTGCTCTAGAATTTGGGTGTTGATTGCTATTCCAGCTGCTTGGGCTTCGTCATACATGTTGAGTACTATGATTACTGGTATGCCTAGTTCACAGAGCTGGGTGGTGAGGTACAAATTTCTTTCCAGATTACTCGAGTCGATAATGTTAAGGATTAGATCTGGTTTGTTGTTGGTAAGATAAGAAAGAGTTATTTTTTCTTCAGCAGTATTGTTGTTGAGGCTGTAGATTCCGGGGAGATCGATCAGATTGATGAGGGAATTTTTGTGTTCAAATTGTGCTTCTTTTTTTGAAACAGTGACTCCAGGCCAGTTTCCAACTTTTAAACGTGTTCCAGCGAGCATATTGATCACTGCAGTTTTGCCGACATTGGGGTTTCCAGCTAATGCTATCGTGACTTTCTTCTGTGGTGCGCTCATTTCTCTTCTTCCACGGGTTTTACGCTGATTCCACTGGCATGATTTTTTCGGATCGCAAGTTTGTAGCCTAGGATGGTGATTTCTAGGGGATCTCCAAGCGGAGCTATTCTGCTTGTGTATATAGTAATGCCTTTAACAATACCCATTTCCCGAAGTTTCTTTGCAATTGCTTTGTCGTTCTGGATCGAGACCACAATGGCTTTGGTGTTGATCGGTAGTTTTGTCAGTGGGATGGTGTTGTTTTCTTCTGGCATTGGTATGGTTTATTGATCGTTAAATAAAACGAAAACTGGAAATGATTTGGGTGTTTATTTTACCATGTTTTCCGGTTTTACAAGTTCGTCGTATTGGTCGGCAGTCAGGAGGCCAAGTTCAACGGCGGATTCTTTGAGTGTTTTGTTTTCTTCATACGCTTTTTTTGCAACTTTGGCGGCGTTGTCGTAACCAATGTGTGGGTTTAGGGCTGTGACGAGCATGAGCGAATTGTCTAGGTTTTTCTTAAGCACAGGGAGGTTCGGTTGAATTCCTGCGACACAGTGGTCAGTGAAAGAATCGGAGGCATTGGCAAGTAATCTTGTTGAGTTGAGGAGGTTGAAAATGATGAGGGGTTTGAACACGTTGAGCTCGAAATTTCCTGAAGCTCCGCCAATTGTTATTGCAACGTGATTTCCCATTACCTGTGCGCAGACCATGGTCATTGCTTCGTTTTGTGTTGGGTTTACTTTGCCTGGCATGATGGAGCTGCCAGGTTCGTTGGCAGGAAGGATGATTTCGCTGATGCCACTACGCGGACCTGAACCAAGCCAACGAAGGTCGTTGGCAATTTTCATGAGTTCCGTGGCGAGGGAGTTGAGAGCGCCACTGGCGAACACCATTGCACCGTGTGAAGCGAGTGATTCAAATTTATTTGGCGCGGTTACAAAGGGTAATCCGGTTAATTCAGCGATTATCGCTGCAGATTCTCTAGGGAAATCTTTATGCGTGTTGATACCTGTTCCGACAGCGGTGCCACCTAAAGCCAGTTCGTACAATCCTCCAAGTGTGAGTTCAATTCGAGTAATGGAGTTTTCAATTTGTTGTACGTAGCCGGAAAATTCTTGTCCGAGTGTGAGCGGAACGGCATCCATGAGGTGGGTGCGGCCAATTTTAATAATTGAGTTGAAAGCTTTTGCTTTTTCGTCGAGGCAGTTGCGGAGTTTTTTTAGAGAAGGTAAGAGTGTTTTGCTGATTTCGGTTGCGGCTGCAACGCTCATAGCGGCGGGAAAAACATCGTTTGAGGATTGGCCTTTGTTTACATCATCGTTAGGGTGGATTGGTTTTTTGCTGCCCATTTCTCCGCCGGCTAATTTGATGGCTCGGTTGGAAATGACTTCGTTGGCGTTCATGTTTGTTTGTGTACCACTTCCAGTTTGCCAAACGACGAGTGGGAAATGATCATCTAGTTTTCCTTCGATTACTTCGTCGGCTGCGCGGACGATGAGATCAGCTTTTTCGGCTGGAAGAACGCCAATTTTTTTATTCGCAAGGGCGGAGGCTTTTTTTACAATTCCTAGGGCTTTGATGAGTTCGCGAGGGAAGCGGTCGCCGCCGATTTTGAAGTTTTGTAGTGAGCGGGCGGTTTGGGCACCGTAGTATTTGTCTGATGGGACTTGAATTGCGCCCATGCTGTCAGTTTCGGTTCGGTGGGACATGTGTGCTCCTTGGGTGTTGTGACGGGTTTTATGATAGCAGGGTTTTGGGGGATGTGGCTAGGGGGGAGGGGGATGATTTTGCATGCTAATTATGTAGAGACAATGGCATGCCTTGTCTCGGGAGGAGTGGTTTTTTGAATCCTGCTGTTTGAGATCTTTATGCCATAGGTTGGAGTTCTTGCGTCTTTTTCATCCTACTTTTTGTGCTTGGCAAAAAGTAGCAAAAACCGCGTCACTTTTTTAATCTCAGGTAGTGGTGGGTATCGAAGAGGAAAAAAGTGACATAAAAAGTTATCAGAGAGCGGGATGGAGGTGGGAGACATCGGGCGTTGCGTTGGGGATGAACTTCCCTGATATGGTTGGGCTTTGCTCGGGATTGTTTTTATTTTCCTGCGTATGCTTTTTTTATGCGCTGAGGTAGGTTTTTATTGGCTGCTTTCGCTTTTTTTGTTGAGGATTAGGTAGCTTGTCGTTGCGAGATAGGTTATGTAGATTGTTACTTCTAGTAGTGATGGGGTTGGGTTGTATCCGAAGAGTTGTTTGAGAAAGGATCCAAGGAGGCCTTTTTCGTGTAAGAGAGGGTAGGTTCCTTCTGTTGTGATGGAGGGGTTGGTGTTCCAAATTTCGCTGATGATGGGGGGAATCACTTGGGCATCTTGTAGCTCGTTGATGCCTTTTCCAACGAAACCTGCAGCGAAGAGGAGAAGGATGATGCTTGTAGTGGTGAAGAAAAGTTTGAGATTGATTTTTTTCATGCCTACAAAAATTGAATAGCCGAGCCCCGTTGCAGCTATTAATCCTAATAACGCTCCAAGAAGGTTGTTATCGGATGATGAAAATTTTGAAGAGGCTAAGAAAATCACGGTTTCTATTCCTTCTCTCAAAACGGAAATGCTTACTAATAAAAATAGCCCCAAGCGTTTGCTTTTTTGGAGGTGTTTTTCTACTTGTTGTTCAATTTTTTTTGTAATTCCTTTTCTTTTTGTCATCCAGAAAATCATGCTTGTAAGGAGAGTGGCACTGATAAGCATTGTGATGCCTTCAAACAGTTGTTCAGCTCTGCCGCTAAAACCACCAGCGAGCTTGATGAATAGCCAGGCACCTGCAATGCTAGCAATTATTCCAGAAACTAAACCGAAGTATACTACTGTATTAAATTTTTGCTGATTTGTTTTATTGAGGTATGTGAAAATAATTCCTAGAAGAAGAGCAACTTCAAGTGATTCCCGAAAGGTGATGATAAAGCTAGATAGCATAGTAATAAGTATTTATAGTTAGGATTTGCTTGCGGGCTTCTTGGCTGGTAGATGCTGTTTATGAACTGTTGATAGAAATTTTTTTGCTAGGGGATTGTTGCCTGTTATCAATTGAACAAATTGTTGCAATTTTGCGGCTGTTTCTGGACTGAGAAGATGCTCAATTTTGCAGGCATCTATTTCAGCCTGTTCAGGTTTAACCAGTAGGATTTCTTTGAAAAATGCGACTAAAAGTTGGTCATTTTTTTCGATACTGGTAGCAAGTTTTTTTCCTTCTGCTGAGAGTTTTAGAAACTTGTTGTGGTCTTCGATGATGAGGTTTTTCTTTTTTAATGTTTTGATACTGATTGAAGCGCTTCCTCGGGTGATATCAAGTTTTTTTGCGATGTCGGTGAGGCGGGCATATCCTTGTTCTTGGAGGAGTTCATGGATGGTGATGAGGTAGTGGGCAGCGCTGTGGGTGAGGGGGTTTTGTTCGAATAATTTCCACGTTTCTTCTTGGTTTTTCATGGTTTTCTCCGAGTTTGTTGTTATTGTATCTTTTTTGTTTGCTATGTCAAACAAATTTTGAAATTTACTTGCAAGTGATTTCTTTTGTTTTTATGGTTTGTAGAGTTGTGAAAGAGAAATGCTTACGAATGTTTTTTTTGCGGTTGGGTTTCGGGGCGCCGCACATCGTTTTCTTTGAAGTCGTTATTGGCGCTAACTATTTTTTGTCCGTCGTCACACACTTCGACAGGCTCAGTGACCACACTTCGACAGGCT
>JBAXVQ010000080.1:0-7383 GCA_037128935.1 bacterium | reverse complement strand
TCGTAGAGACGTTTTGGTAAAACGTCTCACGGGAGATAGGGTACAGATTCCCCAATCGTAGAGACGTTTTGGTAAAACGTCTCACGGGAGATAGGGTACAGATTCCCCAAAGGTATCGTCGGTGGGGAGACGTTTTAGCAAAACGTCTCTACAGGAATATAACCACAATGCGGCATGCCCGCATCGTAGAGACGTTTTGGTAAAACGTCTCGCGGGAGATAGGGTTCAGTCCCCCCCAAAATATCGTCGGTAGGGAGACGTTTTAGCAAAACGTCTCTACAGGAATACAACCACAACGAGGTTTGCCTATCCCGTAGAGACGCTATCGTGCTCGATACAAAATTTTAAGATTCAAGAATAACCTTCAAATTATCCAACATCTGATTTGTGGATTGTTGAGAAAGCTTTTCGATAATTACTTTGTTGGAGATGCGTTGGAGCGCTGTTTCGGAAAGGTTGTATTGTACAACTACTGATACTTTTGTGCCACCGACTGCTTCTTCGAGGGCGTACGTCCAGTTTGAGTTTGCATCACCAATGGATTCGATGACAACCTTGTTTGGAGCACTGTACTCGGTTACGGTAGCTTTGCCTCTGAGATCAACACCGGCCATGTTGTATCTCCAGTCAAATACCTGACCAACACTATCTTGTTCAGGAAATATGTTGGTGTTCTCATTCAAGTTTGGGATAAAAGCAGGACCATTGTGTGGTGATGCCATGTACTCAAACACTTCGGCAATTGGTTTGTTGATGATGATTGATGCGGTGGTGGTTGTCATGGTGGTTTTTTTCCTTTTCCTTGTGATTGGTTCTGTGATAAATCAAATGACTAGATGGAGTACACCTGCAGTATACTCTTCTTTAGTTTACCGTATGAAGTAATTCTGCATAAATTTCCGAAACACTACTTTCGTCAGTTGTGCTTTTTTCGAGTGTTCTTTCTTTCGAAATGTGAGTAGAGCCGTTCTGGTTGTAAAGCAGTGCTGCCGTATCGTTACACTAGCACAGAGTGTAGTACGGTTTGAAGATTTTTCGCAAGTAGCTCGGGTGGCTTGGGCAGCTTTCTTTAAGGCTTGGGTAATCATTTCCTCAGTGAGACCAAAGACAAACCAGGGTTTTAGTGCAAATAGCACCAGCCCAACAACTAGCACAAAAACACCTATCCAATAGCTTGTGACGGCATATACCGCAATAGATAGCGCAACTAGCAATGCCGTTAAATTGATTGGCCGCAAAATCACTGCTCTTTTTTTTGTTAGTGGGAACGCCACAAAGTAGGCAAGTAAGATTGTGATGAGGATGCTACCGATGATTGCACTGTACATATAATTTCCTTTGCTACTTTATAGCAGTAGCTCTTGCAGACTTACATTTGCGCAGTGTCTTATACAAACTGAATCGGCAGTAGTAAAATCGTCGCATACGTCAGGATGATATACAACGAAGAGACTAGCCGAAAGACTTTCGCGGTTGATGGGCTTTTTGTACCGATAAAGAGCATTCCGGTGCTCGTCAGAAGGCAGAACCACAGAGTAAGAATATTCCATACAACCACTGAAGTTATCCCTTTCATACACAGCATCGCAATTCCTGCTGTGGCTACAACTAACGTTACTGCGCCAACTTTTCCAAATTTTTTTGAATAGGAATCTCTTTCGATTTTTTCTTCTTGTGGTGCAAATGTCTTTCTGCCAAATTCGAAGATGTTGAAGATACACCAGTGTGAGAACGAAAAATAGAGTATCTGCTCAGGGAGAAAACTCACCGGACTACCGGATAATGCTATAAAAAGCGTCAATGAGAGCAAGACTACAACAACTGTGTGTGACACTGCATACGTTGTGAGGTGGGCGCGGATCCAGGTGCTTAAAAAAAACTCTTTGTACATCAGCAGCGTGTAGGCAACTGCAACCGTGATGCTTATGAAAGCCCAGACTCCGTAGAGGCTTACTAGAACAATCTCCACCCCAGCAAGGATGAATGCAGCACGTCGCACACTACTGGCGCTGAGTAAGCCCCGAGGAATTGGACGTTCGGGGTATAGTGTCTTGTCGGTCTCGCTGTCTTTTACTTCATCAAACATCCTCATTTTGAGAAAAAATAGTACAACAGCGATAAACAGCGGTAGTAACCGTGGGAATGATGCAAAACGTAGTATTTGGGACTGGGGAAAGTAGCGGTTGTAGACCGTGAGGTGTGCTCCGAAAAAAGCAATAATCATCACCCCATAGACCACTGGGTTAAACCGCTCTTTGATAAACACGCCCCATTTATACATCGAGTTCATGAAGTAGTTTCCGTAATTTACCATAGTCTACTTTACTGTGATGGCGGACATCCATGGGTATATCCTGAAGAAAAACAACCGCATCTAATGGCAGTGCTTCCTCAAGAAATCGAGTAATGATTTCTTTACGGCATTGCTGTTCCTGCTGCTCGCCAGTTTCACCCAGTGTTACGACCGCAATTATTTTGCCGGATGTGTGCTCTTCGCTTTGCACATAGGCAGCGTTACTGACGTTTGCGATGTCTCTGAGAATTATTTCGGGGCGGACTGGAAAGTAGAGGGCATCGCCACGGCGGATAATATTGTGTTTTCTGCCAACTATCCAGAGAAACCCATTCCGGTCGATACGCGCCAGGTCACCAGTGCGGTGCCAGACTGTTCCTTGTGCGTCTCGTATCTTCGTTCTCAGGAAGGCGTTTTCGTTGTTGTAGTAGCCTTCGCAGACGTTTTCTCCGGCGACAACTAATTCGCCAATTTCTCCAGCTTCTACGGAAATTGACGTGAGATCGGTACGGTCTTTCAGGGTGCCGGTTTCTACAGCGATGCAGGCATAGTGCAACTCTTCATCGATCTTTCCAACATTTACGCCAACTGCGGAGGTGTGCACTTCCTGCGCTTCTGCTGTTGTGAGTAGATCACGAGATTCGATGAAGGAAATGGGCTCTACTTCGGTAGAACCGTAGAGTATCCAGTTGTTGGAGTTTGGGGCTATTTTTACAAAGCGTTCAACATCGGTTTCGCTGATTGGAGCTCCGCCGGTGAGCACCCGTGCGACTTTTTCCAGTTTTCTGCCGTTGGCAAGGCAGTACACTGCAATATTCTTGAATGATGAAGGGGCAAGTGTCATGTGGGTAACCCCGCAGGCGTTAATTTGCGAAATAAGTGTTAAAGGATCGGCTGGGGTTGGCTTGCTAATGTTGATTGCAGGAATAACCGTTGTTATCCCCGAGGCAATGTTGTTGAGTGCAAAGACAGGAAATACGGGAAGATCAACAGCGCCAGCAGGGTAAGGAAATAAACGTTTGAGGGCATAGTGTTGAGCCGAAAGGAATCGGTGTGTTCGGTTTACACCTTTGGGGGTGCCTGAGCTTCCAGTGGTATAGGTTATTAATGCCGTGTCGTCTTGTTCTACGGGAACAATTTCTTCTTCCCGTTCTGCGGTCTCGATCATTTTTTTGAAAGAATAACTTGTTTCTGTAGATTCAGGAGCATCAATTGCGATGCGGATATGCACGGCATACCCATCAAGTGCTGGTGCGAATACACCCAGTATTGTTTGGGGAGCCAGAATCGCTTTGGGTTGAGAATTCTGGAGAATATCAGCAAGTTGTTCCTGGCGGCCGAGTGAATCCAGTAATACGGGGATAACTCCTAAGCGTTGCAACCCTGCAATGGCGACGTACAGCTCAGGTGATATCGGAAGAATAACTAACACTCTGTCGCCAAATGTTAGTCCGAGCTGCTTTATGCTTGAGGCGAAGAGACCAGCTTGCTGGTTGCTTTCTTGATAGGTCATTACCTGATGGCGAGCTTGTTCTGTTCTTTCGTTTTGGGGTAGCGAATAGAACGCTATTTTCTCCGGTTGGTTGAAGGCATGGAGTTGCAAAAAGGAAGCTACGTTGTTTTGCACGTGTTTGTGCGGAAAATAGCCAATGGTCATAGTACAATACCTTTCTTCTGAAACAGTTGTATGGTTTTTAGGTTAGGAGTTGAGGTTACTTTGGGCTTGCTGCTGGTTTTTACTGCTCCCTTTGGCAACTGCGCCTTTGCAGAACACGTTGCGATAATCGTTGTTATGGCTTGCTTTTCTTTATCGGCAACCGCTTGTAAGTAGCGCATATAGTGTGTATTGCTCGCCACAACTTCCTGATAGTAGATCTCTCCCTGATCAACACTGCTCGTCATCTTGTGGATTGAAAAACCGGCAGGACTGCCCTCGGCGATTGCGTAGAGGTCACAAAATAACCCCCTCTGCTCAGGTAGGATGCCATGATGTAGGTTTACGCAGGCGAGTTTGGGAATGTCCAGCACTGCTTGATTGTAGATACACCGCGCTCGCAGGTTGATCACCATTTCTGGCTGCATCTTTTGTAGCCAGGCAATGGTTCGCACATCGTTGACGTCTTTTACTTGGAGGTAGGGAATTTTGTTGCGTTGGAGTAGTGCTTCTTTGCTTTTTGCTAGAGCGTTAAGGGTGTTGCGCAGAAGGGTTGTTGCAAGCTGATGACAGCCTGTAAGGTAGAGGAACATGACTTTCCCAATTAGCGGAAGGATGTTGATTTTTACGAGCACGACACCGGCGATGTGCGCTGACTCATGGGCAAGAATATGCGTCAATACATCGTTATAGTTGTCTGGAACGTAGGTGACGTCTGATGTGACGAGAATGATGTTCATAGTTGCACCAACTTTTCTATTCATTCTTTTTAAGAATATCGATGGAATACATATTTACTTTTTCGGCTTTGATTGCTTGCTGGAATGCATCTGTGATGCGTTGATACCCGCTTGTTTGTAGCCGCTCGGGAGTTCTGAGATAGTATCTATTTACCACAATCCCGTTGTTGCTCATGCTCTCCTTGATATCTTGTAGAAATGATTGCTCCCTCGGTGGCTGGAGGTAGGAGGGAACATCAGAGAGTGACACAAAGTCTGCAGGCTCGGGACTTTGCTGGATTTCTTCGATAATATCGCCTTGGACAAAATTGACTTGTGTGTGGTGCAAACTTTGTTTTGCAGCTTCGAAGATGGTGGGAGTGCCTTCTGCGGGCAGTCCGTCAGCAAAGCGAAGTGTGCCAAAAAACAGGAGCTGAAGAAAGTAGTTTTCTCTTGCCAAACTGTGGGTAAATAGGTGTGAAAACCGCTGCATATAGAAGTCATACATGGAGCCAGTAAACGTGCGCTTTGGGAAATGCCCTTTGTAGAGCAGTGCGTTGAAGATCGTTGCATTTCCTAGAAGAAACACCACGAGTGACCATGCTTTATGAGGAAATTGTTTTTTCAAATAGTGTCGTTGCTCACTGATTGTGAGGCAGTCAAACATTCCTAGTCCTTTCTTTCCTACCAGAGCTCTGTTTACTTTGCTAAGCTTTTGAAAGGTTCTTTCCCATTTTCCGGTATACAGGAGCGATTCCCACTGCATTGCTTCAAAAATCGGTTTGAGAATTTCTTTTGCTTGCCTCGATACTTCGAGTTTTCTAAAATGGCTAGCTCTTTCCGCAGGTGTTACCGAATGTGGTGGATATCCCCAGAAGGCAAGGAATTCTTCGTAGGGAAGTTCACGAACGGTTGCTAAACGAAGCTCAGTGAGTGCCAGCTGTGAAGAGGAGAAATCAACACAGGTCAGTTGGCGTGGGTTTCTTGCGAGCAGGGGAATTACTCGTGAACCACAGCCCGCGATTGCAATGACATGTTTGGCCTTTTCTGGGAGAATGGCATATTCAAGCAGGGAATCTTCATTTCCGATAGTGTAGTTGAGCGCGTGGAAGTAGGTTCTTGCCATTGGTTCGTCCGTTATTGTTTATACTAACGTACAATTACTAAAGAAGTTTTGGTTGGGCATTCTTTGCCGACGCTACGCTGTCCCGCCAAAAGACTATACGTGCTAAAAATGCCGTAAAGACGGCATTTTTAGCACGTATAGTAAAACGGGAGGACAGTCTTCGTCGGAGCATATTTTCAAAGATCATATACGAAAATTCCTACATAGGAAAAAGATTGTAGTTGCACGTTGCTGTTAAAGAATGCAGAACAGCACTGCCCCTGCAGCGAGTGGAATAAACAGATTATCCCATCCTTTCCCGAAAAATGCTTCGATAAAGCAAAGAACTGCGGCACCGACACACGCTTCGACTACTTTGTAGATGGTCAGCTCACTACCGAAATATATTGCTAGTAAGAGGATTAGAAAGGCACTGAGGAAAAAGAACAAGCTTCCTTCCACTGTTTTTTTTCCGGTAATGGCAAACGTTCTTTTTCCAAATCTTCGGCCTACTACTCCTGCAATACCGTCAGACACCCCAAGCACCAATGTTGCCCACTGAAATATCGCAACAGTACTATTCCAGAACACAAACGCTGTCGCGGCTATGCTGAGAGGGAAAAGCACAGCTCCGATGCTATCTTCGTCAATTTCATGAATACTTCGGAGCAGTTTTTTTCCCTTAGAAAAGGCGAGAACAAGAAAAAAGACGACCCCGATCCCCAGTGTCGTCCTAAAATCAACAAAGTAGGGTAAACTAGCTGCGACAAAGCCACTGCCGACATGGGCAACTTTTCTTGTTATATAGGGCGCAACTTTTAGTGCGTAGAGAATTTCTGCCAGTAGAAAGACAAGAGAAAAAAGCACTAAAACGATAAAGAGTTTGAGCATAGTAGTTAGATTATAGCTTTTTTATTGTGCCGGTTTGTAGATCGAGTTGTATCTCGATATTGCTGGGTAGATAGTCCGTTGCTTGCTGCGCACCAACTATGCACGGAATATTCAGTTCTCGAGCGATGATAGCGGCATGCGACAACATGCCTCCTCTTTCGACGACCACTCCTTTGAGTAGGGGAAATATCACTGTCCAGCCAGGATCAGTTTGGGGTGTCACGAGTATTTTACCGCGAAAATTGGCCGTTGGATCAAACTCTTTCAGGGTGAGCGTAACTCCAGAAAAATCGTTCATGCCCCCAGGTCGGGATGCTACTCTCCCTTGGATTGCTCTTTCTGGTGCGAAAACGTTGTGCTCTCGTTGCTGTTGTATTTCCGTTTCAATTGCATGAATGGTGTTGTTCGATTCGATTCTGCGAGGCATTTCGAGAGTTTTCCACTGTTCCATCTCCTGCTTTCTTTGGGCAATAACCGGCAACGGCAGAAAAGCACTGTTTTGCTCTCTGATAAGGGAAAAAATCTCTTCGGTGGTGAGGTAGAAGATATCCCGTGAGGAGGTGATGATCTTGTTGTGTTCAAATAGTGTGCCAATCGCTAGGAAAATGCTTCGGACAAGACCAAAGACCTGTGTTCGGCGAAATCGAGCATCTTCTCTTCGATGAATTGAATTTCCTGCCCAGCGGAGTAGCTTTTGTAAAAAAATCCTTCTGAATAGTCC
>JBAXVQ010000008.1:0-50367 GCA_037128935.1 bacterium | reverse complement strand
ATCCCTAATCATATACCCTTCAAAATGGAAACCTATCTAATAGAACGAAACCCGCTTGGGAAACGAAAAGACTTCTGATACTATTACCATGAGTAAAAAATAAACTTGTCACAACCATGCCCCATAAACAAAAAATAGAACCTATTTACATTGAACCCCACGACGAAATAACAAGCGTAATAGAACGAATAAAAAAATCTGCCAGTGACCATATATATATCGTTGTACCCGAGCGACTTTCCCTACTACAAAGCCTGATAAACCTAAAATTACTCAACCGCTCAACCACCTCAAAAAAACAAAAAATCACCATCATCACCTCTGATCCTCTTACGCAAAACCTTGCATCCAAGATAGGTATTCAAGTAAAAAAAAGTCTTGAAGGTGAAAACATATCGTTCACTCCTGAAACTAAAACAGGGCATCCGGAAGCAACTGATACTCCACCCGCTGTAAACTGGTGGGGAGCACCATTACATGACAAACCTGTAGATATCACTATCGATGAGGAAAAACCGAAACAACCTGAAATAAACTTTCTAGGGAAAGATGTATCTCCTGAAGAACAATCCACTCCAACAATAACCAACGAAGAAATGATGTTTGAGGAAGAAGAAATTGAAGAACGTAACAAAACAATGTACGAACAAATTGACACAAATATATCATCACTTCGAGCAGAAAAACCTAACAGCAGCTCAAAAAAACTTCTCACCAATATAAAAAATAAAACACAAGTTCTGTCTTTAAAAGCTAAAGAAAAGCTAACCGAACACATAGGAAGTAGAAAAAGAAATGCCGGAATCCTGTTACTACTTTTTCTACTCCTCATTTTTTTCACGTTCTTAGCAGTCCCACATGCAACTATCAACATTTACCCGAAAGCCATTGATTTCGACCAAGACATAACAGTGCAAGCCTCTGATATGGTTAAAGAAAGTAATTTTACCACCCACCAAATACCAGCAGTGTTTGTTGAAGCCTCAGAAGAAGGTGGCAGCAAAATTGCAACAACAGGGGAAAAATTTGTTGGAACTAAAGCTAAAGGAATTATCACAATAAAAAATAAACGAAGCCAGGTACTACTCAAAGCAGGAACAATTCTTAGCTCGACAGATGGTCCAAAATTCCACCTACTCAATGATACCTTAGTAAGTGGGGCATATATTGATGAACTTGGAGCTACACACTTTAATCAAAAAACAAACATAGCAATTGAAGCAGTAGAAGTAGGTGAGGATTCCAATCTTGCTAAACCCAATGACTTTGCAATCGAAAGCTTCAAAGACACACTGATATGGGGGGAGAGTACAACAAGATTTAGCGGAGGAAGCGCAAAAAAAGTCAAGATTGTGTCCCAAAATGACAGAGTTAAAATCATGGAAGAAGTAAAAGCTCAAGTTTTTTCAAAAGCACATAACAGCCTAGAAGCACAAAAAGCACAAGACTTAAAAATTCCTGCAGAAACTATAAAAACAGATATACTTGACGAACAATGGTCAGCGCAAGAAGGGGAGGAGGCTGATGAAGTCAGTCTGTACCTTAAAGTCAAATCTACTGGCATAGCCATCGCTGAAACAGACATTTATGAAGTCTTACAAAAAGCTTTTGAAAACACAATACCCGGCAATTTTTCAGTTGTTAATGGATCCCTAAAAACTTGGTATGAACTCGCAAATGTTGACGAAAAACTCAAGGCATTAAATTTCAAAGGTAGTGTAAAAGCCTTATTAGTTCCTTATTTCGATCAGGATACATTAAGGAACAAACTAACGTTTGTTCCTAGTGAAAATGTCAAAAGCATCATAGCTCTTCAATCATCAATTGAATTTTCCAAAGATCCAGAAATTACTCTTTGGCCTTTTGGAACGGGGCGACTCCCGGTCTTTAGCTCAAATATCACTTTTATTATCAAAACAGATGAATCATCAACAACATCGTCCTCAGTAGAAACACCTCAAACCCTGTAAGACTTCGTAAAATATTACTTAAACGCTATATAACAATTCATCGGCGAAGTAATAATGATTTCCATCTACTTCAACCCACTCCCCTAATACATAATTACATCCTTCACAAAATCAACAAAGCTTCGCATAATGCATCTTATACGAAGCTTTGTTATGTATTATCAAGGCTTAAATTACGAGATATATTAGGTTTTTTTACCCAACTAGGTCCGCAACGGCACACTCTTGGCAAGACACATGTAAAAAATATCAAAACATGCAACTACCCACCCCTATTTGTAGTATAAAAAAAGACAAACAAACATTAGTTAAAGTCGGCTGCCTTCCCACATCAAAACTTATCATTCAGCTGCCGTAGAACTCAATTTTCCTTGTTTCATTACAATTTTTCCATTAACCAATGCACCTTCTTCTACTTTTATCAACGTCGTTATAATATCTCCTTCGATAAGTGCAGTATGAAGCAACTCTAAACGATGTTCGATTGTTAGCGTCCCAACAACTTTACCAGCGCATTTTGCAGCCAAAGCTTGAACCTTTCCCTGAATGTTTGCCATTTTTCCAACTGTCAATGCGCCTGTTGTTGAAATATTACCTTTAAACTCACCATTTATAGATACATCACCGTCAGTAGTGATATCACCAACAAATTTTGTACCTTCCCCAATGGTAGTAAACTGTTGCGCAGTAGGTTGATGTTGATCATCTTTTTTCATCGATAACATAATTATAATCCTTTGTTAGCTAAATGAAGTACCGCCTCCTCCTCCTTGGAAAGAGGATGTTGTCCAATACCCTTACTTAAAGTTTTTGCATACACCCTAGTCCCAGAGCGGGAATGAATACTATTCATCAATACTCCTGAATTATCCTCATCAAGCATCGCAAGAAGAAAACTCTGACGACCACCGGAATCTCCACTTTCATCATATTTCAACAAACCAACTTTTTGTATAACCCGAGACATCCTCTGAACTAATTCCGTTTGCGAGTTTGAAATCATTGTAACTTTCCTAGTCAACTGCCCAATAGTATCGAAATGATGCTCCAGAGCAGATTTAAGGTCAGGCACCTCCACATCAGCCAACAGCCTAGTGTAATGCAGAGATAGCTTATTAAACTGAATATGAAGATAAACCACCCAACCTAAAACCCCAAAAAACAACAAACAAATAAAAGCAAACATAAGAAAAAGTTGTTGCTGAGCAATCATAAAAAATCCTACTCCTCTATAAACATAAATAATTATCTAAAAGTAAACGAAAAACACAAACCCAGATATTATTAGCAGAGCGTCTACTTAAAACACTACTTCAGTGTACAGGAATAATAGGAATGGAAAAAGAAGAAATATTAGCAATAATAAGTACAGCTGAATGAAGCTAAATTACTATTTCTAAATACTTTCGAAATGACCAGCGTAAAGAGGAAAATATCACCAAAAGTGAGAATAAAATTGATATAAAAACAACAAAAGACAATGATACCCTATCAGAAAAAAATGACTGCGCTATCAAATGAACAACCCAGCTCAAAGTAGCAACGTAGAAAAAACAAAGCAGTGTGATGACAATCCCCTGCATACTGGTGCTCATCATCTCAATATCTTTTTCACTGCCAAACACAGGATATGCTGCCCCCACAGTGTAACAACCAATCAAAATAACTTCTGTCTGAACAATCCCTAGAACCAACAAACTCACAAACAAATTACATGGTAAAGCAAATGTATATAGAACAAAATAAAGCATAATAAAACTAAAAGGGAAAGCAAAAACGACCCAAAGCAACAGTTTACCCCAATAAATAGCTTTAGGTGAAACTGGGGCGGAACGAAGCAACCACAAACTCCCTCCCTCACTACTGATCGCAGGAAAAACAAAATAAAGAGCTAACGTCACTGTTAAATAACCAAAAGCTCCAAACACAAAGCCCAACATCAATGCTCTCCATTGATCATCAAGATTCTGCTTATCAGCAAATAGTAAAATAAAAAAATAAAGGAGAAAAAGTAACAACAAAAAGAGGCTTTTTGAAAACCCAACTATATTACGAACCAATACCAAGGCATCTTTCGCTATCAAAACAAAAATTGCTTTAGGCCAAGCAAAAGGAAATGTACTTCTAGAAACATAATGAAAACACTGCTTGGGATCTGACGGCAAATAGTAGGCCTGTTGTTCTAAACATTTTTCCCAAAGAGCAAAAAACACACTTTTTGCCATTAAGCTAACCAAACCAACACTCACCAAAGTACTTAAACTCAAAAGCACAAACTCACCTTGCATCGATGAATACTGAGGAAAAGCAAACGAGAATAAAATTTCAGCAAACCAGGTACTCGGCAACAATAATGAATATCTCCTAGCCATAACCAAAGAAAAAATTTCTTTGTCGGCAAGAGACTCAATGTATTGGCTACTGGGCGAAACAAACTTTGCAATGAGTAAAGCTGCTCCAACTGATACAAGCAGCGCCAACAACACGGCTAACGTTGATTTTCGACGTGGGGTTATCAACACAGCAACACACAACAACACAACACCAAGAGAACTGGACAATAAAGCCAACAAAAAAATTAGCGCAACTAAGGAACAATAGTAATTCAACCCCAGCCTCCACACTACACCATAGGAAGCCATCACAGGAAACGCTATCAAAAACAAACCCACGAGAGAAAGGAGAAACACCTTCACAAAAGAATTCAAAAAAAGTGTCGCTCGTTGTATCGGAAACGTAATAAGAAACTCTAATTTTTTATTATGAAAATACAAGCTAAACGAAAAAACAATAGCCCCAAACATCACCATTAGAAAAAGAAAAAATGAAAACGTTGATAGAGTTTCAAGAAAAAGCACTTCTTTCAGCACTCGTTCTTGGATAGAAAAATAATAAAAAAAAGTATGTGCAATATAAAAAACTCCAACAAATGTCAGCAATGCTACAAAAACAAATGACAATGCTATAATAACTCTAGCCACATTTCCTTTAAAAAAATGTTTCAGACTAGAAAAATCATAGAGATTAAGTAATAAAAGTTGTTGTATCATAGTGTTTTTTTTTATTCAGTGTTTTCCCCTGTCATCCTCAAAAAAAGCTTTTCTAAAGAAGCATTTTCTTGATGTGCCTTTTCTCTTAATTCTGCTAAAGTCCCAACCTCAATCAACTTCCCTTTAACAAGTATCCCGATATGGTCAGCAATCACTTCAGCAAAACTTAAAGTATGTGTAGATAAAAAAATGGTCCCACCGCGGCTTCGAAAATCAGAAAATACTTGTTTTGTCGTCTGTGCACTCTGGGGATCTAGTCCCACAATGGGCTCATCAACCACCAACAAACTCGGGTTATGCAATAGCGCTGCAATAATCGAAAATTTCTGTTTAGTCCCTCGAGAATAACTTGCGAAAGAGTGATCAAGTAAATCTGCAACAGGATAAAGTTCCAACAACTTAGCAAGCTGTTCATGAATAACCGCATCGGAAAGGGAATACAGTTTCCCAACAAAATAAAGAAATTCTCGACCAGAAAGCTTTTCGTAAACATATGGATCATCAGGTATATAGCCAATTATTGCTTTAGCTTTTTCAGGTTCTTGTTTCAAATTAATCCCATCAACAATAACTTCTCCTGAAGTTGGTTGATACAGTCCCGTGATCATTTTAATTGCTGTTGTCTTCCCTGCACCATTTGGTCCCAAAAGTACAAATATTTTCCCCTTACCGACCTTCAAAGAAAGATCCTGCACAGCAATAACCGAAGAAAAACGCTTAGAAAGATCATTTAGTTGTAACATAAATTGTTGTTTTTGTTTTTGAAATCTAACTATAATAACAAAAAATATACGAAAATTCAAGTCAATATTATCCGAAGGCAGCTGTTAATAACGTCATTGACAAGAGTAAGCAGCTGGACGTACTCTTTCTACATAAATGTAAGGAAACTACTTCATGCCCTTAGCAACCAAAGTAGGCATCGTTGGTGTTGGACATGTAGGAGCTACTATCGCGTATGCAACAATACTCGAAGAGCTGGCAACAGAAATTGTGCTTATCGATCAAGACGAACGCAAGGCTGAAGGTGAAATGTTTGATCTGAATCACGGAATTGCCTTTTCAAGGAACGTTGCTTTAAAAGTTGGAAATTATGCTGATCTTGCTGATGCAAACATTATAATTATTGCTGCAGGTGTTAGTAGAAAAGAAAACCAAAGTCGTATCGATCTGATAAAAATCAATTATGAAATTCTAACAGATCTTATAAAGAAAATAACGCAACACAACAAAGCCGCAATCCTACTTATTGTTTCTAACCCAGTCGACATACTTACTTATGCCGCTTACCGCATCTCAGGATACCCTTGGCACAGAGTTATTGGCTCAGGAACAAAGCTTGATAGCTCAAGATTTCGATTTTTTCTTTCGCAAAAACTTAATATTAGCCCTCAAAGCGTAAATGCATACATTATCGGCGAACATGGTGAACACGCTGTCCCAGTCTGGAGTAGAGCATTTATTGGGGGGCAACTTATTACAGAACACAAAACCTTTACTACAAAAGAAAAAGAAGAGGTGGAGTCAGATGTAAAAAAAGCTGGTATGAGCGTTATAAAAAGAAAGCAAGTAACCAACTACGCTATTGCATCATCAGTTACCAATATACTACGAGCCATAATTAAAAATGAAAAAAGTATTCACACTGTAAGCTCCTGTCTCAATGGATTTCTTGGAATCCACAATATTTCTCTTAGCCTTCCCTGTGTGTTAGGTCGTGCAGGGATTCATGAACAAATACATCTAGGGCTTTCATCCATAGAAGAAATCGCTTTCAAAGCTGGAGCCACTGCCCAACTGGAAATTCTTAAAGCAATAAATCTAGCATAAATTCTGTCGAAACATATCCCCAATTAGCATCACTTGTCACCTCAACAATGAATCAATATTTTCTCTACCATCTCTTAAGCACCAACTCTTGACATAAGCATACAAATCATGGGACAATACTGTGATATTTTTTGTCAGGTATTTTGTCAAGTGGTACAAAAAATACGAATTGTACATTTGAAAAAAACAGAACTAAAACAATGAAAAAAAACAAATACAAAGCAATTACAACACTATCCTTTTGTAGTGTAGTATTTTCTCTAATAGCTATTTCATTAGTTTCAGCCCTACCCCATCAATATTCTTTGTCTCATCAACAACTCATAGCAAAAGCATCAGTAAATGGAAAAGTTCGAGTTATAGTACAACTAAAAGCAAAGGATTTAACTGTAAAAGGGCTTTCATCGTTAAAAGCCGAATTAGCTTCATCAGAAGATAGTTTCATAGCTACGTTACCGTTAGAACAACAAAGAACAGCAAAAAAATTTAAAAACTTACCCCTAGTTGAAATTGAAATAGACAAAGCTACACTTGAAAAAACACTGGCAAACAACAATGTTCAAAACATACAGGAAGATAGGATTTCAAAACCACTACTTGCAGACTCAATCCCACTAATTCAGGCTAATGAAGCATGGGCAAGTGGTTTTACTGGCCAAGGGCAAGCAATAGCAATCCTAGACACAGGTATTGACAAAAACCACCCCTTTTTAAACGGGAAAACCGTTTCCGAAGCCTGCTACTCAACAACATCCTCAGATAGCCAAAATAATCCCATATCCCAAAGCATCTGCCCAAACGGGCAGGATGTTGATACATCGACAGGATCAGGGAATAACTGCACTATAGCGAACTGCGATCACGGAAGCCATGTTGCCGGTATTGCAGTAGGAAATGGTGTGAATTTTTCTGGTGTAGCAAAAGACGCATCACTCATTTCAATACAAGTATATTCTAAATTTTCAGACCCCTATTGCAGTTCTTCTGGAGTGGCATCACCCTGCGTGCTTATCTACGATTCAGACCTCGTTAGTGCCCTAGATCGAGTGTATGAGTTGAGGTCTTCTTTCAATATAGCCGCCGTGAACATGAGTCTTGGTGGAAGCCTCTACACAAATCAGAATCTTTGCGACAGTGATAATTCCATCATAAAAACTGCTATCGACCAATTAAAAAGTGCTGGAATAGCAACTATTGCAGCGTCCGGCAATGGAGGTTCAACAACAGGGCTAACATACCCAGCTTGCATATCTAGTGCAATTAGCGTTGGTGCATCAACAAAAAACGATTTAGTTGCAAACTTTACCGACCGATCAACATTTCTTGACCTTCTAGCCCCAGGCGCATCAATAAATTCATCACTTCCGGGTGGAACTTTTGGAAGCAAAAGTGGAACCTCTATGGCAGCACCACATGTTGCAGGAGCTTGGGCCATTTTGAAACAAAAATCACCAGCAGCCTCCGTTAGTGCTATTCTGACAGCATTAACCAACTCTGGGACAATAATTTCAGATCCATCAACAGGACTGACTTTTCCTCGAATAAATCTCCAAGCTGCGTTAAACATCTTAGAAGTTGCGACAGCGACTCCAACAAGCACAACAACAGCGACAGTCACTGCAACTGCGACACTCACTCCAACGACTACTTGGACTTCAACAGCAACAAACACCAATACATCGACTCCTACTTCAACAAAAACTGCAACAACCAGCGCCACAGCAACAAACACAATAACGGCAACACCAACAAAAACAGTTACTCAAACACCTACAGTAACAACAACAGTCACGAGAACAGCAACTCGCACAAACACTACTACCACGACCTTATCTTCAACACCATCAGCTACAAGCACCAGCACAAACACAATAACAGTTTCTATCACTGCAACAAACACATTTTCACCAACCAAAACCTTTACTGCCTCCTCGACATTTACCGTCACCAGAACAAAAACACCCACTGAGACGCCTTCAACAACAGTCACAGCTACAAATACTCAACCACTACTCAACAGCCCAACATTCACTGCCACAAAAACACTTACTAACACCTCGACAGCAGAAAGTTCTAACACACCGACTAGCACA
Organism: bacterium; assembly: GCA_037128935.1. Classification (GTDB taxonomy): domain Bacteria; phylum Patescibacteriota; class CG2-30-54-11; order JBAXVQ01; family JBAXVQ01; genus JBAXVQ01. Next base: position 41,424 of record JBAXVQ010000008.1, on the reverse strand, counting down.
TTTACCCAAACACCAACGATTACAGCATCCAATACACCTACACCTTACGTTGAAGGAGGAAAAGGTGTTGGCTCTCGAGGATGTGGATACGCTTGCAGTATTAGGAGAACTGCAACCGCATTTGCCACTTCTTCTATTATCTCAAACACCTCTGAACTTATTGGAATTAGATCCATGGATCTAACCCCAACAGAAATAATCGCTGATAACACTAAACCGATACAAAACTTTTTTGCCAAGGATTATACAGCGAGTTGGCTGAATCAAACACAACCACCAGATGGAAAAACATGCTTCAGTGTTGAAAAAAATACAAAAGTAACCATTACAGTACAATTTCAAAACATCGGACAAACCAGATGGCTTTCTGGAAAAAATTACCAATCAAATTCAAAGAATGAATGTACAATGGCTATTTATAAAGATACTAGTGCAGAAAAAATCAAATTTGCTCCATCCGCTCCACCATCAACAGGCTACGACAATCCATTAAGCCTTCAGTATGGACAAAGCTATTTTTATGATCCCAGTACATGGCTTTCTCTATTTAGAATCGGAACAATTGCCACAGCACTTATACAACCAAATGAAACTGCATCGTTTCCACTTCAGTTTCAGATCCCTGCATCTGCTGAACCAGGTCGTTATAGAGAAGATTTTTCCCTAGCATGTGGGGCATACTGGGTAGAAAACCCAGTTAACGGTGACCCTCAAAACATTGCCCATATTTGGACATGCTTCGATATAAATTAAAATCGCTTCTCAACTTTCAAAGACTGCACACTAACTTAATACACAACTGCAACAAGAACAACACAAAATAGAACTAACCTATTTTTTTATTAACGAAATAATTTGGTCGAGTTTTTCCGTCTCTATACGAGCCAAAGCACGTTGTAAGTCTTCAATCTCCTGTTTTGCACTTACGTTTGTTTTATAATCTTCCGCCGCGTGAAAGCGATCGCGTTCATTTTGACGATTTTGTGCCATCATAATAATCGGTGCAGAATAAGCTGCCTGAGTAGAAAAAACAAGATTGAGAAGAATAAATGGATAAGGGTCCCAATGTTGAACATACGCAACTAAATTCAGAATAATCCAAATCGTGATAATAACCGTTTGAATAATAATGAATTTCCACGACCCCATTCCATTCGCCATCTGATCAGCGATTTTTTGCCCAAATGTGAGAGCTTCTGTATGTTTTTCATGCCATGTCTTAGTATGTTTCTCGGATTTTGAAAGCATTGATTCCTCAGTTTTTACCACAGACTAAGTATAAAGTATTTCAAAAAGAATAAAATTATAAGTGAATAAATAAAAAAACCGCCTGTAAAAAGGCGGTTCTAATCGAAATTCAGCGTTCTCAACATACAAAGTTGGCACGCGTGGCAGGACTTGAACCTGCAACCAACGGTTTTGGAGACCGCTACTCTACCAATTGAGCTACACGCGTATCTGCTTACTTAAAACAATCAGACGCAAGCCAGAAAACACACCAAACAAGCAGCTTTCCTAGTACTCATCAGAAGCAGTAAACTTATACTTCCAGAAAAAAACGCCTCTGAAGTAGCCACATACTGTTCGCAGGTAACAAACGAAAACTACTTACTTTCTTTATGCTCAACCTTAGCTTTACATCCTGGGCAGTACTTAGACAATGCCAACCGGTCTTTGTCGTTTTTTTTATTCTTGCGTGTAGAGTAATTCTTCCTTCCACACGTGCTGCAGGCCATATGAATAATGACTCTGTCGCCTTTCTTTTTAGCCATAGGTGAGTATTCCTCTGCAAATTTAGACTTACAAACAAAGTATAGTATACACAGCCTTCACAAAACATCCAAGCCCTAATGCATCATTTCTCGTTCAAAACTCCGTCTAATCATAAGGATCAAGCATCCAAACAAAAGAAAATAGAGAAGAACATGTAATTCAGGAGTCATATTCGCTGTTAAAAAAAGCATCTGGGCAATAAGGTATGGACCTAGTAAAAGAATCAATAAATCCACAATTTTCTTATAACTAAGTCGAAATCCAATAATTGCACAAAACAAATTCGCCACCATGACAGTAAACAGTAGCAACACAACCTTTTTTATAAATTCAAATAGGAACAAAAAAAGAAGCGTCAAGAAAAACCAACCACAAATAAAAAACACCCGCCATGCATAAATGAAATTACCACCAGCCACAAGTTGATCCTTTGTTACAACTTGTGGCTCTTCCTCGCTAAAATACGAAAATGGCAGCACCTGTGAAAGAGCTCCATTCGATACAACCATTTCCTTCGAAGAGAGCTTTATTGAAGGTGTGGGAACATCAGTAATAACTTCCTTGGAGGTATCGACACTAAAAGTTACCCCTCTAAAAGTGAACGAGGAAGCAACAGCAGGATCAGTCTGCGCCTTCCCACCAACTATTGTAAGAGACTGATACGGTAACTGCTCCACAGCCGTAACAAATTCCTGTAAACCACTTTGCAAAAACCACCCAATTGCAATCGTAGAAAAAACGGCTTGAACAAGAGAAAGAAAGAATAGCACCAAAACAATATAAAGTTTAGAACTAAACTTCTTTCCCAGAAAAATACTGCGGTAAAGCTCGAGATCATAAAAGCTACGACGAAACACCTCAACAAATCCCAAACGCCTTTGATGAGATTTTGTAGGAATAGTATTTTTATTATCTTGAGAAGTAGTAGAACTCAAAAGAAACTCCTGTAATAAATCAAAAAAGCAATGCAATTATTGTACGTCGAAAAAAACGAAAAGCAAAGAACAATGCGGTTTACTCAAGTATAAAATGCTAAAAAAAGAGGCATTGACTGAGAAAAAAAAGAACTGGTACAATGAATTAGCACTCAAGCACAACGAGTGCTAAAAGGATAACTCGATGACAATAGAAATTACCGAGCGACAACTAGAAATCTTACTAGCAATCGTGCAACAGTACATTAACACTGCTATGCCCGTAGGCTCCAAATCACTTGCAGAAGAGTACAAATGGGGCTATTCCTCAGCCACGATCCGCAATGAGATGAATATCCTAGAGGAGCTTTCCTTCATATTCCAACCCCACACATCAGCTGGCAGAGTGCCACAAGAACCAGGCTACAGGGAATTTGTGAATGATATTATTCGTAATCTCACAACAAAACCTCAAAAAATCCTACCACAGCTACTCTCTAAAGTTGCCTACGGTTCATGGGACGAACTACTAGAAGAGTTAGTGACAAAACTTGCAAAATTGCTCTCAAATGTCGTCATCATCAGTACCGTCAACGGTAAAATCTACCATGCAGGATTAACCGAGCTTCTCAAACAACCAGAATTTCTCCAAACAGCAAATGTACTCCCGATCATCCAACTAATGGAAGATAGAAGAGATATGTTTGCCTTTCTGCAGAACCTCCAGTTTATCAGCGCTGAAAAAGTTGCTATCTACATAGGAAAAGAGCATATTTTTCAGTCCCTCCAAAACTTCACGTCGCTTTCATCTTATTTCGAAAACCAGTACAGTTCGATGAAAGGATGGGTAACCATATTTGGTCCAACCCGTCTCCCATATCATAAATCATTAAATCTTCTCCACCAGCTCTCTTCAGAGCTAGAACAACTGGAAACATAAGGAGCAAACAATGTTTCAACCAAACAATACCCCGCAGGAACCACAACCTGAAAATACTGATCACATCGAATCAGCAGCTACACCCGATTCTCTCGAAGCAGAATTGGAAAAAGCAAAGCAGAAGAGCGAGGAACACTACAAAAGACTCCTCCGCTCAGTTGCCGACTACCAGAACCTGAAAAAACAGGTAGAAACCGAGCGCGCCGATTTTGCCCAATACGCCACAAGCGGACTTTTACTCAGTCTCCTGGATGTCTTAGACGACATGGAAAGAGCCATCACTAGCGTTCCAGAAACTGTAAGCTCACTTGAATGGTTCAAAGGCCTCTTGCTTGTTCGCCAAAATTTCTGGAAACAACTGGAAAAAGAAGGTTTAGAACGATTCGAATCAGTGGGAAAAATATTCACGCCTGATCTACATGAAGCACTTCTCTACCAAGAATCTGAACAAGTGCCGCAAGATCACATCATCAACGAAGCGAAACCAGGATATAAGCTTGGGGAAAAAGTGTTAAGACATGCACAGGTTATCGTAAGTAAAGGAAAAGAATCATGAAAACTGCACCGCTGGATATACAAACCGAAACCTTTCAATCATTCGTAACAACTGTGAAAAAAAATCTTGGAAATCATATAAAAAAAATCATTCTATTTGGCTCACGTGCTAGAAAAGATCATCACAATGATTCGGACTACGACTGCCTCATACTTGTTGATAAAAAAAACAAAAACCTTGACAAAATCGTCAATAAAATTGCTGCAGATACACTCTACGATTCAAACAGTGTTATTTCAGCATTTGTTGTAGAAGAACAGCGGTTTGAATACCAAACCTACAATCCTTTGTTTATGAACGTTCGTAAAGAAGGAGTACAGCTTATATGAAACACCAAACCAGTGCAGAGCAAATTTCACTGATAATGAAAAAAGCGAATAAATCCCTTGAAGCAGCAAAAAAACTCCTTCCCGAAACACCAGATTTCGCGATATCTCGTGCATACTACGCAGTATTTTATGCAATGGAAGCAATACTTCTAACCAAAGAAATGACCTTCTCTAAACATACCGCTGTGATAAGTGCTTTCAACCAACATTTCATAAAAACCAATATTTTTCCAAAAAATTTTGGTGAAACGCTTCAAAATCTGTTCAACGAAAGACAAATCGGAGACTATGAATTTGAAGAGACAGTAACCATACAACAAGCAAAAGAGGAAATTGAAAATGCTACAACAATCATTACTGCCATAGAGAAATATCTTAGAGAGAACAAGCACGATACAGAATCGACATAGCAACTAGCAGCTCTGAAATCAACTTCACCGGTTGCAGTAAACCGATACTCGCAGCACATTAACAATTCAAGCAATAAAAGTAAACCTAGTTACCAAAAATCAGGTCAAGTCGCTTATCAATAACAGTTGTTGAAACTTTTGACCAATAGTAATGCTCTCCTTCAATTGGATTACTTTGCTTTTCCCCACCATTGCGTTCAACAATAGAATATGAACGCCCATCATTACTTATTTCTAATTTGGTATATATACCTGCACTGCAGTAACTATGTGCACTTCTAGTTCCACGGATTGATGAAAACTCAGCATTAGTAGTAATTTCAGCTTCCACAAGTCTTCCTTTTCTTTTCACATTAATCTGAACATCGACACCTTCAACTTGCCGATTACTTTGCAACTCCTCTGCACCCCAGCCAAATCGTCTCATAAGTCGTTGCTTTAGCCCGTCAATTCCACTCACTTTGGGAAATAATTCTATTATCTGACGAGAAATTCTCTGTTCTCTGTTCTCTGTTCTCTGTTCTCTGTTCTCTGTTCTCTGTTCTCTGTTCTCTGTTCTCAAATCCCTGGCCTCGCGAAAATCCTGATCTCATAAGCAGTCCCCTTACATTATAAATATAATTTACTTACCATAACACAAGCTCATTAATCTACCACAACAAACCAACAAAGTCAACCGGAGGTATTTCTCATGTCAAAAATAATCGGTATCGATCTCGGAACCACCAACTCCTGCATGGCCGTCATCCAGGGCGGTGAACCCGTCGTAATCCCAAACTCAGAAGGCAATCGTATTACACCTTCCGTTACAGCCCTCTCCAAAAGCAACGAACGTCTCGTTGGACAGATTGCCAAACGTCAAGCTGTCACCAATCCAGAAAACACCATTTACTCAGTCAAACGATTTATCGGTCGCGGCTGGGATGATGTTCAGGTTGCCAGAGATCGAAAGCTCATGCCCTACATGATGGAAAAAGATAGCCAGAATCACATCCAGATCGTTATGGGTGGCAAAGAGCACTCACCTCAAGAAATTTCCGCTATGATCCTGCAAAAGCTTAAAGCCGATGCAGAAAAATTTCTTGGCGAACCAGTCACTGATGCAGTAATCACCGTACCAGCGTATTTTGACGACTCACAGCGACAAGCCACCAAAGACGCAGGAAAAATTGCGGGCTTAAATGTCAAACGTATTATCAACGAACCTACTGCATCTGCATTGGCTTACGGTCTAGATAAAAAAGGTAAAAACAGCAAAATCGCCGTGTATGATTTCGGTGGCGGAACCTTTGACGTTTCTATTCTTGAACTTGGCGATGGCGTATTTGAAGTAAAAGCCACCAACGGAGATACACACCTCGGTGGAGACGACCTCGACCAAACCATCATTGACTGGCTGGTCGCTGAATTCAAAAAGCAGGAAGGAATCGACCTCCACAGCGACAAAATGGCTCTCCAAAGATTAAAAGAAGCCGCAGAGAAAGCGAAAATCGAACTTTCAACCGTTGTCGAAAGTGAAATCAGCCTCCCATTTATTACAGCAGATTCCTCAGGGCCAAAACACCTCAATCTCAAGCTTACTCGAGCAAAACTTGAAGAACTTACCAACAGCCTGATTGAACGATCAATCACCCCTTGCGAGCGCGCACTCAAAGACTCCGGCCTGAGCAAATCTGATATCGATGAAGTTATCATGGTTGGCGGTCAGACTAGAATGCCCCTGATTCTGAAAAAAGTTGAAGAATTTTTTGGCAAAAAACCAAATCAAAGCGTAAACCCTGATGAAGTTGTAGCCATCGGCGCTGCAATCCAGGGTGGCGTACTGATGGGTGATGTGAAAGACGTACTTCTTCTTGATGTTACACCACTCACTCTCGGTCTCGAAACCATGGGTGGTGTACGCACTCCACTGATCCAACGCAACACCACAATTCCAACCTCAAAATCCCAAGTCTTCTCAACAGCCGCCGACAACCAGCCATCTGTGGAAATCAACGTCCTCCAAGGCGAACGCGAAATGGCCAGTGACAACAAATCACTTGGCCGATTTATTCTCGATGGCATCCCTCCAGCACCTCGTGGTGTTCCGCAAGTTGAAGTCACCTTCGACATCGATGCAAACGGTATTCTCAACGTCTCAGCAAAAGACAAAGGCACAGGAAAAGAGCAAAAGATCACTATCCAAGCCTCAACCAATCTTTCCAAGGAAGAAGTTGAAAACATGGCCAAGGAAGCCGAAAAATTTGCTGGCGAAGACAAGAAAAAGAAAGAAAAAGCCGAAGTGGTCAACAACGCGGATACCCTAGTCTACTCCACCGAAAAAACGCTCAACGAGCTCGGTGAAAAAGTCCCAGAGGACAAGAAAAAAGAAATCCAAGAAAAAGTCGAAAAATTGAAAGAAATTAAAGACAAAGAAGATATCGAAGCGATCAAAGCAGCATCAGAAGAACTTACCAAAAGCATGCATAGTATCTCCGAAATCCTTTACCAACAAGTACAGGAAAAGGAAAAAGATCTTAACAAAGAAGAAGAAATAGGCACTGAAAAAAAATCAGATGATGCCCCAATGGAAGGTGAAGTAACAAGTTAAAGCAACCAATTTCATCCTACTTTCTAATCGGAGTACGCTTAGCAACCGGTGTAGAAGTAACTGTCTTTGGTACAGAAATAATCGGCGTCCATTTTGGCTTCACTGCCTTCCCACTATACTCGTCAATCTGCATAGATGTGTAATAAGTACCCGTACTAATCGCTATAAAAAGCATTAAACCCAAAGGGTATGCCAGCAGACGCATATGTTTGCCGGAAAATATCCCCTCACGCCCCTTCAACACCAGAGAATTTTCTTGTTGGGTTAATGGTTCAGTCATGATAAAACCTCAGTTGAGTTAATATTGAAAATACCCATTACAATGAAGCCACTCGCTCTTCTTATTCCCAACTCCACAACCATTTGCACTATCCCACGACCCAACTGAAGCAATGTCACTTGACTCGGTCTGAAATTCCTGACCATCAAGAACTATCCTGTCTACAAGCAGATTTCTGTCATTAAAATCTGATCCCCGATAATCATTAGCGAACGCTACTCGCACCTGACTATGCGAAATCTTAGATGAACTAATATAGGTAAAAACATCAAACTGTCGCTTATCTGGATTCCCCATAACATTCGAAAAAGACTTCACTACCTTTCCATCAATCAACAACTGCATAGTCGGATACTCCCAATTTCCTCTCGTTCCAGCTGCAAATATCGTAACTACAGAACCTGTTGAAATGGACTTTCCTGAAAACTCTACCTTAGGACTCTGGAAGAAATAAATACTACCGCTCAAAGTTCCCACTAACACAATAAAAACAATCGTCGTCATTTTCCAATGCAACTGCAAAAGTCGACACAAGGTAATAACTGACTTTCTCATACTCTAAACCTCTTTGTATTTACTATTGATAGAGCTGGCAAACAAATCAGATCAGTTTAACAAAATCAACCCCGAAAGTCAATACAAAAAACGCAATCAACACAAATCGAATCTTGAAAAACAACGAAAACTTTGGTATAGTAACAAGATTCCAGTTTCCTTATATGAACACAAAAACAAAATGGCTCAGCCTAATCTGCCTACTTTCTGCTATTTTCCTTATTGGAAATGAGCTGACATGGCAAGCCGTCCGTGCGCAAGAAGCCCCCTCACCTCTCAACGCATCCATCGAAAGTGAAACATCCAACCAACCATCAGAAATTATCATCAGACTAAAAGACAATGTTCTGCCACAAGATGCCTTTGCAAACACCCAATACACTTGGGAAAGTATCCCCTACCTCTCCGAACGCCTCAATATCTACAAAGTGCAAGTCACCCACTCAACAATGATTGAGGCACTAGACACATTAAAAAATAATCAACAAATAGAATTTGCTGAAGAAAATATTACCCGAACAGCAACCCAACACATAACATCAGAAATCGATGCCCTCCAACAAGGCACGAAAGACTCTCTCCTTGCCTCCCAATACTCTCTGGACAAAATACGTGTGCAAAAGGCTTGGGAAAAAACCTCCGGACAAAACACTGTAAAAATAGCAGTTCTTGATACAGGAATCGATGGAACACACAAAGATCTCAGTGGAAAAATTATGCAAGGAATGAATTTTTATCACGAAAACCCTGACACAAAAAAACTTGAACCTGTCACGATTCCCCCCGGTGTCAATTCCGATGACAACGGCCATGGTACTGAGATATCGGGTGTCATAGCTGCGGTAAAGGACAATGGAGAAGGTATAGCTGGTATTTGCCCAAACTGCGTAATCGTTCCTGTAAAAATCATGAACGCTGATCAAAAAACCGATGACATTCGAGCCTCTGCTGCGATAGTGTGGGCAGCAGACGAGAAAATGAAAGTGCTCAATCTGAGTTTTGGCTCAGACAACTATTCCAAAACGCTAGAACTTGCGGTCCAATACGCACAAAAAGCAAACGTCATACTGGTTGCTGCTTCAGGTAACGAAAACAAAAACCAACTGAACTATCCAGCTGCTTACCCTGGTGTCATTTCCGTCGGAGCAACAAACGAAAGCAACAAACGATGTGACGAAAATGATTGGGGAAAAGGCTTTGGAAGCAATTATGGAACAGGTCTCGAAGTAGTAGCCCCAGGAAATAACGTTGTCACAACTGGAAACGCTTCAAACACAAGCTATGTACGCGTCAGCGGAACATCAATAGCCACCCCACAAGTTGTAGGAATGATCAGCCTACTCCTTTCCATCGACCAATCACTAACTTTCAAACAAGTGATGAAGCGAATCGAACTTTCAGCCGCATCACCAGAAAATGCTCAAAAAGGCTGGACCAGCATATACGGTTTTGGCCTCGCAGATGCTTATAACGTACTCACGGCAGATACTAAAGCTCCAGTAATTACCGTTAAAGCAGCTCAAGGACAACCTCTCCCCCCCAAAGCGAAATTCACACTTAACATCACCGACGACATTGAACAAACTAACGTTTCACAATATGTTTCTGAAATCAAAAGCAGCTCAATAAAAAAACTAACAACGCAATTTGACGATACCCAACCACAAAACATGGTCATTCCGTCTGACAATGCAGGAGACGTAACAGCATCAATTACTTCAGATGTTCCTCTTGAAAAAGGAACACATAAACTCATAGTGACAATTGCAGATTCAAGCGATAATCCTATGATCAGTACAACAGAATTTACCGTAGATCCTAATACTACGCCAATCAATGAACCATCACCCACTCCAAATCTACTAACCCCAAGTCCCAACACCCTCGTTGTGGAGGTGGTAAAATCATCAAACTTCAATCTCTACGACTCAACTACAAACCAAAAATTTATGGTTCCAGTCGAAAATGTTCAAGTAACCCTCGTTGAAAAAAACCTTTCAAGAACCACAAACTCCTTAGGAAAGGTCTACTTTGAAAATCTGTCCCCAAGTTCCTATACCATCCGCTGTATGTACCTCGGAGAACAAAAAGAACAAACCATTACCCTACCACAGGAGCAATACCTAAAATTATCCTTCGCACTAACACAAGACAGCAAGACCATTCAAGACGTCAAACCTGCACCGAACCCGCCTAGTTCAGGCATGGAAACTTCCACTCTTTCAATCCTTTCTTTTGCTATCGGATTAGGAAGTATCCTTGGCATATGTATTTACAAAAAAACAAAAAAATCATAAGCACAGTAACTACGAATCTAACTTCCGAAGAGCAAGTAGAACAATTAGTAATTCAGCCTCCAATCTGATCAAAAAAATATAATTATTTCACTTAAAAATATTGACAAATATCATGAAAAAGCGTATCATTCAGACTCACGAATTTAGAAAAACATACAAAAATGAACATTTCGGTAAAGCTTTGCTATAATAAATACGTTACTCAAAAGGAAACTGCATGAGCCTCAAAAGCACCATTCAAGATGATATCAAATCAGCCATGAAGGCAGGACAACCGGAAAAAGTCGGAACACTCCGCATGCTGATTTCTGCAGTTCGAAAAAAAGAAATTGACGAGAAGATAGAACTTGATGACAACAAAGTCATCGACATCATCAGTAAAATGGTCAAAGATCGCCAAGATGCTATTGCAACATATGAAAAAGCTAACAGAAACGATCTTGCTGAACAGGAAAAATCGGAAATCACCATTCTTACTCCCTACCTCCCTGCCCAACTAAGCGAATCCGAAGTAGAAGCAACAATAAATGACGTTCTCAAACAAACTAATGCCTCATCAATCAAGGATATGGGAAACGTCATGAAAGAACTACGCAACCGACTTGCCGGCAAAACCGATCTCTCGAAAGTCGGGGAACTGGTAAAAAGCCGATTAGGAGCTTAACCCATCATGTCTGTTCTGCCGACCAACGTTCAGGCTTCAAAACCATACAATCGGCGCAATCTGATACTGTTTTGTACCATTCTCAGCTGCGGTCTAGCATTAACATTTATCTACAAATTTCTCCCCTCCCCTTTTCATCTTGCTGAGGGAGATATTGCTCCTATCACAATTCGATCGCCTCGTGATATGACGTACGAAAGCACCCTTGAGTACGACAAATTGGTCGAACAAACTAAGGAAAATTTTCCAGCATCAGTACAAACAAATTGGTCAGTGGGTCCACACCAAAAAGAACTACTAGCTGATTATCTTGCATCCATAACAAAAGTAAAAAATGACCCAAGCTTCACACCTACTGAAAAAAACAACCTCGTTTTACAGCTGCTGAAAAACATTCCTGCAACTCGCGAAGGCGACCAACCATTACCAGATGACGAGACAATCGCCGGATACATCATTAATCTCAACATCCGCCCTTGGGAATACGTAAGAAGCGAGGACTTGAGACTATCTGACTATTTCCACTACCAAGGCATCACTGAACAAAACATCTCTCAACAACGAGACTCCATTCCTAGAGTAATTCAGGAATCATTTACTGATGATGAAAGAATTGTTATAGAGCGATTAATTAATCCTTTCCTCGCAATTAACGTGTTTGAAGACTATGCAAAAACAAAAGAACGCTTAGACAAAGCAATTTCCTCATTAACCAAACCAAAGAAAACCATAGCAAGTGGGGAAACAATAGTTAAAAAAGGCGAAAAACTTACACCAACAACTATCGAAGCACTAGAGAAACTAGGGCTAATAAATCCAACACTTGATTGGCAAAGAATATTCGCCTTATTACTAATAGCAATCTTAATAGGCATTCTCACATATTTTTATATCACCTATTTCTATCCCAACTTAACTGAAAACAAATACGCTTTGTGGACAATTGTGACACTTATCATAGTAAACTGTCTTCTCTTACGAAATGTCGTCCCCGAGCGGCCATATATATACTATCTCCTCCCTATAAGCATCATCCCCGCTTTATTTGGTATTTTCATCGACAGAAATTTTGCTTTTTGGACAATAGGAATATTTGCAGTCACGTTGGGCATTATCAACACTGATGTGAACGATTTCATAATATTTCTCCTCTTCAGCTCCTTTGTTGCAACCATTCTGATTAGTAGAGCAAGACATTTCTATCATTTCATCAAAGCAGCGGCATTAATAGCAATCACTAATGCATTAGTGCTGATATCAATACACCTTTCCTCATACTCATTAGATTTTGATAGTGGTTTTAAAATCGTTTGGGCAAGCATCGGACATGGGTTTCTGCTTTCTGTGCTTATCATTCTTGCACTACTATACTTAGGCAACATATTTAATCATGTGAGCTACATTCAGCTGTTAGAATTAGCTAATCCAAACCATCCATTGTTAATCAAACTTGCATCTCAGGCTCCAGGAACCTACCATCATAGCCTCACTGTCGCTGAATTAAGCCAAGCTGCTGCTGATGCGTTGAGTTTAGATCCCCTTCTCGCAAAAGTATATGCACTCTATCACGACGTTGGAAAGCTTAAATCACCAGAAATTTTCATAGAAAACCATACACAAACAACAAAAGACAGCCTGAAAAACCTTTCACCTGAAGCCGCTGCAAAAAAAATCACCAGCCATGTCGTGGCAGGTGTTCAGATTGCAAAAAACTACAACGTACCAGATAAAATCATACGATCGATCCTCACTCATCACGGCACATCAAAAGCAGATTACTTCTACCAAAGAGCTTTGGAACTGAAACATAACCAAAAAATAAATGAAAAAGTGTTCACCTATCCAGGACCACTTCCTCAAAACAAAGAAGAAGCCCTAGTGATGCTAGCAGATGGCAGTGAAGCCGTCGTCCGAAGCATGAAAAGAAAAGATCCAGAAGACATCAGCAAATCAATAGATTGGATTATCAAAAAAAGAATGGACAGTGGACAGCTGGCCGAAAGCAACTTAACCATCGGCGAACTTGCAAAAATTAAAGATGCTTTCTATGCTACGCTCATGGGTATTTACCACCCCAGAGTAGCCTACAAACGAGCCACCACCAATGGAAGAAAAAAAGCTGTTGAAGATCACGATCTCAGAGAACATCCTGCATAGCACCTGCATTTTTCAACATAAAGCACCACTTCCGCCTATTAAAAATGCGCTAACTGCCTGCTTAAAAAAATTCCCCAACCTCAACAACAAATCACTAAGCATACTCGTAACTTCTGATAATGAAATCGAGAAACTGAATAGCCAATACCTCAACCATCACTGTGCAACAGATGTACTATCTTTTCCAGGAAATCCTGCAGAAGAATCTGGATACATTGGCGACATTGTTATCTCATACGAAACCACCGTCACACAAGCAACGGAATGGAAAGTCACCCCAGAGGAAGAATTATCTCGTCTCACCATACATGGAATTTTGCATCTACTCGGCTATACCGACTACAATGAAAAAGACCGAAAAAACATGCATCAAATACAGGAAGAAATACTCCTTTCTCTCTTACTATGAACAGAAGAATAAAACGTCTAACAAAAAGTTTTAAATACGCTTCAAAAGGTCTGCATCATGCGCTGATGACACAGCAAAATATTTGGATTCACGTAGCTGCTGGCACAATAGTTTTGATTTTCGCCATCGTACTTGGGTTTGACAGCCTGAGACTCGCCATCCTCCTCCTTACCATTGCGATGGTACTCATCCTAGAAATGATCAACACCGTTGCAGAAACCATTGTTGATCTCTCATCTCCCGAATTTTCTGAACTTGGTAGAATAGCTAAAGATGTTGCCGCAGGAGCTGTTCTGTTAGCAGCATTCTTTTCTGTCGTTATCGCAGTGTTACTCTTTTTTCCTTTCCTATTTCAATAAATCCAATTCCTACTGAATAACAAAAACTATACATACCCGTTCTACCAACAGAACAATACTCCATGTTGCAGTAACAGGTCTGTTTGTTATATAGTTAACCCCTTATACAAGCATTCAAAGCAAGAGAGTACAACTCTCAAGCAATTATATTATCACAGTAAGGACTTCCTTCATGGAAAACCAAACAAATCAATCCACATCTACCAACAATAGCCAAACCCCACAAAGTGCTAATCAGCAAGGAACAGCAAATCAAACTGAACAGCAACAGACATCTCAAAAAGGATGCGTTAGAGGCATAATACTCCTTCTGCTCCTTCTTCTTGCGTTACCTCTACTATACTTTGGCTCACTTTGGCTTCGTCAAAACAAAGCCAGCAACCAAGACAATAACACAACACCAACCACTGGAACTGTGACCAGTGGAACGCCAGAAACACCCTTACCAGCCACACAAACAGTGCTTGCCCAACTCTACGCCACACAGACTCAGACAGCACTACAATTACTAACACCAACTCTCACACCACTTCCTGCAACCCAAACCGCAATCGCACAAAGCATTGCAACACAAACAGCAATTGCCCAACAAATCAGCACAGCACAAAGTCAAGCACAACAAACCGCAACAGCTCAAGCGCAACAAACAGCAACCGCTCAAGCAAAAGCCACAGAGAAAGCAAAGCCAACAAATACACCAAAGCCTTCACTACCAAGCTCCGGCATCAGCTTTTAATCATAATCCAATCCTGTACTCCCCCACCCTCTTGTGTTACTCTAAACCGTACAAAAAACAACAAAGAAAGAACTCCCCATGCTCGGTTCCCTACGAGGAAAAATTACGCTAAAGGCCAAGTCCTACATCATCATGGAAGTCAACAATATTGGCTACCGTATTTTCGTCCCCGCATCACTTATGCCGACACTCACTGACAGTCAGGAATACTGCTTTTATATACACCAACAGGTCAAAGAAGATGCACATGTGTTGTTTGGATTTCCAAATTTTGATCAACTGGAGCTTTTCGAAGCACTAATTACCGTTTCCGGTGTAGGACCCAAAAGTGCTCTTTCAATTATTAATCTAGCACCGACCAGTCAACTGAGTATGGCGATAAAGCAGGAAAATATCGGTTTTATCTCCACCGCAGATGGAATAGGAAAAAAAACAGCTGCGAAAATAATTCTCGACCTTAAAACCAAAGTAGACAACATTCAAACAGAAAGTGCTATTTTCCCTTCAGAAGAAGGAGTAGATCTGGTATCAGCTCTTGAATCATTAGGCTATTCAAAGCCATCCATTCGCTCAATTATTGTGGATATAGACACATCACTAACGCTAGAACAACAATTAAAAATAGCCCTACAAACTATCGGGAAATGACAGCATGTCATGGGAAAATGATTTTGAAGGATCATCTTCAAGCGAAAGGCAAAACTATGGCGAATTTAACGCCCTAGCAGGAGCAGTTGTTGTTGAAACGTCCGTCCCCGCAGTTAACACAATCATGGATGGTCTCGGAAATCATGCTAGCGCACATCTAGGAGAATTGGGAGGGCTTGCAAGCAGAGGTATCGGGTTTGCAGCAAGCATCGTTGGAGCCATAAGCATCCTCAGCCTCATGTTTGCTGGTTTGAGAAGAATCACAGGATGGCGAGGAAGTGAAGAATAAAAAAATAACAAAACAATCCACCGAAACACTCCTTCGCACACTGATGTCTCTCTCCAACGTGACTGAAATAAAACAACAAGACACACTTTTAGAAGACCTGAATACGTTAGCGGATCGTGAGTTGTTTGCCACAGTTTATATGCGTTTACCAGCCAAAGAACGTGAAATAATTCTTGAAAAAGCCAAAAAAGAACCTACACCATTTCTGTACATGATCAACGAATTCAAAACCAACTACTACTCGGAAACAGAATGGAATGCTATCCAAGAAGAGAAAGTAACTACCATTCTCATCAAATTTCTCCGTAAGCTCTGGAATCACTGCCCTAGAGAACAAAAGCAAGCATTTGTCACCACTCTTGAAAAATTTATGGGGAAATCTATGAAAAGCCTAGCAAAACAACAATTAAGCTTCATTAAATAAACTGTAAAAACAACCGTCCCCTAGGCAATGACAAACCAAAGCTAAGCGCTTACAATAAAAAAGACTTTTCACAAGGATCTCAAATTATGAAAAAAAATGTCGCCATCCTAGGACTCGGTATAGTCGGCAGCGGAGTTGCACAAATTCTCCTAACCAAAACTCAACATTTCCAAACAAAGCTCGGCTTCACACCAAATCTCGTCAAAATTCTCGAAAAATTTCCCGAAAAATTTCATCAACATAACCTTGATATTGCTTTAAAAGCCGACACGATTGATGAAATACTTAATGATAAATCCATCGAAGTAGTTGCTGAAGTAATGGGTGGTACTGGATTTGCTTACGAATGCATAAAAAAATGCCTAATTGCAGGAAAATCAGTTGCTACTTCAAACAAGGAAGTAATAGCAAAACACGGCATTGAACTAGAACAACTGGCTCAACAAAATAATGTTCATCTTAGAATCGAAGGTACTGTAGGCGGAGGTATTCCAATTATAGAAACACTGGAAAACGACCTCATCGCAAACACAATAGTAGCGTTCAAAGGAATCGTCAACGGTACAACAAATTATATCATCACAAAAATGCAGGAAGAAAATCAAAGCTTCAACGAAGCCCTCAAAAAAGCCCAAGAACTAGGTTATGCAGAAGCAGATCCCACATCCGACATTGAAGCTTTTGACACGCTCTACAAACTCACTATACTCAGTCGAATAGCCTTTGGTCTTGCAATAACTCCTACAGAACTATACCGAGAAGGAATCACAAAACTCGCCAGTACTGATTTCAAAGCAGCAGAAAAACTTGGCCAGACCATCAAACTACTGGCAATTGGAAAAAGAATTACCGAAAATAAATTCGATATCCGTTGCCATCCAGTAATGATACCCATAAATCACCCAATAGCCCGTGTAAATGATGTATATAACGCATTATTTGTTCAAGGAGATAATGTTGGGGACGTCCTCATGTTTGGACGCGGTGCTGGATCACTTCCAACAGCATCCGCTGTAACAGCAGACATCATTCGCGGCCTAAGAGAAAAAACAATTCCTCAGCTAAATCGCTCATTATCCTCGAACTATGACTTACAATCAACAGAGTCAATTGTAGGTACCTTTTACCTTCGTATTGACTCGGAAGATACAGAAAGAGTAAACGAGACACTAACCGCTGCAAGGATTCCTATAAAAACATTGTTTTTACAGGACAATTTCATTATTGTAGAAACAGACAAAACAGATGAAAAATCAGTTCAACTAGTCTTACAGCAACTACCCCAATCATCCCTATTCATCCGACAAGAAAACTAAAAAAAATTAAAAATTTAACATATCTTCCAACGATCATCGACAATAATAAAATATGAAATTAGTACGCTTTTTACTCAGTTTTACATTAACCTGCCTCATTGGCGGTGCACTGTATATCGGTTATAAAAACAACTTTTGGAATGTTTTCTCAAGAATAAAAGAAGAAAACCCTCAAAGCATCCTTAAAATTGCCTTTGATAATCTTAAAAACTCTCACTCCGCTCAAGTCACAGGAACATTGAACAGAATATACCCGTTAAAATCCAAAGACAACACGATAAAAAAAGATCTGTCAATCGATATTTCAACGAAGTTTGACGGTCAAATTACTTTCCCTGACAAAATCGACCTTCAAGCTACCATCGATGCTTCGAGTCTACAAAAAATTCTACCGCTTATTATCTACGGTGATGCAGTAAAGAAGCTTACAAAGGATGATGTAAAAAAAATCACGCTCTCGATTCGCACTTCTGGTCAAAAATCTTATTATCAATTTTCAGATCTCTGGCAAGGTTGGGTGTTACAAGACAACACAGTGCCAATCGATAAAACTAGCGCGCAACTTACTGAACATATAGTCCTTGCCCAAGAAGTAACAAATACACCGCAATCTGCAGCTTCCCCAGCAACAGAACTTCAACCAACAATCACATCTGAATCAACCAGCACCAACTCACCCGAACCGGCTGTACCAACTAAAAATATAGACTCTACTTCCCTACTTACTTCTCTACTTATAACCGACTATGCGCAAGTTGCAGAAATACCGTCAACAACCGAAGATCCGAACAATCCTATCCAAGAATTCTCCATCAACATGCCTTCCCGTCCGCACATTCACCCTTTGCTTGCGGATCTTATTGGGTTGAACAAAAGTAAAGGAAATGTTATTGCAAAGGTAACAATTGACAAATCTAACAAAATCATCAAAAACATTACGTTCAAATTCAAACAGGACAATACTGTTGCCTATGACGTTATCACTCAAGAATTTGAAAAAACAAATACGCAACGAATTAGTGATCTAAGGAAAATACAACTAGCACTTGAAGACTACTATGATTCCAAAGGAAAATATCCAAAAACAAACACCTTTGCAGATCTAAAAAACACGCTTGTTCCTGACTTTCTATCATCACTTCCAAGAAACCCTCAAGGTGACAACTACAGATATAAGACTAACGATGATGCAACTTATTACGAAATAGATGTTCAATTAGACTCTGATTCCAAGAAAAAACTCCCAAAAACCTACAAAGTTACCAGCCCCCGAATTAAAACCAATGTGCCAGCACTGCTTACCCCCGTTGCAACACAAACAAATAACACACCTATTACTCCAGACTTTTTCGACGATGCAGATACAGAATTTACTCTTAGCTTCGAATCATTCAACCAAGATTACACCTTTCAAGAACCTCAGGAAATCCTTAACTTGGCAACTGGATCCGCCAGTAACGTTCCAAAAACCACAACTTTCGCAGAAGTGAGTGATGAACTAATCTCACTAAAAAAAGCCGATTCAAGGGACAGTCAAAGAATCAACGATTTAAGAAAAATCGAAAAGACCCTTCTACAATATAATCAATCAAAAAATGAATTTCCTGTAGCAGCCAAACTTATTGAATCAACAAATGACCAAAATCCGTTAAAAACAAAACTTATTCCGACTTTTCTTCCAACACTGCCAACCGACCCGGTACAAAACCGATGGTATGGTTATCAATCAATAAACGGAAAAAACTTTCTCCTCACGAGCGTCTTCGAAAATCCACTAAATCCTTATGGTGAAGTAAAAACAAACTATACAATGTATAGGATTACAGACCTGATTCCTGGAATAGATACCGAAACCAAAGAACAGAAATCAACATTTTCTTACCTCGATATTTTTGACACCATTCCAATACTCAAAGATATACCAACTCTTTTACAAACCAACAACTCCACACTAACTGAAGCCAGTACAAGCACACCTATTTCTCAAACTTCAGCAACCGCCGTGCCACCGGTTTCTGACTCAACACCATTACTAACACCGACAGCAATTCTTCCAAACATTTCCAATTTTGAAAATCAAAATGTTCAGAAAATTACTTTTTCAGAGCAAAAAACTCTAGCTTACGGCATAACAGCCTATGTTTTCAAAGGTGAGTTAAAAGATCCTACTATCCCAGTTGAATATTGGCTCAACGCCACCTCAGGGGAAGTATTACGACGTACATTACTCAACCAATCCGTTGCAGATACAAAAAATACACCCGACCAAGCCAAGAAAACCGCCGAAAACTTTGCACAAAAGCATTTTCAGGATTTTGACTTGCAAAACTTCGAGCTCACAACAAAAAACCCAGATCAAAACAGAAAATACTATAAATTCACTTGGATACGAAGAGATATCGTCACCCAAGCAATCCTTCCTACACAAGTTCAAGTTGAAATTAACCCAACAACAGGAAACCCTGATACATATGCCGCAATCCGCGTCAAACTAAGTTTGGATGACACCCAACCAGCTATTGGAAAAACAAAAGCCGAAGAAGATGCTACCTCTGCCAGCAAAAATCAGGCAAAAAACAAAGATGCAGCTTTTAAAATCGTAGAAACCACGCTTTCAGTGGAAGAAAACCCCCAAAACCCTACAAAACAAGTCCTCGTTTGGAAAATAATCACATGGCAAGACAACAACTCAACAGTAGGTGACACAGCAAAAGGCGAAGGATTCACCACCCTCATAAATGCCGACACCGGCACCCAAGTAAAATCAGAAAAATATCCACCAACTTCATCCAAACCTAATCAATAGTATCAATCTTTCAGCTCCCCCCCCTTCCCTTACATTTCACTCAGCTAACACATTTTCGATCAGTTTCTAAAAAGTTATACTACTGCATCCTATTCATTAATTTATAACTCAAACATGTATTCAAACAGTGAATCTTGCTCCGACCAAACCACTAATCTTGAAGGTCAAAAAAAGATATTAATTCAAGTACTCACTCGTTCACCTAAAAACAACACAACAAAACAAATGATATTCATTCCCAAATAGACACAACCCAATAACGGTAAAATCCACTTACCCCGCTGTTCCCATAACTGTAAACCTGCAACAGCTAACCACGAAAAACAACCCAAGGCAGGAAAAAGAAACCGTCCTTGCAAAATCACAGAAAAACGCAAACCATAGAAAAAAACCAGCCCATTAGTCAACAAGAATACACTTCCGTACACTAATGAATCTGTTCGAGTGATTGACTTTCGACCAAGAAAAACTCCTACACCCAAAATGCATGTCATAAATAAATAACCAGCATATAAAAAAGCTGGTAGAAAAAAATACCCGTGATCGAATTCTCCCCAAAAGGTCAAAAATAATGAAATAATATAAAACAACCAATACATCGGAGATAGCGGTTGATTATTACTCCCAAGCAAAGAACTGTAAACCCCTTTATATAAAGTCCAAGGGATAATCTCTCCATACAACTGAAAATTTCTGAGATAAAACCATCCAGCAAGAACAAAAGCTAGAAATAATGATAGTACAAGAAAACGATTAGCTTTCGGTCTAATAATAAAAACCAGTAGAATAATCGGAAGAAAAAGCAACATTTGATACTTGAGCAATAACCCCAAACCAAGAGTAATTCCAATAATCATCGACATTCTAAAGGAAACTCTCCCTTTCCGAAGAACTGCCAATAAACAATATAACAAAACAGCACTCAACAAAGCATAAAAGATATCCGATCCAATACTTCCCGAAAGCCAGGTAAACTGAGGAATAAACGCAACAAATCCCATCCCTGCTAACGCATACACCTGCTTTTCCCACAACAACAAACCCGTATAATAAAGCACTAGTAACAACAACAATGAAAGAACAAAATTGGGCAATCGAAGAATCTGGAACATCATTTTATACTTAGACTCAGCTGCCTCATCATGCAAATACACCTGAGGATTGCCATGTCCCCATGAAGGGTTAACCTGAATATCAACATCCTGCCCAACCAACCGATACAACGGCACAAGTAACAGATAATATAACGGTGGGTTATACCCCTCGTGCAACCATGATGATTCAGAAAGTACGGGTAACGATCCTCGTTCTGCAATATGCTGCACAACTGAAAAATGCCCTTGCTCATCAGGATACTCAAAGATCGGTGTACACCAAGAATATAATAGCGAAAGAATACTAAACAATATCAAAATCACCACAAGCAACAAATGCTTGCGAAAGAAACCATAAACAAGAGCCTGTTTATTCATACGTCATCTATCCACAAATAAATTTATAATCGTGTAAACACTACTCATCCTGCAACACATCTGAAACTGTTGTAATTTCATATCCATGATCCTGAATATCTTTAATCAAAGAAGCAGTGGATTCAACTGAATATTTCCCAATATTATGCATCAACACAATCATCCCAGGTTCCAAATGATCAAGAACACTTTTAATAAGTTTCTGCGGGGTTGTTTCCACTCGCCAATCATTCGTATCGTTAGTCCAAAATATCTCAGTATAACCTAGATCAAATAATACGGAACGCACGTGATCAGTACATGCTCCATAGGGACAACGAAAGAGTGGCTTTGTGGAAACACCTGTTTTCTTAAAAATTTCATCCTCATTCTTGGTTACCTGCGAACGAATATCTACATCAGAAAGTTTGGTAAGATCTGGATGAGACCATGAATGATTACCAATTTCATGACCATCTTGAATCATCACCGAAAGTTCATGAGGTGAACGCTGAACAAAACCACCCTGAACAAAAAAAGTGACTTTAATGTTCCAAAGTCGAAACAGTTGGAGAAGTTTATCCGAATTCTCAGTATAATCTTCCATATCATACGTAAGCGCTACTTTTCGCTTCTTCGTAATTCCCTTAACTACACGCTGAGAAGATGGCTTTAATAATGGCTTAGATCGGGGAGTTGGCAGAGCAGGTGTTATACCTTGAGAATCCTGGCTGTCACAGCTCATGAGAAAAGGAAACAAAAAAACCAACAACAATACAATAGAAAACCTACGCATAAAAAAGTTGCAATACTGCCATAACCATTATAGCAACTACTACTAGGTTACATAAGCTGAATATCCAACAAATAATTACTCTTCAAGTTGCTTACCTGTCGAAGAAACAGGTATCGCATGCTGCCAAACAAAATCAAATATCTGTTTTTGTGAAGAGAGATATTCCATATTTTCGATAGTAACGGCTCTACAGTAATCATCTTCAAATGATATCAGGATAATTGTTTTATCAAGCAAGTAATGGTTACTGGAAAAAGCAAATTTCTCAGGAATCAAACGCCGTTCAATAGCCTGTTCTTCATCCCTTTCATAGTCTCTAAGCTTATACTTAAATGACTCATGAGAAATAACTTTTGCTGAAAGCTTATACTCACGCTTTTTTTTGTAATATAGAGGATACGCTCTATAAATAAATTTATTAATCATGCGGTGCTGTGTGGTATACACGCGAAACACCTTCTCCTGGGCATGCACCATTTCCGTGAGTATCAACTTAATAACTTCCCTAAAGCCCTCTTCGCCTTCATAGTAGTTTAATAATGGCTTGTGTTGCCCCTGAGAATGGAGCATCGCTAGTTGAGGAAACACTTCCTGAAAATGTTTTCGCTTCAATCGCAACGACTCTTC
This sequence comes from bacterium, assembly GCA_037128935.1. GTDB lineage: Bacteria > Patescibacteriota > CG2-30-54-11 > JBAXVQ01 > JBAXVQ01 > JBAXVQ01. The sequence continues at coordinate 18,098 of JBAXVQ010000008.1, read as the reverse complement.
CTGATCCTCGAACAACATTGCCAGAGACTCAGGTTTATTGGAAAAATAGAGATGACGCTTCCCTTTTATCATCGTCCCAATTAACTTCTTGCCAACCAATCGTTGAATAACTCGATGAGTAGTCATACGATCCATGTTCGTAGTTGCTGCAATTTTCAACACAGATGATGGCCCCGTCGTCAACATTTTGAGATACGTCGTCGCTTCCTGCACATCAAGACCACATCGAAGTAGTACTTTCAGCAGCTGTTCAGACATTGCATAACCTCACAAATAGTTACTTTGAAGAGGAATCTTATCACACCACCCTAAATTGATCAAGCAAGAGCAAGATTAACTCCAACAGACTTCAAAAATAAACACAAACACATGATTAAGCATAAAATTCATAACAAAAATCGACATCAACCAGCAAATTCTCGAATAAGAAACAGTCGCCATTCTAAAACCGGCACAGAATTAACTCAACGATGAAATATTTCATCCAGACCTCTACAACTGGAATGATGTTCAACAAACTACAAAACGATCAGCATCAAAAATAGAAGACTTAAAAACCCAAACTAAACTTTTAAAAAACTATAACACAACCTTTCCACTTATATACGAGCTTTTCGTAAAAAAAAAACACACCAGATCCAAGAGCACATGCACTAGCTGAAACAATACCACCAATCCAAACATACAGTTACATTGATGTAAAACTACGTAAATATCAAGATAGATTTTTCAAACTTGGATTGTTGCTGGGGTTTGGTTGTTAAGAGGAAAATTGCTCATAAAAATGACAAAAAAATGAACAGTATTTCAAAAAATTTACTGCATAAAAAAGATCAATAAATCTAAAAGTAAAAAAAAGAACAAAAAACTGTGCAATTAAAGTTGAAAAACCTCCCAATATCTTAAACAATCACAGTAGCACGAAAATCACAAGGAGATCATACTATGGCTTTTGGACGAACCATCGAAACCGGCACAGCTAGTCGATTACTTTGCCGAGCTGACATAGCAGGTCGCACAACAGCAGCAAGAATAATTTCTCCACTACTTCACGAAGTAAGTAAGGCACTAATAAACTTCGCTGAACTACTAGCTCCAGCAACAAAAGTCCTAACTGACCTACCAAAACATTGGCAAGAGTTTGATCCATTTTGGCGATCTGATCTCCCAACATTAACAATTCAAAATCCTACAAGACCTATAGACACTGACACTATCAGGAAAGGCATGGAAAGTGCTTGCAATAGAATAATTTGCTCACAAAGTGCACGTCAAAGAAGAAAAAAAGCTTATGCAGTTTCTCTGGCAAATTCTTCAGATAATTCTCTACTCATCACGATAGCTGAACTTGATCGAGAATCACCAACTTCAAAACCTGTAAACCTCTATGTTTCAAGATACAATGGCCAAGAATGGTCTAATCCAACAAGAATAGTAAATTATCGCTCGGAAAACTGCTCTAGCACTTTTGGTACACCCATTACTCTAGAGCAGGTACTCCCAAGCAGAATACAACCTTCGCACGGAACATGCATGTTTATCCCCAGCCACAATCATCACAAGTAAATATTAATAAGACATCCTCCTTCCTAAATCCCCCCCAAGTACCCTATAATCATCAATGAACAGCAAAGAAAGGTACTTAACTCATGTCCACACTAGTCCTCATCCGCCACGGTCAATCCCAATGGAATCTAGAAAACCGCTTCACTGGTTGGGTAGACATCCCCATAAGTGAAAAAGGCCGCCTAGAAGCTCGCCAAGCAGGAAAAGATATAGCTGAAATTAACTTTCACATCGCTTATACATCCAAACTCATCAGAGCAATAGAAACCCTCCTCCTCGCAACAGCAGAAACAAAAACTGGCAAAATCCCCTTGTTTTATCACAACAGCAAACAAGAGCAAGACTGGCAACACCACACAGGAAACCCAGAAAAAGAACTCCCAGTCATCATGCATACTGCTCTCAACGAACGATACTATGGCGATCTCCAGGGACTCAACAAAGATGATGCCCGTGAAAAATGGGGTAAAGAACAAGTGCACATCTGGCGTCGTAGCTATGATATACCACCACCACAAGGCGAATCCCTTAAAGACACCTATGAGCGAACCGTTCCCTATTTCGTTGAACATATCTTAAAAAACCTCAAAGATGGCCAAAACGTTCTAGTTGTGGCACACGGAAACAGCCTAAGAGCCATTGTTAAATATCTCGAAAATATTTCCGATGATGCAATCCCCAGTTTTGAAATACCGACAGGCATCCCTAGAATCTACGAAATTGAACCGTCAGGAAAAGCAAACTTAACAAAATCTTCCTAGCAAAAAAACACTACGACCAATACAAACATGCATTCTTGGCTTCACGACAATACAAGGACGCTTACCCCTTCTATTTCCCCGCTACCATGCCAGACTTGAAATATTTGTCATGATCTGATACACTCGCCTTACCTTAAATCTCGGAGGACTCCGGATGGCAAAAAAAACACTCGCCTTCAAAAAGGGTGATAAAGTTATTCATCCATTTCATGGTGGCGGCGTTGTTGTCGATATTGTAGAAAAAGAACACGGCGACCAAACCAACGAATACTTTCTCATCAATATCCTGAACGATACCCTCTCTCTCTACGTACCCACCGAATCTCTTGATCGGGTCAACATCAAAAAAATCGAGAGCAAAGACGTTCTCGACTCTTGTCTTACTCTTATGAGAAAAAACTCCTTCAAACTTATCCCAAACCCAACTCCATTGGAAAATAAAGTTCGGGAAAAGATTAAGCAAGGTGGACTCGTTGCCCTTTCTGAAGCTATTGGATTGATCTGTAAATTCAAAAGCAAACGCGAAAAAGAAGGCAAGATCACCCCTCTCAACAAAAACCTTACCGATCTGTTGAATCACGCCAAAAAATTATTCATTAGTCAATTGGCGTTGATACAGGATATGCAATATACATCTGCACACAGCTATCTCCAAGAAATTCTAGAAAAAAATTCTTCAGCATAAACACTTCTTCCAAAATCTCCCAAAGCATCCCTACTACTTAAGTTAGCTTACGTAATACAAACTTGTTTAAACTAATCTATGTTTGTACTACAATCAGCTTACAACTGATAATATTTCACACATGAATACCAGACTACTGTATTACTTAAAACAAATCTTCTGGGCAATACTCTTACTCACCATTACGGGTATCCCTCACTTCACACATGCTCAAACGCCTTCCGAATATTACGGCTACATTGAAGGAGTCGTGTACCATAAAATTGATGACAAAACTCGTGTAGTAATACCCAACGCCACCATCCACATCCCTGAATCTAACCTCACCATGCACACAGACACCAATGGTTTATACATTATTGGAGTCCCTCTTCAACAACCCCGTGGCTACATCACGCTCTTTACTGAACAAGCAGGTATCGGTACCGACACTGTCGAACATATCGAGATCGGAGCTGGTTTTATACGACGCTATGTCATTCTACTTGAAGATGGCAAAAACGACAGAAGAGTCGAAACAGACCAAGAAAATGCCACTAGAGTTCCCGATCTCAATGCTCCTTTGACCTACAATAAAACAACACTTTCTCTAACTGCTTCACCTGAAAATGCTACAAAGAACCGACTATTCTCCATCTACAACCCAAAACCAGATCAACAGGATATCATTTACACAGCCTGGTTCTTCGCTGAACCAGAATGGCAGACAGATAGCGGTTATGGCTATGGAGAAGGCGATCACTTTGGCGATGACTATTACGCATTAGATTACAACTGGGGAGAAAGTGGTGGTGCCGATGAAGGAAAAACCCTCTTTGCCCCATTCCAAGGTGAAGTAATCTACGTCAAAGACAACTACCCCATCTGCACTCGCAACGTTTGTTGGTACGGAAATCAAGTAGTCATCCGCAACGGAAACATTGCCATCCGTTACACTCATCTAAAAGATGTCTATGTCAAAAAAGGACAACAAGTAAATATGGTTGACCCAATCGGAACTATTGGGCATTCGGGCTTGAGTGGTTATTGCCCTTACTGTGCACACCTTCATGCAGTACTGTATAAAAATTTAGACAAGCTATCCCGACGCATTGATGCGGGAACGGGAAAACAACAAACTGCTGGCTATTGGCTTGAAAGAGGTGGCTTACCAGAATGCATGATGTACTGCTACAAACCAACCCAATTTGCCGCAAAATTTGAATTAAATAAAGCCATAACGCCCTCTTCTGGATCACTTCCTCTAATAGATACTGCAAAAAATTCTGGAAACTTTCAAATAGACACTTTTTTCACACCAGTTCCAACCAAAACAGCCCTACCAAAACCAACGGCAGAACCAGAAATCGGCAAACAAACCGAAAAAGTACACACCATTTTCGACTACCTTCAAAATCTCGTGAAGTTTATTTGGGGCGGCTAAAACACAATAAAGCTACCAGCATATCTGATAAACAAAAAAAAAAACATTCCCACTTTTCTCTTCCACACCAACCAAACAAAGTTTTTTTGTGTGTGTTCTCACAACACAATGCTCAAGTGATCATCCGAAAAAAATTCAGCAGCGCTCTTGCAAGAACTAACTTGAACAAAAATTGTAAAACAAATTTTTCAACTTCAAATAACTACTATCACGCTTATTAAATTAGTCATTTATACGAAAAAATTCTTAACTTTTTTAAAACAAGAAAAGCAATAATGAAAAAAGAAAAAGCCTCCATAAAAGAATTGACAAAGTGACAAAAATATGATAAGTTTCAGTGTTCTTTCTGGAATAGCATATTGATTTTTTCGGAAACAATTGAAAGATCGAAATCTTTACCACGGGATTCAAGAGAAAAGACCCGAGGTGTTCGACGTACACCCACCCAAGAAAGATATCTCAAAGCAATTGCAAAAGCTGCAAAAGAAACACAATACAGAAAATTTATCGAACATGCCGAATCTAAAGGTTTCGCACAAAATGGCCATTTCATTGCAAAATCAGAAAACTACGCATTAAACGCTCTTGAACGTTCTTGGATAGCTATGGGAGGTCGTGCCCTAGCAGCTCGAATAGAATACTGCCTCCTAAAAGACCTAACAGGTGGGATAACAAAAGAAAAGGCCACAAAAGCAGCAACGACAGCTGCAATAGCAGCATTCAACCTTTACGCAGCACCAATGCTGGTATCCTATCTCGGTTTTCAAATCGGCGGACATATTGGTCAACTGACTGCAACCAGTATTTACAGCCTCTACAAATTCAAAAACCTAACGGGAAGTCTTGTTAGATATGACAACAAGCAAAAAAAATTCGTCACTGGAGAACTCGTTCATGACATCAAAGATGCTTATCAAAAGAGAGAGTTAACCCGATTTTTACTCTTGAGCAGTGGCGTAGGTGCAGCTTTTCTCGCAGCTGAAACAGGGCTAGGAGAATTTGGCCATCACCTGATGTACTTAGAATTATTGGGCATGAATTTTATAAACCAAGCAACTCGTGAAGTTAGAGATCTTGGTATTGAGGAAAAAACCTGGTTAAAAAATGCACGTATCGGAGAATCAGGTATTACCGCTGCCTTTCTACTCTCAGGCGCACTTCAACGCGTTCAACAGGTTAATCAACTCAAAACACTGACAAAAACCTTTATCAGAGTAAGTGAACGACAATCATCAACTTTCGCTACCAGCCAAACTACAGGTGATACTTTTCACTCACAATACTCAGATGTACTAGACGTAAGTAGCCTTGAGCGCGAGACAACAACCGCCATTGGTACAAAAGAAATAGTGCGCGAAAACAATATTATACTCGGACACAACTTTGGAGGTGATGGGCAAGGCGCTTTTGAATTCACCACAGAGGGAAAGTTTGGTCGCGGTGACCACATATCCTTCGACGGAAGTGACCTCCATGGGGAAAAAACTGTGCTACGAATAGGCTCTATAAGTACCGAATCGGCCATCCAATTTTACGCTCGTGCTACAGAAATGCTCGACATACAGCTTTCTGCAGAACTCCAACAAGAACTAGAAAATTACCGTGCCGGAAAACTCAACGACACAAACACACTAGCGCATCGTCTCGAAACTTTAACCCAAGAAGCACTTTCTAAAAGTAATCGTAGTCTTCTCGGTTCCTGCGATGAACACGGCGGGATGAAACTAGTTTTGCTTGGAGATGTACAAGATCTCACCGAAATTTCTGATAAAAACACCTATCTCGAGTTCTCCAATACAATCTTCAATGGGGAAAAAGAAATGTTACACGCTGGTGATCGTGTTGCTGTCGACCCTAACGATTCCCAAGAAATAGCAGCAGTAAAAGCAATTCTTACAAAATATGACATCTATCGTTCTCCCGATGGGCAGAAAGATATCGACCAGATTGCCAAAGATATCGCCACCATCACATACGATCAAAATCCAGTTACAGCTGAGAAGCTCGCTGCCAGCAACGCAGCTGCTTACTCAGCATTGGCTATTTACGGGTTTTCCCATGATGAATCCCTTGTCTTTGGACAGAAAATTAGTTTACTGTGCGATCTCTCCCAAAGCTCAGAAGCATTAAGCAATCAAGCTTTTGATCTCGCAGCACGAGAACAAACTATTGTAAGCAATAGCGAAGCTTCGCTGAGGCTTTCAATCGGTGATACCTCTCAAACCAGAGCGCTCAGCATCATGATTGCAGACAAACTCCTAGGTGAGCAAGAAAATGAAATAACAATAGCAGATAAAGCTTCCACGATTGCTTACGCTACAGGAAATTTCTACAATGAAGGACAAGCTCCTGATTCTAGCATTCTAGCTGCAATTGATCTTGAAAAAACACTTACATACCACAGTTTTTCCGATGCTGTAGACCTGATCAATGAACATTTTCACCCAACAACTGCTCCTACAAATACAACCATCGAGGCACAAGCAGAAAGCAAAACAGGAACCATCATTGTTGAGGCCGATCATCAACAAGCTTACTCTGCAGCCCTTGCATTACTCCCCAATATCTCAGAGGTAAGTGAGAAACAAGACACTGCAGCAACAATCGCAAAAGCCTATGATCCTAACAGCCCTATAAATTCAAAACTCAGTATTGAAAAAACAGCCGCCATAACTGATGAAATTGTAAGAGTCAGTTCTGAAGAGGAAAGTCTCATCCCGGCACCGGATGCTCTGGTCGCAGCCAGCTACCTAGCTCCTCGAATTACCGTAGCCACAGATATTGAAGCAAGACAAGAAGCGCGAGTTGCAGCCGCTCAAGAAGTACCAAAGATTATTGATACCCGAGCAATAGTTCTCGAAAGCGGAGTGATACCAAGTCAGGAAGGAATAAACTACACATTAGCAATCACTAAAGAGGTCGTCAATACTGACAAAATAAGAGAACATGATGACAGTGTGAAAACAGCTGCAGCTGTCGTTGTTCTCATGGCTGGAGGCTATTCCTTCAACCAAGCAAAAGAATCTGCATTACAGATCGCATCGTCTATAGACCTTCCAGGAAATCTGGACATAGCAATTCAGCAAGCACGAGAAAGTGCAACTGCTCTGCTTATCGGCAACAACCCAGACCACGCTGAAACACCTCTAACTGTCTTGACTCCCCCAGAACAGCCCATCATCAAAGTCATCGATGGAAAATACAGCGTAGAATCAGGAGATTCTCTCTGGAGTATTGCCCAAACGCAGTTTGGAGGAATTGACTATCAGCAGCTACTCGTCAACGGAAGAATCCCAAGTGATGTCAACAACATTCACAGTGGAGACGTTGTAACTATCAGGCCAGCAGACTTTATCCAACCAGATGAACCACAACCAACGTATAGAGTTCAGAATATCGACGTTGCACCAACGCCTGGAAACATAAGCGACGCAACAGATGTTCGATCAATAGATAGTCCTACTAAAGGAACATATATCGTCGGCCCCAATGACACACTCTCTGGAATTTCCGCATCATTTAATGTCCCAGTAGATGCTCTTGTGCATTACAACAATATATCTGACCCCAATCTAATTCGAGAAGGACAAGTTATTCACATTCCAACAAATGGAGAATCAACTGCTCCTACAGTTGAAAGTACTACTTTTCCGCTAATTGAAAAAACTTCAACTGGAGAATATAACTCTGAAAGAGGAACCATAGTAGCCTCAACCGCAATCACATTACTTAACAATCTTGTCACTAATTCAAATTTTTATAGCTTCAACAATCCAGCTCTGACTTATCCGAACAACACACTAAGCCAAGAATTTTTAAACACCCATCCTCAATATGGCTCCCAGCAAACGTATGTTTCTTGCGAACAGTTTGCGTCACTATCTGTAAGAGAAATAGGAGATAGCATCAGTTTTGCTTTTACTGATAATGAACCAAATAACTTTGGCGAAAGATATGCAGGACAATTTAGTAAAGTAACAAATAAACTAGATTTAAAACCTGGAGCAATAGTTTTTATGTCAGGACCTTTGGTCTGGCATGTTGGAGTCTATATTGGCCAAGGGCAAATTGCCAACTCCAATAATGGAACGAAAATACTACGTCTAGAAAAAATAACCCTACTCGCTGGATATAATATCAAGTAATCTGCCAATGAATATTTTTCTGCCCGTCCTTCTCCAACAACGCATTCACCTTCGAAAAATGCTTACATCCCAAAAATCCACTATGCGCAGAAAAAGGCGATGGGTGTGGTGCTTTAAGCACATGGTGCTTGGTAGTATCAATCACCTTACCCTTTTCCTGTGCATATTTTCCCCACAAAAGAAAAACAACCCCACTCTTCTGCTTTGATAGCTCCTCAATTACCCGATCAGTAAATTGCTCCCACCCCCTATTTGCATGCGATGCTGGACTATCTCTTCTAACGGTCAGGACAGCATTAAGTAGCAAAACACCTTGCTCAGCCCAAGATTCCAGATTTCCATGAGAAGGAGGAGTGATACCAAGATCTGAAAATAACTCTTTGTAAATATTTTTCAGAGAAGGAGGCAAAGCCACTCCTTTCTGTACCGAAAAACACAATCCATGCGCCTGCCCATCACCATGATAAGGATCCTGCCCTAAGATCACTACCTTCACCTGATCAAAAGGCGTTTTCTCAAACGCATTAAAAATTAAAGAAGCTGGTGGAAAAACCACCTGCCCAGACTCAATTTCACCTACAACGAACTTCGCTAACTCAGAAAAATAAGGCTTTTGAAATTCATCTTCAAGCGCTGATTTCCAACTACTCTCAATCTTAGGATTAAAAGATGATACTAATGGCATAAAAAAATTACTTACTATAATTTCAGTATAGCCACTGCTCCCAAATTAACCAATTCAAGCTAACTCAATAAAAAAATCAACGAAAAAACATACACCATGGGTATGTCTGTTCCGACGAAAACTGTCCTCCCTGTTACTAGACCATGTGAGAAAAAGTGCCCAAATTCGGCACTTTTTCTCACATGGTCTTATTAGCGGGACAATGCAATGTCGGCAAAGAATACCTTCAACAATGGAAAATTTTTTGAGTTAGCTGTAAACGTTATGAGAGTTGTCTGCCTTCAGACAACTCTCATATAACAGAATGAAACGATAAACATCTTCACCACAAGAATAAGAACCAAAAATCTAAAAGTTGCAAACAGTACCCATCCTATGAAACGGAAAATCATTCCATTTCATCAAATCACCAAGCCCTCCAAACAAACCATCCTTCTGCTCACTAGAATCTGAAGAAACAGAAGTAGAGTTATGAAGAGTTGGATGCTTTTTGATAAACTCAACAAACTGCACCTTACCTTCAGTAGATTCATTTTCAGTCAATCGTATTGCTAACAAAATACCCCAAAATTTAACCAACACATCTTTCACATCGACAAAATGTTTAATCACCTCACGAGAAGAATCAATCAAATCCTTTTTTTCTAAAGACTTATTCTCATCAATAAACCGAACAAGACTATGATACATTTCCTTCTTCTCATCATCATACATTTGCAGTTTAGTTAACTGCTGAAACAATATCCTTAGCTTTATATACATATCCAGTCTCCCTATGAATAGTTCCTTCAATAAGTATCCTAAGCTGTTTCAATCCTCTATGAATGCGTACAGAAACCACATTTTCGCTTTCATCAAGGATTATCGCTATCTCCTTGATAGAAAATCCGTCAATAAACTTCATCAACACCGGTGCACGATAAAGATCGCGTAGTTTCTTTAGTGTCTCGACAGCAGCTTTTCCATCAAGATGAGACAAATGCACTTCCCTGTCTTCTCGTCCTGGCTCAAACCCATTCTCTCGCAAAAGCTCAAGGGAATCTGTGAATTTTTTTCTTGCTTCATTGTAGATAAGGTTATTGGCAACCTTATACAGAAAAGGCTTGATCATATCTATCGTATGCCCATCAACAACATACTTCCACGTCTTCATAAAGCATTCTTGCATGAGGTCCTTGGTACGATCATAGTTATACAACCGAAAATAGCAGTGTCTGAATATGGGATCAGAAAACTTTTCGTAAATTGATATAAACTCTTTTTCATCCATTACTTATTAAGACAACCTATAGAGAAAGATCTTACATGGTACCGCCAACGGGATTCGAACCCGTATTACCAGCGTGAGAGGCTGGCGTCCTAGCCCTTAGACGATGGCGGCACAATAACCATCCATAATAGTACACCTGATGAGGAGGAGTGGAAAGAAAAGTCTAAAAAATTAACACCGGGTAGCTATCTACAACACATCCAACGTATCCAACTTCGCCCGATACCGGATCTCCGCCTCAACTTCTTTACGATCCCGACCGTACTTCATCCGGCATCTGTGCTTAATCTCTGCCGCAAGATTTTGCTTCGACTTGTACGGTGCATACGTGTGTAGCGAAAAGGGCTTTGTAGCAACACCATCAACCAGCAACTTGGTATACAGACTATATTTATCAACATTGATAACATCCGCCTCGTCAAACGTCGGCTTCAGCTCCTTGGCAACCATTTCCGCATCAGGAGCCCCCACCCTCATAAACATCATAGTACCAACGTTACCAAACACAGCCTTCTGAATCTTATCCTCAAGCTGCCCAATATATTGGTGGGTAATGTAAAGATTCAAACGATATTTACGAGCCTCAGAAAGAATCGTCGCAAACGAATCTGTAGAAAAGTTCTGGAATTCGTCGACGTACAGATAGAAATCATGACGATCCTCCTCAGGAGTATCAACACGACTCAACGATGACATCAAAATCTTGGACACAAAAATCATGCCCAGCAGGTTACAGTTCATATCCCCGATCTTACCTTTGGAAAGGTTGATCAGAAGAATCTTTTTCTCATCCATGATCTTGCGCACATTGATACCCGACTTCGTCTGTCCGATGATATTACGCATCATATCGTTGGAAACAAAACGCCCAAACTTCGACAGCACTGGTCCAAGCATTTCCGACTTGTGGAAATCTACCTGCTGTGCCATTTCTTCCAACCAAAACGCCTTCACCAAGGGATTCGTAACATATTGCAAACACTCATCTTTATAATCTTCATCGGTGATAATCCTCATCATTTCCACCAACGTTCCACCGTCCGGATTATCCATAATCGCCAGCAAACTGTTACGCACAATATGTTCGAAACGAGGACCAATAAACTCAGCAAAGAGCTTATAGAGAATCGCAATAAATTCACCAACCACAAAGTCTTTCTGATCTGCATTCTCAAACTCAATCATGTTTAACCCAATCGGACGATCAGAATCTGAAGGATCAAATACCACAACATCATCCATACGATGCTCAGGAATCATCGTCAGAATCGTATCAATAGCATCCCCGTGAGGATCCATGTAACAACAACCCTCGCCGTTGATAATATCCTGAATGATCATATTCTCGGCCAGACAGGACTTACCCATTCCCGTTTTACCAATAGAGTAAATATGGCGGCGACGATCATCACGTCGAATCCAAACTTCAGAAACTACTCCACGATATGAGTTGAACCCTAGACGACACCCACCTTCTTTTGGCTGAAATTTTGGAACATTCTGTGGCGATGGAGCCTTCTTTGCCCGAACCCAAGTTAAGTGAGGTGTATCAATATGCTTATTGGGAAGGTGAAATAACGTAGCCAACTCAGCAGAGTTAAACACCGAAATCCTACCAAACCAAGGCATATCCCAACGTTTGAAAAATTTTGGATTTTGAAAAAGTGGAAACCAACGGTTTACCACATCTTGAAATACATACTTAGTACTTATCCGTTTTTTTGCAACCAGCTTGTTATATTCCACCGTGTTAAACTGCGCAAAAGCCGAAAGAATATTATTTTTATGCATTGTCGCCCTGCTCTCCAATGGAGCAGTAGTGACCAAACGAACTACAGTCTCAAAACCCGGTCGACTAATCGATTGTTCTAGTGTTCGAATCTTTTCCGTTTCCGCTGAAGTAAGCTGTTCACCTGCTGCTTCTTTGGAAGATTTGGTTTTACTGTGGATTTTCTTGATTTCTTTATTCCCTTGCTTTTGCCACTTCGCTCCGGTAGGTCGAACCAAAATCTGCACCATCGCCCCTTCATTTTCATCAAGCTTCGTCATCGCATTTGTCACCGCGCTCAACGTATCAATCGTCAAAGCCTTCAGCTCACGCGTCCCTTCCTCTTTTACAAAATCACGATACACACGGATGGGATACGCAGCCTGTTTAAACTTCTTCAGTTCGGTAAACGTGGCCGTAGAACCGGGGAAAAAAATGTTATGATCTTCTACTTTCTGAATTTCCGCATCAGCATACTGACCATAGATTTGACGCTCTACTAAACTTTCCAATGAAGACGGTACCGCAATATAAAGCGTAATCTTATTTTGTTGCCCTACTACTTCAAAAGAAAATTGTTCCTGCCCTTGAAAAAACCGTTTCAGTCGAACAATCGGACCTTTCCCCTTAAAAACACTATACAATCCTGAATACATCGCCTCGGCCGCATCCGCCAAAATTTCATTTTCTTTAGGCATGGCTACTGTAAAAATGACGGTAGTAAGCGATCTTTTAAAACGATAATGGTGACGAATTTTTCCAACAACAACATAGTAAAAAATAATTCCCAGTACAATCACACCCAAAGCTGCTCCCACACCTATTCCAAAATATGAAAGCACCGTACTCATGTCATCCCCAAAAACCTCAGGGAAAACAGGGGCGATCATCCCCATATCCAAATTACCAGTAGCAACCAAAATCACCACAACCGCAACGATAATGATTAATAAAGCCCGCCAGCTCCCAAAAGGGAGCATGGACTCAGGCGACGGCGCCGGTGATGGTGCTTCTTCAGCCATAAACCACCAAATACCTTTTTTGTTTTCTCAACCTACCTGCAGCAAGGTTGATTAGTTGTACAAATAAACAATTTGTAATTCATCCCAGTATAGAGCGTTTGCATCAAAAAATCAACAGCAGCATAAAGCAAAAAAACATTTCCTCATCTCCCGCTTTCTTGCCACAATCGGTAAAATTCTCGTTCCACTCCCATATAGAGGAAAAAAACTTCACTCAACGGTCGATCATCAGTCACCAAAGCAACCGAAAAATCTTCATCAAGCGTTCTCGAATCCTTCTTCAACGCATCAGAAAGACTTGCTAGATGAGAATTCGTCCTCAACCCCTCAATTGCCATTGCAAAGCGCCCTACCCCATCATTATTGTTGGTAGCTACAAGAAGGTAATTAAATGAAGGATATCCCTTATATACAACCGAAACAGAGGGAAAAACACTTTTTATCGTTGCTACAACCCGCTGATACACCGGTGAACTTTCCCCAATCGCCACCATGTTCACCATAAATACTCCATCCGGTGACAGTTTACTTTTTACCAACTGAAAAAACTCCTGACTCGTCAGGTGTGCAGGCATTGCCAAATGATGATAAGCATCAAGAAAAAGCAGATCGAAACTTCCCTGTTTGTCATTGTCTAAAAAAACACGAGCATCCTCGGCATGATACTGAACATTTGAATAATTCGCATCAAATGAATGTTTGGCCAACTCTATCAATTTAGGATCAATTTCCACACCATCAAAAGTAAAGGAAAACCGATCCCCAATCATTTCCTGCATCACCCGAATAATCGTCCCCCCACCCGAACCCAACACGCCAACCCGCTGATTTTGTTTCTCTGGCTGAAAAAATGGCGCAAGAAGAGCCTGATCCCAATACTCCCCCGTCAACACCCGAGCTGGGTGGTAAAGCGAATGAATCCCCAACCCTTCATCCAACAGCAACTCATACCCCATCTTGTCATCCCACTGAACAGCGATTGAGGAATAAAGCGACTCATCCTGAAAAACATACGATGAACCCGAGCGAAATCCTCTAGGATTCAACCAAAAAGCCAGAACAAACAGAGGAAAAAAAAGAGCAAACCAACGTTTCCTCAATCCCACAACACTCACCACAAACAACAAAAAAGCAAACAGTATAAATGTCGCCCGAGACCCAATCCACGGCACGAGAAAGAGCGTTGGAATCAACGTCCCGACAACACTCCCGATTGTGGAAATAGCAAGAATCCGCCCACTGGAAACACCCACAGCAGTTCCCTTGGTACTCAGCAAAACTAAGAACGGCTGCACAAAGGCACAAAGGAAAAATGGAATTGCAAACAACACCATCGTATTCAGGGTTGCACCAATAACTACTGATGCATGCACCGTTTCCAGAGCAGCTCTTGCAGTTGCCATCATAAAGGGAGCTAGAAAAGGAAGAAGCAGGAGATACAAAGAAAGTCCGAACAGAATAGAAAACAACACATCCGAAGTAGGAAATCGCTGGCTATACTTTCCCCCAAGCCAATATCCCAAGGAAAGCGAAAGCATCACCACCGATAGCAACGAACTCCACACCAAAATTGACACCCCAAAATACGGAGCAATCAACCGTACAGCTACCAACTCAACCCCCATTGAAACTACACCAGTAACAAAAGCCGTCACCAGTAACCACCGTTGCCCGCCAGTTTGTTTTTGCTTGTTGTTCACGATAGTATAAGTAAGGTCACTTCTGCGGTGCAATCCGCCAGTATTTTTATTACAAATCTCTAACCCCATAACTAAAAAAGCAGCCATGTCCCTAACAAAACAAGACGTTCAGCAAATCGCAAAACTTGCTCGGCTAGATCTGACAGAAGAAGAAACAGAGCTCTATCAACAACAGCTCTCATCCATCTTACAGTATGTCGAAATGCTTGGCGAAGTCGACACCTCCGGCGTAGAGCCTACATCGCAAGTCACCGGCTTGCAGAACATAACTCGTGCTGACAAAGTACACACCTCCCTCTCCAACGAACAAGCTCTCAAAAATGCCCCCAGTCGCGAAGACCGCTTCTTCAAAGTAAAACCCGTAATTGAATAGGCAAAACATGACCAACAACTTAACCAACTTAACAATCACCCAAGCACATACACTCCTCAAAGAAAAAAAAATTTCCGCATTGGAGCTTACTCAAGCCACCCTTGCTCGCGTGAAAGAACAAGAACCCACCATTCACGCATTTGTGACCGTCACCGAAGAACATGCACTCCAGCAGGCAAAACAAGTAGATAAAGATATCGCCGCCGGAAAGGAAATTAAACCTCTCACCGGCATCCCCTACACCGCCAAAGACGCTTTCTGCACCAAAGATATTCTCACCACCGCCTCATCAAACATTTTGAAAAACTTCATCCCGCCCTACAGCGCAACAGTAATAAACAAGCTTGACGAAGTTGGCGCTATTCTTATCGGAAAAACAAACCAAGATGCGTTTGGTCATGGAAGTTCCACCGAAAACTCGGATTTTGGCATCACAAGAAATCCAATCAACCCCGATTACGTCCCTGGTGGCTCATCCGGAGGCGCCGCTGCCGCTGTTGCTGCCGACATGGGCATTTTCGCACTTGCTGAGGACACTGGTGGCTCAATCAGGCAACCAGCCTCTTTCTGTGGAGTGACGGGGTTAAAAGTTACCTACGGTAGAGTCTCCCGTTATGGCGTCATCGCCTACGCCTCATCCCTCGACACGATCGGACCAATCTGCAAAAACGCCGAAGATGCAGCCCTCATCATGGAAACCATCGCCGGCCACGACCCCCTCGACGGCACCACTCCCAATGTTCCCGTTCCAAACTACTACAACGAGCTACAAAACACCGACCTGAGTAAGATAACAATCGGCATTCCAAAAGAGTACTATGCAGAGGGTCTCGATCCAGAAGTGAAGCAAGCAGTCGAAACTGCAATTGAGCAGTACAAAGAGCAGGGTGCGAAAGTGAAAGAAGTCTCTCTCCCTCACACAAAATACGCAATCGCCGCCTACTACCTCATCGCCACCTCAGAAACCAGCTCGAACCTCTCCCGATACGACGGCATCCGTTACGGCTACAGTGATCAAAACGCCGAGAACCTCATCGACACCTACTTCAAATCCCGAGCCCAAGGCTTCGGAGCAGAAGCCAAACGCCGCATCATGCTGGGCACGTATGCACTTTCTGCAGGGTACTACGATGCGTACTACAAGAAAGCGATGCAGGTTCGCACGCTGATCAAACAGGATTTCGAAAAAGCTTTCGAAGAAGTCGATGTCCTCATCACCCCCACCTCCCCTGTCCCCCCCTTCAAATTTGGAGCCAAATCCCACGATCCTCTCTCGATGTACCTTATGGACATCTACACAGTCACCGCCAACCTAGCAGGAATCCCTGGGTTAAATATTCCCGTAGGCAAAACTAAAGTTGATAATCTTCCGATTGGAATGCAGATTTTAGGGCCGCAGTTTTCGGAAGGGAAATTGCTAGCAGTCAGCTCAAACACCGTCTAACACACTCATCCATTCCCCCACAACAACCCTAACTTTACAAAATAAAGTGCATTATGTAAGATATTCCCCTTGCCATAATAATTCAGGAGCAATGAATCATCAATGCCGGCATCAACAACTCCCCCAACTCAACCAGACGAAAGATTTACAAGACTTCAAGCAAGACTCAACAGCATGAAAGAGTCAAATCCAACTGGATTTCAAAGACAACTTCACAGAATTGCTGTATCTCTCGGTCGTAAGGCACAAACACCCAGAGATACTCCTGAAGGTATACTTATAATTAGTTTTATGAATTATCTAGCTCAAGAAGGTGAATGTGGATTAGCAGCTTTAAAAACAATGAACCAATTTACACCGCCAACATCTGGACTGAAAACAACACTACTTGACCTTATCGACCCACCAAGACCACAACGCCAAACAAATAATCATCAAACTGAGCTTTTAGATGATTATTTATCCACCCACTTACAAAAACCAAAAAAAGAAGATGGACCAATCAGAATACCAGATCCGATGCTTCCTGCATTTGATAGGCTTAGAACAAGATTAGACTCATACCGTCAGAGAGACCAAACTGATTTTGAAACACGTCTCCACCGTGTTGCTCGATACTTAGGCAAAAGAGCACTTACTGCTCGAGACACATCAGAAGGGGAGTTTATAGGCGCATTTATAGGTTATCTTGATGGTCAAGGAGAAA
Organism: bacterium; assembly: GCA_037128935.1. Taxonomy (GTDB): domain Bacteria; phylum Patescibacteriota; class CG2-30-54-11; order JBAXVQ01; family JBAXVQ01; genus JBAXVQ01. The sequence continues at coordinate 550 of JBAXVQ010000008.1, read as the reverse complement.
TAGGACAAAGAGCACTAAGAACAATGTACAAATACACTCATGCAGGTTCTGGGTGGAAACCAACATTAATTGAATTGACTGATTCTAAAGCTGCTTCTAGAGCAAGAATCAAGTCTTAAAGATACTTAATATATCAGCACTCCACTAAAACCACTAATCTCCCCAACTCATAGCGGAAGCAGGTGTCTCGATAGAGCACCTGCTCCTTTTGTTTTAGCAGACAACTTGAAATTGCAGCAGGTGTGGTTGATGTGCGGATGAGTACTGCGAATGCTCGGGTTGTGCGACAGACCCTCTCCGTACAGGGTTATTTTCGATATAGATCTTTCTATGGGTGCCATGGGCATTCAGTGTCTAACACAGCTTCATCGTTGCACGCACAGCAAAAAAAGAGGAGCTGATGCCTTTCAGGACAACTGCTCTTGCGTTAAATCACGTCATGACAACGAACTAAAAAATAAATATAACAACAAATAAAAAACATAAAACACTGAAAACAAAGCAGGAAAAACAAAAAAAAGAACAGTCATAACATTAATAATTAATATAC
>JBAXVQ010000079.1:0-7485 GCA_037128935.1 bacterium | reverse complement strand
ATTTTTTTGGGATTGATTGCATTACTTGTTAAGATTTTATGTTAACACTACCTAATCCTTTGTCAATTGGTAGTTGACGAAGTTGTCCATCATACTGCTTTATCTCGTCAGTTATGGAGTTTGTAAAATTTGCTATCTCTCGGACTCTACTTTGAATTCTTCTGGAAGTACGAGTGAGAATAGCTTGCATTCTACCATTAAGACTTTCACCAACTTGCTGAAAATAAGATTCCAATCTTCCTGTATTTCTCTCTGTGCCGTGTTCCTGAGTTTGAAATCTTGCCACCATTTTGCAATTTACCTCTGGGCTAATATTTTCTGGGTAGAAAATGATTAAATCACTACCTTTGTTTTTTGTCAATATTTTTCAATATTTATATTGTTGATAGCTTTTTAGAATCTAAAGATAAGAGCTTTGTAAGATAGGAATATGGTGAGTTTACGTTTCATAATTAATGGTATTATCTATCACTACCTCAGTATTCGCGCTCAAAATATGCTGCTCATAGCTCCCCACCCCCTCTCTCTCTCTCTCTCTTCATCTTTTATTCAAACGGTGGGACTAGTTCTAATCTTGCATTTCTTCCTTCATCGCTGAGGAGGCGGTGTGTTTATTTAAAGTTGTTCGAGTGTAGAATCAATTTTTGTATGCGAAGATGTTAGAGATGGGGTCAGGAATGATTTTGATTATTAACGCTTAAGTCTTGAAATTTCGATAGATGTCGCTTCCCAATATTGATCTAGTGCAAGTAGAAAATCTTTACTAGTGATTGTTGGTAGGTTGTCTGCTAGGGTTTGACTAAATATGCCGTGGCCGATAAAAGTAGCACAGTGAATAGGTTCATTGTCAGAATCAAGAAGGATTATATGATCTCCTGGGAGGAGTTTTGGCAACACCGTTTGGTTAAAAATTTTAAGCTTTTCTTGTCCGTTTGTTGTATGTGCAACGTAATCTGTTTTGATTTTTTCATAGTTTTGGCCAAGTAATATATCAAGTGCTTGTCCTCCGTTTAGTAAATCTGAATTTATTCCATCTCTTCTAACGCAACCTGCGTAACAACCTTGCCCAGTATTTCCACTTCTTGAAGGTTCTTGTATCTGTATGTCTGAGTAAGGATATTGTTCTTGAAATTTGCTGATGATAGCCTGATCAAATTGTTTTAGATCAACCTCTATGCCATATCTCATCACCTTTTGTGATGTGTTTGATGGTGAATCAATGGGTATTTTTTCAACAAGGGGTTGATATCTTGAAGCTGTTGGAGAAGGTACAGCCCCGCATGGTTCAGTAACACATTCTCTTGGTTTGTGTTGTGACTGAACTTGTCCTCCGCAAGCGGTTAGTGCTGTTGTAGCATCCAATGCACTTAATACCCATGCTATTCTACTTTGGTATCGGTTTAAAATGCGTCTCTGTAATAAAGCATCAGCTGCTAGTGCTAAAGGGGCTGTGACAGTAGCCGCGGAAAAAATAAATGTATCTAAAGCTACAGTTTCAAGTCCCTTGCGGAAAGACATTTCTCTTAAACGTTGATCATATTCGATAAGATTACTGTTGTTAGTGGCTAAAATTATGGCACGAGTTTTTGAGTAAACCTTTTTAGTCGTGGTCTCTAGAAATAATTTCAGCCTAGAGGATCTTGTAGAATTTACAGTTTCATGTTTTTCTCTGTCTAATCTTGCTATCATTGTAATTTCTTGTTGCTTGCTCCGTTGACATCTGAATTTTTGATTATTCATTAAACAGTATTCTTTATTTTTTGTCAATCCTTTTTTGTCGCATGGCACATCATGCTAGTAAATAGTCGCTTGAGGGAATGTGTGAGTGCTGTAGGATTTTTATTCTTTTAATTGTTCGTATTATCCATCACCGCCCCCGTATTCGCACTCAACACATGCTGCGCATATCTTCCCAACCACCCTCTCTTCACTTTCTGCGTTAACGGTGGTAGTAGCTCCAGTCTTGCAGCTATTTCTTCATCGTTGAGGTGTACATTAAGGGTGCTAAGTTGGGTTATTAGAGTATTATTTGTTGTTAAAGTTAATCACTTCCCCTCGCAAATATGGTTCAGGATTCATTATGATTCCAGCCATACAAGTGCAGGCTTCTTGGTCTCTTGGCAGCATGTGTGTTCCTGATAGAGTGATAATTGGAGGACGCATGTGCTTTGGGAGCCTTTGTAGAAGGGCTGCAGTTGCTTTGTTATCTACGAGTTTTTCTGCACCTCCGAGGAAAATTCCTTTTATTGCATCCCAGTGGTATTCGCTTTCAAGAGGAATAGTGTGCTTATGTGCGGAATTGAACATATTTGCGAGTAGTGCCAGAGTTGTTGCGGTATCCGCTTCATGCATGATTCGTTGGTATTCGTCTCTTGTTGCTGACCCAATAGCTTCGTTGAGTAGCTGGGTAATGATAGGTTCTGCTGCAAGTTTTGCTGCAAGTGGAAGTGCCCACTCAATACTTCTACCAATGCTAAGCAAGCCATTTTCAAGAAGTTCTACTAGTGGAACTTGAGGGTGAAGTTCTAGGTATGGATTGAGTAACCAGGCTTCTACGGTAGTTTGTTTAGGTACTTGATCAAGTGGTGCTTTTAGTAGTTGCAATGCTCCCCACGAATGGCCTACTAGTAGTATTTTTAAGGGTTCTTCTTTTTTGTATCTATTTCTTATTATGTGAGTGATGCGGTTAATAGTGTCAGGGAATACATTGATTTCACTATCTAAGCTAGCGTGGTTTCTATTATTACCTCTTACGTATGGGGCAAATGTTAGCGAGCAGGCGGTGTGAATTCTTTGGTTTGTTATATTGTTTTGTAGCTGAAAGGCAGCCCACAAGTGTTGGAAAAAAGTGTGTTCTGATGTGTCAGGGCAAGCAATTCCATGAAATCCGATTACGATAGTTTGTATTTCGCCAACTTTACGTTCTGTTAGCTCGAACGTGCGAATTCTTCCGCCTGTTATTCTTTTTGTGCGAAGATCTACTATGTCTCGTTCATGATACGCGCGTAATGACATTGTTACTTAAATGGTTATTGCTGATTGTTTACTATAGCAAATGTGAAGTGTGAATAAAATACCTAATTTTCGTTTAAGAATAATATATTTTTCTTTTTATTGATTTGTGTGAAGTAGTGGGAGTAAGGAGATTGTAATTTACATCAAATTTTTTTTAAAAAGTATTATTCATCTCTACCTCTGCATTTTTGACATCAACTCATGCTGCGCATATCTTCCAAGCCACCCTCTTATTGTTTTCTGGTCAAATGTTGTTGGTAATTCAAGTTTTGCAGCTATTTACTAATTGCTGAGGTGGAGATTGAATATAGTAGTGTTACATTCTGGCTATCATCCTTTAAGCAGTTGACAATATTTTTAATTTCAAATGTTCTAAAAGTGATTTGGTTAATTATGAGTAAACATTATAACTGCTTTTGACTAATTCAATATTTTGAAATATAATGACAAATATATCATTATGGAGTACTCTCAGAATGAGTAAAAAGAGTGTTAGTTTTTTAGTAGGCACATTGTTTAGTTTATTTCTTCTTACTAGTTGTGAATCAGGGCTTAAGCCTACTGACATCGGATTGAATCAGGAAATTAAGTTGAAGGATGCTACTGTTCAGGTTCTCAGTATTGAGTCTGCGAAGACTCTAACGAGTTCCGCAGGTACTATACTTACTGTTCCAAGTGGAAAAAAATACATTGTAGCGACTTTGCTTATAACTAGTGATTCTGATGCTATTAAGATGGCTAGTGATGTAGCGTTTGGTTTGTACAAAGATGATGTGACTTCAGGTATTGCTTCTGTAAACCGCGAACTAACAGGTACTACTTTCAGTAAGGACTATCTTGATTCAGGAGCCAAATCGTATATTGATACTATTACAAAAGGGACTCCTACTAAAATCCAGGAGATTTATGAAGTCGATGTAAATGCTGCAGGATTAAAATATCGAGTAGGTGAAAAATATTCTTGGAAAAATCTCCATTCAGTTGCTGTTGATAAGGTAATCACGGAACGCAAAGCTTTAGAAATTTTGCCAGAAATGAAAGCGTTTATGGGGATGTTGAATGGTAAAGATACTTCTTCTGGAGCGGCTTTAGATAAATATCTTGCTTCTGGTGCGTCTGATGGAAATATGGGGCTTTATAACAATGATAAGCCTGAGGTAGTTGGTGAGAATAAAGTAGGTGATCAGACTTGTTACACTATGAAAGCTAAATCAGGTCTAACCGAAAGAAAATATGATATCTGTTGGAAAGATGGAAAAATCCAAAAGGTAACTGATAAAGGTATTTAGTTATAAGAATGTGCGGGTTGCTTAAAAGCAATCAGGTACAAGTGTTCGATGAGTTGTTCTGAAGCAATTTTTATTTTCAATTTAAAAGGCCGTTTTTGTAATGTTAATTTGCAAAAACGGCCTTTGGTAGTTTTTCGATGAGGAGTGTTTTTTACTTCAGCAATTTTTTATGGGATAGTCCAGAACTGGGAAAGAATACTTTATTGCTTAAAGGGTATTGTCCATAACTGCGCCAGTATTTGCACTCAACACATGCTGCGCATATCTTCCCAACCACCCTCTCTTCACCTTTTGTTCAAACGGTGGGAGTAATTCAAGTCTTGCAGCTATTTCTTCATCGCTGAGCCGGACATTGAGCGTGCGGGCGTCGTCGTCAATTTCTATGATGTCACCGTTTTGAATGATGGCAATGGGGCCGCCGGATGCGGCTTCGGGGGAGACGTGACCGATACAGAGGCCTCGGGTTCCACCGGAGAAACGGCCGTCAGTGATGAGGGCAGCACGGATGCCTCGGCCTTTGAGGGCTGAAGTTGGAGAGAGCATTTCCTGCATACCTGGTCCGCCTTTTGGGCCTTCGAAGCGGATGATAACCACGTCACCATCGACTACTTCGCCGTTGAGTATGGCTTGCAGCGTTTCCTCTTGGGAGTTGTAACATTTGGCGGTGCCGGTGAATTTTCTCATGCTTTCTTCTACGCCTGCAGTTTTTACTACTGCACCTTGTGGAGCGATGTTTCCATAGAGCACTGCGAGTCCGCCAACTTGGGAGAACGCTTTTTCTCCTGTTCGGATGATATCGCCATCAGCGTCTGGTGCGCTCATAACGTAGTCGTGAAGATTGCCAGTGCAGGTTTGTAATTCGAGATTGAGTCCTGATTTTGCTGTGGTGGCTACAGCTTTCAAGATAGCTGCCATGCCGCCAACGCGGTGAACGTCTTCCATGTGGATGTCTGGGCGGGAGGGGGAAACTTTGCAGACGTTTGGGGTGACGTCGGATAGTTTATTGATGCGTTCGAGTGGGTAGTTGATGCCGGCTTCGTGTGCGAGGGCGAGGGTGTGGAGGACGGTGTTTGTGGAGCCGCCCATGGCTAGGTCGAGAATGAAGGCGTTGTCTATCGAGCCTTGGGTAACGATGTCGGAGGGGCGAATGTTGTTTTTTAGAAGGTAGCCAATCTGTTTTCCCACTTTTTCAATAAGTGCGGTTCTATCTGGGTTAATTTCCCATTTTCCATTTTCTTTATCTATCCATCGTGCTGCGGGTATTGATCCGTTGCCTGGGAGTGCTAGTCCGATTACTTCAGCAAGGCAATTCATGGAATTTGCAGTGAACATCCCTGCGCAGCTTCCGCAGGTGCGACAGGCACTTTCTGCAAGTTTGATTAGTTGATCTTCGGATATTTTTCCTGCAGCTTCAGCTCCTACACCTTCAAAAACGCTGATGAGGTCAGAGTTGTTGAGTCCGGAAAGCATTGGTCCGCCGCTGACGTAGAGTGCTGGGATGTCGAGGCGTACCATGGCATTGAGCATGCCGGGAACAATTTTGTCGCAGTTGCCGATGCCTATCCATGCGTCGCAGGGGTGAGCTCCGACGATGGTTTCGATCTGGTCGGTTATAAGTTCGCGGGATGGGAGTGAGTATTTCATGCCGAAATGTCCCATGGCGATACCGTCGTCAACGGCGCCACCGATGTTTGCGTACCAGACGTTGTAGCCTTCGGCTTTGAGGATTTCTACAAGGCGTTGACCGAGGATGTTGAGGTGGACATGGCCGGGGATTTGGGTGGTATATGAATTGACGACAGTGATAAATGGTTTTTTGCGATCGGAAACTTTTTCCATGACTCCGGCGGCGATCATGAGTGATGCGGCGGGTAGCATGTGTTTCCCTTCAGCTACGATGCGGCTGCCGCGTTTTTGGATGTCGGCGATGCCGTCGTTGACGGGGAGGGGTTTATTTTTAGTGTTTTGGTTTGGCACGGTGGTTCTCCTGGGTAAGAAAAAGCTGGGTTTTAGTGTACTCTGATTTTTTGGGAAAGTATAGGTTGGGGGCTGTTCTTATAGATCGAATTTAGGGTCGTAAAATTGTAGGACTACCATTGTGGAATATACATCTCGTTGGCGCATATGAAAATTAATTATGTAATTTGTTCTCTTGATTGTATTTTAGAAGTAGTTACAAAGTTAGCGAGTTGTTCTATGGTTATTTTAGTTTTTTTTCTTGTCTTGTCAGTTTTGGAAACAATTTTGTTTTATTTTATAGTGCAGCTTTTAAAACAGCGGGCTTTATACTCGGTAAGATTTTTGTTTTTTAATTTTTTTGTAGCATTGGTAGGGAAGTTATTTTTTTTAGTTGTTTTAGGGGTCTTGTTGGTTTTTGTGAAAAACTTTGTTGTATGTGTAGTTTTATCTGTTTTAGGTATTTTACTTTTGTATCTGAGTTTTTATTGCTTGTGTGCGGGTAGACTTTTTCATGTACCTATTATAAAAATGGTTAGTGTTTTTGTTGTTGATAAAATTGCAATTGTTGTTTTTCTTTTGGCCGCTTTTTTTTCTACGAGTTTTTTTGTGTATAAGTCTTATCATCTATCTGGGATAGCCATGGAACCGATTTTTAAAGATGGAGATCATTTGTTGGCACAACCTTTTGTTCATTATCTGAATCGTGGAGATGTTGTGTTTATTCAGGATACTACTGATAATCAGCGTGTTTACCTTGTTCGAATTATTGGTCTTCCATGTGAAGTTGTTCAAGTGAAAGATGGTAGGGTTTTTGTTCAGGGGAATCTTTTTGAAGAGCCTTATCTTGTTGAGGGAGTTAAGACTTATTCGAATTTGATCTCGCGGGTGGAATTAGAATCTGATGAGTATTTTGTTTTAGCTGATAATAGACCGGCAGCTGGGGCAGATTCAAGGGCTTTTGGGGCTGTTAAAAGGGCGAGTATTGTTGATAAGTATTGGTTTTCTCCGGATGTTTTTAATGGGAAGGGAGGGTATGAGGAATTTAAGAGGATGTTGAGCGTAGAGTTTTAGCTAGTGTTTAGTTTTTTTTAATAATAGTAACTATGAAGAAGTTTTCATTCTTTGTTTAACTGATGGAGAGGGGAAATTCTTACTTTTTTTGCGGAGTTTTTTTTCTTGATAAAACCCTTCGACAAGCTCAGGGTACGAAACCAAATCGAAA
>JBAXVQ010000078.1:0-7646 GCA_037128935.1 bacterium | reverse complement strand
TGAATTCAAAAACCGCTCTCCTGCTTGATTTTTAGTGGGTTCCGTACACTCGTGGTTACAAACTTGATCCAACAAATGAGAACACGACCAGGAGGCAAGCAAAAATAAAACCCTACTCCCCCTACTTCACCTTCTTCTCCAAATAATCCACCATCTCCCTAACAATTAACCCCTCATCAATCACCTCCGCAAACGGGCTAAACTCAACGGTGTAGTCAACTTCCAGCACCCACAACTTCTTCTGCATATCTTCTGCTAGATCGACGGCTACTATTTCTCCACCAACTGCCTTCGCTGCTTCAACGGAAATCTTTTCAATCTCAGGCGTGATCGGACACGCTTCAAGCGTAGCGCCGTGATCAAGGTGGGTGATCCAGAAATCAGCATTGCGATAGACTGCCGCAATGGCTTTGTTATCGATAACAATCACACGAATATCCCGACCAGGTTTCTGAATATATTTCTGAATGTAGTACACGCCGTGCAGATAATTTCCCAACACGCGTTTATGCGCGAGAACAGCCTGTGCAGCATCAATATCATTCACTTTCGCCAACAGCGTTCCCCAAGATCCGATTGCAGGTTTCATAACAACAGGAAAACCCATCGTCTGGACTGCCTTCAACGCTTGTGTGCGGTTGAACGCGACAAACACAGGAGGAGTGGGTACACCGGCAGCCTGCAGTGTTTCGCTCACAAGAAATTTACTACCACACAGCTCAGCTGTCGTCGCCGAATTCACCGTAGGAATAGCAAAATCATTCAACATCTGTAAAGAATAGTACGCTCGAGAGTGAGACATGCATCGTTCTAGCATCACATCAACGTCAAAGGTTTTTTTATTAATCTCATCAAGAGAAAATACTAGTTCCCTGTCATCAAAAAGAACGGCAGTATGACCGCGCTTTTCTAGTTCTTCAATAATCAGATTCTCATCTTTACGAAGTCGGGAGTGAAGGATTCCAATGCGCATGGATATTATCTCACTGGTGTTTTTGTAGGAGCTACTGTGGTTGCTGGTTTTGTCGTTGCCGTTGGGACAGCAGGCACTTTGGTTGCTGCTGGAGTTGGAGTGTCTACTGCTGGAGCAGGAGTTTTTGTTGGAACTTTAGTCACAGCTTTGGTTGCCTCTTCTGTTGGCGTTATTTTGCCAGTAAAGACCACCACAACTTTTTTAGAGCCTTCATTGCCAGCTTTATCTTTTACCGTAATTTCAATAGTATTATCACCTTCAGCAAGCGGAACATCACCTTGAAACTTTCCATCTGCTGAAACGGGAATAAATGTACCATCGATGTATACTTCATGACCGTCTGTTTGCCCAGAAATAGTGAGTGGGCTCTCTTTGACTGTATCCGGAATCGCATCCAGAGTGATTGTGGGTAGTGTGCTGTCGTACGTTATTTCATATTCTTTGGATTCGCTTTCAGCGGTGGAAAGCTTGCCAGGTTCTGCCAAGACAACTTTAAGAATATTCTTTCCTTCTTCGAGCGGAACATTTCTAAACTGAAACTCGCCGCGCTGATCTGAAGTAACTAGGCTACCAGCCGTATCATTGATCACAATTTGAATCTGTGTTGTCGGGCTAGCTTTACCCTTGATATCGATTGAGTTCACATTAGTAAACTCAGGAAGGCTTGTGGTGATCTGAGGAGCAAGTGTGTTGGTATCAGCACTTGGAGCGCCAGAAAACGATTTGAAGAGAGTCATTAACAGCAATCCAGCAAAGAACACTACTAAAAGGATAACAGCAGGAAGAACAAATTTCGGTTGCGTGCGTCGAACACGTTCCCTATTGTAAGAAAAATCAGATACCTTGCGGAAAGGAGGAGGTGAATCGTTAGAAAATCGATCCTGAACAGGGTAAGCACGGTCATCCCTGGGATCTGGAGGAAATCTTGTATCCATAAAAAACAACTCCTTAGGAAAAGTATGCGGAAAAGACCGCTTTTGTTTCAAAATTCAATATAAGTTCACCGATGCAAAACGCATCTACTATTCATTATAGAGTGATACTATTCATCCGTAAAACAGAAGAGAATTCCCTTTCAGGGAAGGGAATTGGAAGTTTGCATTACTGCTTTTTCTCTCCCCCTTTGCAAGGGGGAGTTGGAGGGGGTTGCATTGTGGAAAAGCTTTGGAAATCCCCCTAGCCCCCTTTGAGAAAGGGGGAACTGGAGAGATCCAACCCCACCCAGCCTCCCCTTGGAAAGGGAGGAGTAATACAATAAGATGCACTAAAAAAAATTTCTTTCTTATTATTTCTTAAGTGGCGCAAGGATCATGATGAGGCTTCTACGTTCTTTCTTTGCCTGCTGTTCAACCGTGCTCAGTTCTGCAAGTTCAGTCATAAATTTCTTCGCAATCTGTTCACCAATATCTACGTGGAGATTTTCTCTCCCAACAAACTGCAGGTTCAGCTTAACTTTATTGCCATCCTCAAGAAATTCCTTGGCGCGCTTGATTTTCACGTTGAGGTCGTTGGAGCTGATGTTTGGTCGCATTCTCAGCTCTTTGATTTCAACTTTCTTCTGCTTCTTCTGGGCTTTTTGAATCTTCTTTATCTGCTGATAGCGAAATTTATCATAATCCATAATGCGGCATACCGGCGGCTCGGCGTTGGGGGAAATAAGTACAAGGTCAAGCTCAAACTCAACAGCAAGCTGCAAAGCACGCTCTCTTGATTCAATACCTATCTGATCACCCTCAGGCCCAAGCAAACGCATGGTTGGTACTTTAACAGCCTCATTGATGGGCGTATTATCTTTGATAGTTTTTTTTCGGGGCTTGATTCTAATAGAAATTCCTCCTGTTATGTGCTATCTCCATTCTAACAAGGAGTGGTGCGAGCTACAAGGAAGGGAAAATCAGGTTAGAAGATTCACAGTTGTAGTTGAGTAGTTTTGCGTACAATAGACATTGTAGTGCCAACAGGAGTCTTCACTGTGATCCCCGGAGGCAATAAATTGCCAAATCCCAGTGCGCCCTGTAGTGGCTAGGTGCAAAACGGTATACCCAATCTAGAACTGTAGACGTTCACCTACGGATAGAACCTTCCCGTCAATTCCCTTTTCCCTGGCTCTGTTAACAAAACGTTCAGGGTCGGTTTGTATTAGTGGAAAGGTGTTAAAGTGCATGGGAATAACAAATTTTGGCTTGATCATGGTAAGTGCGATGAGGGCATCATTGGCATCCATCGTGAAATTTCCACCGATCGGCAGTATCGCCACATCGACAGGGAAATAGTCTCCAAGTTGCTCCATTTCCTTCGTCAGTCCTGTGTCTCCAGCATGGTAAAACGATTTACCCTCCACCGTGAACACAAACCCGCAAGGAGTACAGGTAAACTGCGCAGCATCAGCACCAGCAATTCCACCACCATGCAACGCTGGAAAGATACGAACCTTGCCAAAAGGAAACTGAAACGTCCCGCCAATATGCATTGCATGGGTTTTAACACCCTTCTTCGCCAGATAGTTTGCCAACTCAAATGTAGTAACAACAACGGCTTTTGTATTATGCGCAATCTCCAAAGCCTGCCCAACATGGTCGCCATGACCATGGGTAAGCAAAATAGCCTGCACATCAAGATCAAGAGGATTCACTATATTTTCCGCACTGCTCTGCAGAAAAGGGTCAATAAGCACTGTGCCTAGTGGTGAGGAAATACTAAAAGCTGAATGTCCGAAGTAAGTGAGTGTGATCATAGTAAGAAGCCATTTCTAAGAAATATGAATTCGGTATTTATTGTGTCCTCCTGAGCGAAGTCCTCGGAGTCGAAGGATCTTTTCGAACATCCTTGGGGTAACAGAAGCCCCACCTTGCTACGAAGAGATCCTTCGCAAAAGCCTCAGGATGACACGAAGTAGTGTTTGAGCGTACTGCTTCTTATTGCGAACCCACACTAACAATATTTTATTCGCTGAGTAGATATTCGAGTATCAGGTTGGAGAGAACCAAAGAGGTTCCACCTTTCAGAAAAAGGGGAACCTCTGGATTGAAAAACACATCGTTGTAGGGCTCTACTGTCCCCAGTCCTCTTCTTCAAGTGGAGCAAGTTGCAGTTTTACTGGTTTGACCGCTATTACTTCAAATTCCGTCCCGCATTCTTTGCAGGGGATGATTTCGTTGAGTTCAACTTTTACGGGAAGCTTGAGTACGGCATTGCACTCGGAACATTTGATTGGTGCGGCTGCTGGAGCATCCGGAGCCTTGTTGGTCATTTCGCTTGTTCTCCTTGTGAGTAGCGATAAGAGCTGTGAATTAGTTTTCCCGGCTACACTAAGGCTGATAGCGGGGATGTATCGTTATTTCTTGACGTTGTATGCGGTTTTCTGGGCGAGATTGAAAATCTCGATGAAGCCAGCGGAGGCATTTTGATTGAACGTATCGTTCTTGAAGAACGTAGCCAGATTCTCATTGAAAAGAGAATAAGGAGAATTCAATGCTACCACCTGACAGTTACCTTTGTAAAGCCAGACAGTGACCTCGCCAGTAACTTTCTCATTCTGTTTATCAATCAAGGCATGAATATTGTTCATCGTTGGCTCGAACCACAAAGCATTGTACGTGAGAAACGCCCATTCATTGTCAACTGTCGTCTTGAGTGCATTTTCCCGTTGTGTAGAAACCAACTGCTCAAGTTTTTTATGCGCTGTAACAAGGATTCTCGCTGCTGGTTGTTCGTAAAGATCACGGATTTTTAACCCCACAAGACGATCTTCAATCGCTATTGCCACGCCAATCCCATGCTTTGCGCCAACAGGGTTTAACTCGCCGATCAGGTCAGCAAGTTTGAGTGTTTTGCCGTTGAGTGCAACGGGAACGCCTTTTTCGAAGCGGATGGTGACTTTCTCGGCTTGGTCTGGAGCTTTCTCTGGAGTTGCGCATACTTGTAGGACATTCTGGAAAGGGATTTCTTTCGAAGGATGTTCGATTTCACCGCCTTCTGCGCTGGAGCCCCACATGTTGTCATCGTAGGAATAGGGCTTATCTTTAGTATGGGAAATAGGAATGCCATGTTTGTGGGCGTAGTCGATTTCCTCATCGCGTCCCATACCCCATTCCCGCACTGGAGCAATGGTTTTGAAGTTCGGGTTGAGCGTCGTCACATAATTTTCAAAGCGTACCTGGTCATTCCCTTTTCCCGTGCTTCCATGAGCAATAACCGTCGCACCTTCCTGTTCCGCAACACGCACTGCGATTTCGGAAAGAATCACCCGCCCAAGGCAGGTCGCGAGATGGTAGCCGTTCTGGTAGTCAGCATTTGCCTTGATGGCCTTTGTGAGGAGACTGTTTGCAAACTCTTCTTTCGCATCGTAGACAAGAGCCTTCACCGCACCAAGTTTGACGGCCTTTTCTTTGATCGCATTCAGGTCTTCATGCATTTGTCCGAGGTCAACTGTCAGTGCCACCACTTCCGCGCCGTATTCATCCTGGATCCACTTCAACATCACCGACGTATCTAGTCCGCCAGAGTACAGCAGTACACACTTGTTAAAATCGCCCTTTTTGGCTTCGTGGGAAGCAATTTTAATATACGACGTGGTGTTGTCCATGGATCGCTATTCCTTGCTGAGTAAAAAAGTACGATTAGATGATAGAGGAAAATGGGGGGGAATGCTAGGAAATGGTGGGTTTTTGTTGATCATCTTTTTGCAAAAAGAAAAAAACGCATTCCAGCTATTAATATTTTAGGATATTTGTTGCTGTCTATCGGTTGAAAAGTCTCAACTAAAACGCCAAGTCTTTCATATATTGATTGCTTAATGTTTGGCCAATGGCTATCAAAAGTATTGCCCCCAGCAACATAAGGAAATATATCTAAGTCAGATGGATAATTCCCTGTTTTTGCTTTGTCTTTTGTAATAGCATCAGGATAACTGATGTCTGAACTATTCCATATGCCGACTCTACAGCGAGAGTAGTTTGGACGAAGATTGAAAAGTGTTGCTGCACTGCCTGTTAGTGAAAGAGAATGAGAGATTCCAGTTTGTTTTAGATCTTCCTTCAAGAGTCTGTAAGCAAGGTGGTAACGTTGTCGAGCAACTCTAACGCCTAGGTCTGTTTTTGCAATTCCGTTTTTGTCCAGATGACCTTGAGAGGCTAATTGTTCAAAAGAACTAATATGCATGGCTAACTAATTGATGTTGCAAATGCATAGTAATACTGCAAGAGGTAGGAAATGTCAAGCTTTAAATGGTTTATTTAATAGTGTTTCGCACTGTTACGATCAATTCGTGGAAAAAATATATTGTGTCGAGATGTCTTTTGTAGTCAGAAAATTATTCCGTACTAAGTTGTTGAGGTTGAAGTCTAAGGTAAATAATTTAACCGTGGAAATTATTGACAAAAAGTGAAGAATATGGTATAGCTATTCAATTGGAAGTTATACAAGGTGGCACTTTGGAGTTAGTAAGACAATTACCAATTCGGCAGGATGAGTACCAGTACACTGAGCCTAGGAGGATAAAGTATCGTGCTGCTGACAAATATGAAGAACGCTACGGAATAAAAAGATTAGAAAAAGCAAGAAAATCAATGAGCGAGTGGGTAGGGGATAGTCTTCTGCAGCGAATAAACTTTAGGGGTGGTTTGTGGTTTAGTAGGCAAGGAAGGGGTGTCATACAAGCTGAGAGGCATAGGGATGATGTATATAAAAAACTTTTTATAGCTCTTGAGGCAATAGAAAGCACGAAACCGACAACATTTGAAGAAGAGGAGATAGCTAAGAAAGCAATTGAGGAAAACCCCTTAGTTGAAGCATATGAAAAAGCAGAATATTCAGTGATCGAAAGTTATGAAGTGTATGCTAGGTCTCGGTATAGGAGACGGCAATTAAGTGTAAAGTTGAGCCTTATTCCTTTAACGGCATTGTTGATGTCATTTTTAAAGCCTCCTACAGCTCGTTCACTTGGTGAGAGTGCCATGACGACGTTTCCCGCTCAAGTTATTTCCGAACATGAACATCATGATGAGCTAAAGGAGAGGAATGAGTGTCTTGCCTCAGAAATGGCAAGGTTTTTTCCTAGTGCCACTACGTTTACAGATACTCATATTCGACCTTTTTCCGAAATGCCCAGAACATATCAGGATACAGTCCGCTCGTTAGGTACTATTGTGTACAGAGAACAGAGTAATGGAGTAGCTGAAAAAATAAGTGGTTCATCAAATGTTAGTCGTATAATGATAGCTACTGAAGCTGATGAGAAGAAATTATTAACTATAATTTTGAATACTGGGGAAAAGATTGTCGTCAAAACACCAGGAGGTGATTATAATGCTTATGGGAATATTACTTCTGCAGGCTCAATGTTGACAGTTTGTGGTGGAAATTATTCTCTGGAAGGTGGAAGTTTACGATTAGGTTTTTCTCCAAATTACCCTCGTAATCATTATATTACGTTCTCTGGTGAAGCACCTGTTATGCCCTCAGTCACACCGGTAGAACTGCTACGCCAGCCTCAAGGAGCTGAACGAGATGCCACAGAAGCAAATAACGAGTTGAGTAGACCCAGAAAAGTGCTTATGCTGGTATTTGATCCTCAGCTCTCAAATGGTCAACTCCTTTCAACATTCAAAGGTTGGAATGCGATGTGTGTCACGTCAAATGCGACATAGAATGTTTATTTATAAATTCTTGAGGT
>JBAXVQ010000077.1:0-7785 GCA_037128935.1 bacterium | reverse complement strand
ATCTGGAATACTGCACCGGCACGGTGATCGGAGTTACTGGCAGCAACGGCAAAAGCACAACCTCAGCCTGGATTGCGCATATTCTGAAGCATGCTGGTAAAACAGCCTACCTCGCTGGCAATGCTCGTGAAGGTCAGCAGGTGCTCGACAAGATTGAAACCATGCGAAAAGATGAGTACCTCGTGTTAGAAATTTCTGATCGGCAGATGATAGAAAGCATCCCCAAAAGCCCTCACATCGCTGTCATTACAAACATTTCTCCAAACCACCTCGATGACCACGGCACGCTTGATCAGTACATCACGGTCAAAAAACGCCTTTTTTCCCACCAAAATAGCAATGATATCGCACTAGTGAACTGGGACAATGAGCTCACGAAATCTTTCCTTGCAGAAATTCCAGCGAAGAAATACATTTTTACCGAAAATTCGACATTGCCGAATGCTCAAGAAGGTTGTTTCATAGCCAATAGTGAACTTTTATTCACTACTGAAGGAAATACAATTTCATTTGGAAAAACGGACGAGCTCTTGCTACCTGGAAAGCATAACCAAGCAAACGCCCAGGCAGCAGCAACAACTTGCTTTTTTGCCGGAATTTCAACTGAAGCAATTAAGTCAGGGTTACAGTCCTTTGCCGGACTGCCGCATCGCACGAAGCTTGTAGCAACAACAGAAACCGGCATTCGTTTCTACGACGACATCCAAAGTACAACACCAGAATCAACCATCGCCGCACTACAGATGTTCACAGAAAAAATAGTGTTGATAGCAGGTGGTGATGATAAAGGGATGACCTATGGAGCTCTTTCTGAAGCCATTATTGCCAACGTTGAGCAGCTGATTATCTTGCCTGGAAGCGGCTCGGACGTTCTTTTTGCAGAGTTGGAAAGTCGGAAGGGTTCTACTACTGGTTACCCAACAATAACTTCCGTTTTATCCTTTGCTGAAGCTCTTTTAGTGGTAAATGCTCTCGCGCCACATCCTGATAATGTTGTAATCTCTCCCGCTTGCGCAGGGTTTCAGTCACATTTTTTGGAAAATAAGAGCATCACATCGTGGGTCAGTGAGATGATTTCTCTCACATAGTTGCTAGCAAAATATTGCGCCACTTCGAATCACTGGTACACTCAGGCTATACGAGGATTATTCCTATGCCTTTAAAGCAGTATTATGCTCTACCATTACCTGAAATAGTTTCGGAACTAAACACTGATTTAAAAAAAGGCCTTTCCACACAGGAAGCCCAAGTTCGTCTTCTCCACTACGGAAAAAATAAGCTCGAGCAACTAAGTTCCATTTCCCCTCTCCGTATTTTTTTTGCCCAATTTTCAGACTTCCTCGTCCTATTGCTCATTGGAGCCTCCATCATTTCCTTCTTCATTGGTGAGAAAAAAGAGTCCTTGGTGATTCTGTTTATCGTGATTGTGAATGGCGCCATTGGTTTTTTTCAGGAATACCGAGCAGAACGATCCATCGAAGCGTTAAGAAAATTGGAATCCCCCCATTCCATCGTCATCCGTGACGGCAAAGAACAGGAAATACCCTCCGAAGAACTGGTCCCCGGCGACATTATAAAACTATCCGAAGGCTGCAAAATTCCCGCTGACGCTAGACTGACGCTGGAAGCCGATTTTCAGGTCAACGAATCACTCCTCACTGGGGAGTCGCTCCCCGTCACCAAAGGTCTCGAAACTCTCAAAGAAAATACCCTCATTTCCGAACGCACCAACATGGTATTTTCCGCCACGATTGTCTCATCAGGGAGAGGAAAAGCAGTTGTGACAGCAACGGGAATGGACACCGAAGTCGGCGCCATTGCCCGCATGGTGCAAAGCGAAACAAAAGGCGTCACGCCACTGCAGGAGAAAATTGAACACCTCGGAAAAATACTCGGACTTGTAGCAATTGGTATCGCTATTCCTGGCTTTATCCTTGGATATTTTCAGGGTAGAGAGCCATTTTCACTTTTTCTCTTGTTTGTCAGCCTAGTAGTTTCTGCCGTCCCAGAGGGGCTTCCAATTATTATTACCATCACGCTGGCTCTTGGTGTTCAGCGCTTGTTAAAAGCAAAAACCCTCGTTCGCCGCCTACCGATTGTCGAAGTGCTTGGTGGCACGGATGTGATTTGCACCGATAAAACCGGTACGCTAACCTGCAACGCCATGACCGTCGAAAATATCGTTACCGCCGACTACTTTTTCGACATCGAAGGAAATGGCTTTACTCCCCAAGGAGATGTCTTCGGTAGTGCTTTTTCCCTCTTTGAAAAAACACAGGTACAAGAAGTAGAAAAACAAGAAGAAAACCGCATTACGCCGTTGAAAGCCCAACAGCTTTCCAGCCTACAAAAAGTACTCGATGGCATCACGCTGTGCAACGATGCAACTATCGATCTTGGCGATCCAACGGAGCGTGCCCTGATTGTTGCATCAGCAAAACTCGATATTGAGAAAGTCGAGCTGAAAAAACAGTTTCCCCGCATTGACGAGGTGCCCTTTTCCTCCGATAGAAAATACATGCTGACGCTCCATCAGGAAAAAGACGCCAACAAAACGGTGGCCTTTCTCAAGGGTGCCGTGGAAATTGTCCTCGAGAAATGTTCCTCCGTTATCGTCGGGAACAAGACAGTTGAGCTGACGAAACAACACAGGGAAGCTATTCAGCAGATGAATGAGTTGCTAGCAAGCCAAGGAATGCGAGTTTTGGCTCTGGGATACAAAAAAGGCACCGAAAAAGAATTTCCACAACAACAACCACCAAGTGAGTTTATTTTTGCCGGTTTGATTGGCATGATCGATCCTCCGAGAGCCGAAGTCCAGCCAGCCATCGCCACCTGCCGTCATGCAGGAATTCGCGTGGTGATGATCACCGGAGATCACCGCCTAACTGCAGAAGCCATTGGCAAAAAAGTAGGACTGGAAAGCTCCAATATCCTCACCGGAGACACATTGGAAGCAATGAGTGACGCCGAGCTCGAGATTGCTGTGGAAAAAACCTCAATCTTTGCCCGAGTTTCATCAGAACACAAGCTCCGCATTCTCAGTGCTTTTCAAAAAAATAAACACGTTGTCGCCATGATCGGTGATGGTGTGAACGATGCTCCTGCGCTCAAAAAAGCCAACATCGGGATCTCTGTCGGCAGTGGAACAGACCTTTCAAAAGAAACATCCGACATGGTGCTGCTTGACGACAATTTCGCCACCTTCGAAAAAGCCATCAAAGAAGGTCGGGTGATTTTCGACAATGTGCAAAAATTCGTTCACGCCCTGTTGGCCGTCAATCTTGGAGAAATCTTGCTCGTTCTATCCAGTATTCTACTCAGTGTGATTTCCAGAAAAGCAATCCCTGTAATCCTGTTGCCTATTCACCTGCTCTGGATTAACCTACTAACCGACAGCATCCCTGCCATGGCTCTAGGCCTTGATGGAGCAGTAGACGGCATCATGGCAAGAAAGCCTCGTTCGCAGAACACCACCATCTTTTCCGGCATTCTTTTCAAAATTATTGTTACAGGGTTTACCTTTGCGTTGGTCACGTTCGTTGTCTTTTCCCTATTTTATCCCTGGTGGCTTCCCAACCTGTCCGACAAACAGCTTCTCTACGCACAAACCATTGCATTTTGCCTCATCGTATTTTTTGAACTGTTCTACAATTTCACTACCCGTAGCCCCCGCGGCGCACTCCACGCTGGCCTTTTTACCAACAAATGGCTGCTGGGAGCTGTCGCACTTTGTGGCTCCCTGCAGGTGCTTGTTATCTCCGTGCCTGCACTTCGAGGTCTCTTTCGGGTCACTTCACTCGATCTGATCGACTGGGGGATTATTCTGGGAAGCGCATTGGGAGGGGTTATCTTACTGGAACTGGTATTTTTTGTAGTGAGGAAAGTGCAGGGAACGCAGTACTAATGAGGTATATTTGATACTCTCCCCCTTTGTAAGGGGGAGTTGGAGGGGGTTGCATTTTGCACTAGTTTTCACCACGCACACTCTGCTCGAAAATCCAACCCCACCCAGCCTCCCCTTTGAAAGGGGAGGAGTTATCTGAAAGCAAACACTATTGCCTCTTCGCCCTTTTCAATACTTCCACCGTCCCATCAGCTTTCCCAATCACCGCACTAGTTGCTTCAGTAGTGAAAAGTCCTGTTTCCACAACACCCGTCAGCATTTTTAATTGCTGATGCAGCGTCACTGGATCATTGATAATGCTAAAATGGCAGTCCGCGATAAAATTTCCGTTGTCTGTCACCACTGTTGTATCTTCTTTCTTTCTCACTACCACTTTCGAGCAAAGGCTTTCCAACCGCTTTACAGTCGTTTCCCAACCAAATGCAACAATTTCTATGGGCAGTGGAAACACACCCAATCTACGAACAAGTTTTTTTTCATCCGTGATAACGATCATCTTCTTACTCGCCTGTGCCACAATCTTTTCCCGAAACAACGCCCCACCGCCACCTTTGATCAGGTGAAAGTCATGATTAATCTCATCTGCGCCGTCGATGGTAAGATCCAGCGAAGTTATTTTCGAAAAGTCTGTAAGCGTTATCCCTTGTTCTAATGCAATCTTTTCAGTCGCCTGCGATGTAGCAATGCATTGGATGGAGAGGCCTTCTTTCACCAACTGTCCTATTTTCAACAGCGCATATTTAACAGTTGATCCCGTACCTAGTCCAACCAACATGCCTGATTTTATCGATTCAACAGCCTTCTCGGCCGCAAGTTTTTTTAACTCTTCCTGTGATAATGGTTTGGACATGGAAAGGCTCTCAAAAGTACGTTTCCACTTTTGCACGGGAAAATCTGCAAGTCAAGTTGCGACAAGTCAAGTAGCAAAGTATTGGTGAACAATTTCCACTCGTGTCATTCTGAGGCTTTTGCGAAGAATCTCTTCGAAACAGGGTGGGGTTATTGTTTACCCCAATGGTGTTCGAAAAGATCCTTCGGCTTCGAGGACTTCGCTCAGGATGACACTCTGCTTTGATGATTACGGTGACGACATATGACTTTGCAACTGCCGAAAAAGGAAACTAACCGATGTTGCTGTCGCTAGAAAATCTATCTACACTGGAAATTCACCAGCAATGTAGATACTTCTCATGAAACAACAAACACTCGCCATCCTTCGTGAACAGTGGTTCCTAGTTATGTTGTTGGTTGCAGCGACGATTGGGTATGTGTTTTCTTCCCAACTACAGTGGTTGAGCAACTACAATACGCTCTTTTTAGCTGGCGTGATGTTTCTCCTTGGTCTGGATAAAGACATGCAGGCGATCATACAGGCTTTGAAAAAGACAAAAGCCCTAGCGTTTGTGCTAGTTTTTGCGTTTCTTGTTTCCCCACTTCTTGGCTTGTTTCTAAGTAAACTGTTTCTTTTCAACTACCCTGATCTTCACATTGGTCTCATCGTGATGGTCTCAGTTGGCGGAACCATAGGCTCTTCAATCCTTTGGACGCGTCTGGCAGGGGGAAACGATACGCTTAGCCTAGTGCTTTCTGTTCTCGTCACAATGCTAAGCGCTCTGTTTGCGCCTATGGTGTTATATGTTATCTTGGGATCCAGCCTGCAGTTTGATGTGCTTGGCATGCTGATAAGCCTTGTCGAAGCAACAATTTTACCCGTCATCATCGCACAGTTGGTGAAGCCTTTTCTCAAGAAACAGCTGCCAGCCATCAGGAAAATAACGTCTCCAACTACGCAAAGCATTATTTTGCTGTTCATGGCATCAGCAATGGTGAAAGCAGCGGGAGCGCTTTCTTTCGGTATGGTTGCCATCATGATCCCGATCGTGATCGCACATCACCTAGCCATGATCGTATTGAGTTATTGGAGTGCAGGGATATTGGGGTTTTCGCACAAGGACAGGATAGCCCTAATGTTCGCTTCTTCGCAGAATACGTTTAGTACCAGTCTGTACATCATCGTGAAATTCTTCACCGCTACAGCTGTGATACCGCCATTGGTGTACCATCTTTGTCAGCAGTTTTTGGCGGTGGGGGTGGTGAAGTGGGTGAGGAGGGATTAGCCTCGATACCTATAGTGTGGCACTTGTTGTTGAGCAAGTGAGCGGCGGTCGGGTTGATGATGTTGTTGAATTCCACCTTGATAAGTTGTTGTTGGAGGATCAATTCGTCCATTACTTTGTGGCTCTATATATGCAGGAGGTGTACTCCATTGCTTTTGTGTAGTCCATCCACCACCAGTTAATGAAAGCATACTCAACATATAACTTGCTTGATCGAGAGTTGGGATGGAGCGGACCTGAGATGGAATTAATAAGTATGCAATTTCTGAAAGAGCAGCTTCTGCTGGGGGGCTTTGAGTCCAAGTACTTGGTGATTGAGCTCCACCAGGCGAGTTGAGAAATGCCAAATGGAGTAGCAGCATGGCTTGAGTATTATTGTCTAAACTTATTATTTCCGACAATGGAATCTGAGCCGAAGGAACTACTTCCCCAATTCGACTTGTATTGTTTGTTGAAGTATTAAAATTCACAGTTGCACCAGAAAAAGTAAGCACTTTATCAGGTGACTCAACCGACCCTTCTAGAGATACAGGAACTCGTCTCACAACCACGTTTCCGTCTGCTTCCCGAGTAAAAACAATAGCAGATGTGATTGGCGATGTGTCATTCGCAAGCGCCATTCCAGTGTCAACTGCTAGAGCTGGTCTTTCCGGGACAACAAAAGCTATGGTCTTTCCAGCTGGAAGATCATTGATTAATTTTACTCCCGCAGAAACCTTTTCATCTTCTAGAGAAGCAATTCCTAGCGTGATGCCCGATTCTCTTACTGCATCAACAAAAGAATTCCCTGTTCGCAAGCTTGTTGTTAAAGAAGAAAGAGCATCAATAGATTTTGTTCCTGGCTGGGCTGTAATTCGTAGTCCCCAACCGCGTGAACAAATCACAGCAGTAGTTTCATCGACTTCTCTGATTGCAAAACCGTTACCCAATCTTTCTTGAACGGTATCCCAAGATTGAAGAGAAGGAATATCTTGCAAGTCAACCTGCGCATCCCAAGCATTTACTGCATTGCTATAATCTGTGTTTCTACAGGCGCCCAGTATCATTGTAAAAAGAGCAGCTCTTTGCTGCCTCTCTGCTTCTTGACGAGCTTGTTCAGAATTAAATTGTCTTATTCCCCATGGGATTGCTTGAGAAAGGCCGTATGTGAGCAGAAGGAGAGCGAATACCGTTCCACCCGCTATTAACTTTGGCTTCAGTTCTTCCCACTTCTGCTCATCAACAATCCTCTTGGCGACCATTTCCTTTGCTTTTTGCTCTAAACCAGAATCACTTTCATTAAGTGTCTGTTGATAAGAATCCAGTATCTGAAGAATTTTTCCTGGAGAGTTAAGAGATGTTGTAGATACTCCAACACGTAAAGAAGAAGGATCAAAATCAACAGAATTGTTGGAATCACTTTGGTCAGGAATGACTGTATACCTTCTACTATCTCCCCGATCAGTAAAAAATGTAAGTCTCAGAGCACCTTGTGTCTCTCTACTAGCCAGCGCAAACTTCGCCAACTGCAATTCAACCCCAGGAATTGCTGACACAACCTCAGAGCTTCTGCTGTGCTCATTACTAAATTGCTCAATAAGCGTCGTTCTTGCAAAAGTTCTCAGTTCAGCATCAGTATTCCCCAATAACCGCAACGACCCAACCAATGCTTGTTCAGAAAGTTGATTAATAGTATTTCCCTGCACTGCAGCAGCAAATGCTGTTAAACGAAGTGCACGTTCCCTTGGCGATAAGGTTCTTTTCCAATCTCTAGCAGTATTA
>JBAXVQ010000076.1:0-7786 GCA_037128935.1 bacterium | reverse complement strand
CTTTTGGTGATCTTTCGTTTTCCCTTCGGTGTCATTTTACGTGATGTGATTCGCAGCATTGTCTTTTCACGGCATTTCTGCTACAATCAAACGATTATTTATACTGCATATGAAAAAGAAAACACAACTCATCCGACTGACTACCTCGTTCATAATAAAACATATAGCAAGTGAATGGAAATTATTCATCGTCAGTATGTTTGGTATCAGTATGGGACGAGTAGGGTGGACACTCCTCCCACTTCTGTACAAAACATTCCTCAACGAAATCACATCCGCAACTCCAGACATCGCCTTGCTGCATCGGGTTGCATTAGGAGTATTGTTTCTAGGTATAGTGGTATGGATAGGATTGCGATTACTCGATCTCGGCGCGACACATCTCGAATCCCGCATTATGAAGCGAATTTATGATGAATGCTTCCGCTATGTACACTTGCATTCCTACGATTTCTTTATCAACAACTTTGTTGGTTCGATTGTAAAGAAAGTGAATCGCCTTCCCCGAGCATTCGAAAGCCTATTCGACAGAATATTTATCGACCTATATCCCTTGATGTTGCAGGTTTTTATCAGTCTCTACCTACTTTGGACAGCCAATACTGCACTTGCTCTCATTCTCACAGCTTGGATTTCCATAGTTTTTATAGGAAATGTGCTATTTAGTCGATGGAAATTTTCCTTTGATCGCATATCAAATGCAGTAGAATCAGAGGTGTCTGGCTCTCTTGCTGATACCGTAGCAAACAACATCAACATCCAACTGTTTTCCAAACAAAACGTTGAAAACGCTGGCTTTTTAAAACTTTCAGATAAGTGGCGAAAAACCGTAATGGGAAGCTGGAATCGAAACACAGCGTATAATGCATTTCAAAGTGCACTTGGCGTGCTGCTAGATTTTACACTACTTTCAGTTGGATTAATTCAATGGCAGCAAGGAAATCTCACCGTTGGCGATTTTGTTCTCATCCCTACCATCGTGATCCCGCTCAATAATCAGATGTGGAACCTTGGCCGTGCATTGCGAGAAATAGGGCGATCCTATGCTGATGCCAGTGAAATGATTGAAATTCTCGAAACTCCCCATGAAATAACCGACGCCCCTAGCGCCAGTTTACTCCACCTCAACAAAGCCGAAATTGCCATAAAAAACCTCAACTTTTGCTATCCCAAAGGAAACCAAGTCTTTCATGACTTTTCCCTCACCATCCCCGCCGGAAAAAAAGTCGCACTCGTTTCCGAATCCGGCCAAGGGAAATCCACGCTGGTAAAACTCCTACTGCGTCTCTACAACCTTCCATCAGAAACTATATTTATCGACGGACGCGATATCATGTCGGTTACGCTCAATAGTTTACGCGACGCCGTTGCTCTCGTTCCACAGGATCCTATCCTTTTCCACCGTACACTTGCAGATAACATTGCTTACGGAAAACCAAACGCCACCATGGATGAAGTGATTGCTGCTTCAAAAAAAGCTCACTGCCACGAGTTCATTTCCAAACTACCAGAACAGTACCAGACCTTCGTTGGCGAACGCGGCGTAAAACTTTCCGGTGGTGAACGCCAACGTGTTGCCATTGCACGTGCAATCCTAAAAAACGCCCCCATCCTCATCCTCGATGAAGCCACCAGTTCACTCGACTCCGAATCCGAGTTCCTCATCCAAGATGCCCTCACTAAGCTCATGAAGGGCAAAACCACCATCGTGATCGCCCACCGCCTTTCCACCGTCATGCAGATGGATGAAATTATCGTCCTCGATCAAGGTCGAATCTACGAACGAGGCACACACGGTGAACTAATAAGAAAAAAAGGAAGCCATTACAAAAAACTGTGGGAAATTCAGGCGGGAGGATTTGCTGCGTAAGCAAGTTTTGAACTAGCAACCTACCAAATGACAGTGTTCATTTTCAGATTCAATTTCTATCGTCGGATGACCAATACCAAGACGTTCTATTACTTTTCGTGCTTCGCCCTTTACCAGCTCAGCATCACGCAACGATAGTCCATTTTCGATGACAAGATGGAGTGTCAGAACATGATGAATACCATCCAGTGACCAGGCATGGATATCGTGAACAGAAACAACATGCTCTAACTTTTTTAACAACACTTCAAGTTGCGTAATATCCACCCCATCAGGTACAGATTGCAGAAAGATAGCGTTTGCAGACTTCAGGTTCTGCACTAGTTTGGACAACACAAACAACGTTATCAACAAAGAAAGAATGGGATCAAGAATTGGAACATCAAAAAATTTCATCACCACGCTTCCAACCAACACAGCAAATAATCCAAGCACGTCATCAAGCAAATGAAGAGACGCCGCCTTTTCATTTAATGTTTTACCGCTACGCAATCTGATAAAAGCAATGAAGTTAACAACCATGCCGAGTAATGCAAATGCGATCATGCCGTCAGTTTTTACTGCTTGCGGTGAGATAATTCTCGTAACTGCTTCGTAAAGGATGAAGAGGGAGCCAACCAAGAGAATGAGGCTGTTTACCACCACAGGGATAATTGAAAAGCGTTTAAAACCATAAGAAAAAGTGCTGGTTCTTTCTCTCTGCGAGACTTTATCAAAGAAATACGAGAGTCCTAGGGAAAACGTGTCACCAAAATCGTGGAGGGAGTTGGAAAGCACAGACAAACTATTCGTCCAATACGCAATAAAAAGCTCAAAGATCGCAAAGCTCAAATTCAGCAGCAGCGCTATGCCAATATTTTTGCTGGAATCCGAATGGTCATGCCCGTGATGGTGGTGTCCATAAGCCACAATACAGGCACCTCACTTATAAAAAAAGTAAAACAGGCTAAAAGCTTGGTGCCCCCGGAGGGAATCGAACCCGCATCACTGGTTCCGAAGACCAGTACTCTATCCGTTGAGCTACAGGGGCAAGCACGGAGAGTCGCAAGATGTTGCGTCTCTACAGATTACAATTCTACCCAACGATCACATATTTTTCCATCCCTTCGTTGAAAGCTCAGCAAAGAGCGTATCCCGATTTCTTTAAGCTTTCCAATTGCCTCGCCGTAGTACGCAAAGATATCTTCCGGCTTATGATTATCACTACCAATAGTCAAAAACAGGGGCGCATTTCCAGCAATCTGCTGCGCGTAATCAATGAGATCAAAAGAAGGATAAGGGGCTTTACATGGTTTTCCCAAGCCGGCTGTATTTATTTCCCATGAAATATTGGAAGCCACAAGCTCTTCTAGGACTGCTTGCACTTGCTTGCGGTTGGTATCTTCTGCAAGCCATGCACTATGCTCCTCAGGAAAATATTTTTTTATCAGATCAAGATGCCCAATCGTGCTCGATATCGAGAACATTTCCTCAATCCGTTGTGCCAGACCAATCGATTTCCTTACCGAACGCCAATAACTCGAAAACAGAAAATCCAAATCCCTACCCGCCCCTCTCCCCGATTCTGCTCTGCTGAAATCGTGACAGAAAAACGTCTCGCTGTTCCGTTCTCGCAAGAAGTGCACAGAAACAATCACCCTCTCTGGTAGGGGTAGCTTTTTATTTTCCAGCACAGTAAAAAATTCTCGATACTGCTCAAAACACAGTTGAAGATTCTCCCCCCAAAAATCAATTTCCATCCCTCGGCTCAGCCATGGATTTCCTTTTTGATGCTCAAGTATTTCATCGTAATAATCCGGAAAAAATAGGTTGTCGAAAGGGATTTCTACTTGTGTCCCTGCTGTGTTAATGATGAGATCATCTGGATAAGAAAGGAATGTTTCACCTAGAAGATTCAGCGATCCAGCCTCTTCAAGCAAGTGCTTGGGAACCTCAATCGGCAGGGGAGTACCACTCGGATTTTTTTGCTGAACAATCGTGCCTTCTGCAGTGAGGGTTATCGAGTTTTTACAAGGACGGGGAGCATGCTCCGTCACAGAAAAAACAACCAGATTCTCACTGAGCACTGTATCAATCAGCTGCTCTTCTCGCAGCAACTGCTGCATCAGGGTAACATACTCACCCAACTTAGCCTTACTGTGAGAGCAGTACTGCGAATGACCACCGTGATGATCCCCGATAAGAATAGCCTGCTTGTGGGACACTCGTTTTACCTCACTGCTGTCTTTGACTACAATAATGCTACTACAAAATTGCATTCTAAGCTCTAATAATAAAGTGCTTTGCATCGTATAACTCCTCCCCTTCCCAAGGGGAGGCTGGGTGGGGTTGGATTTTTCCTTTCCCTCTTTCACAAAGAGGGAAAGGGGGATTTTTAAAATTCTTTCAAAATGCAACCCCCTCCAACTCCCCCTTACAAAGGGGGAGAGAATACAATGCACTTCCTTATTAGAAATTTCTCCTAAAAGGAGCCCACATGGACTTTCGCCAACTTGTTCGCCCTGCAATCCGTCCGCTGAAACCATACACCAACACCCGCTCAACCTATAACGGTGAAATTTTTCTCGATGATATGGAAAGTCCTTTTTGGGGACGGTATGAACTCAAGCTCGACAACATCCCGCTCAACCGCTATCCCGACGGTATGTTTACCGCGCTCCGTGAAAAGGTTGCCCGTTTTGTCGGATACGGCATGACCGGAAAGAACATCGTGCTTGGCAACGGTTCTGACGAGCTTATTTCCCTACTCATGCTTATTTTTCTTGAGGCCGGTGACAATATTGTGGTCAGTCCACCAACATTCACCATGTACGATTTACTCGCAACCATGCACAAAGCCGAAGTGCACTCAGTCTCATTGGAAAGTGAAACATTTGCACTCAATGCCGAGAAGGTGTTGCAACAGGTTGATGCGAAGACGAAGATTATTTTCTTGTGCAATCCAAACAACCCCACAGGAACACTGCTAGATCGTGCAGAGATTGAAAAAGTGGTAAACAACGCGCCTTGCCTCGTTGTTGTTGACGAAGCCTACGGTGAATATTTCCCCGACACTTTTTCATCGTTTATTCAGGAAATTTCTACACGTGAAAATCTCATCGTCTTCCGCACCTTCTCTAAAGCCTGGGGACTAGCCGGGATTCGCTGCGGCTACGCCGTCGCACCAGAATGGGCAATCACCGAATTTGACAAGGTTCGTTTACCCTTCAACATTGACCGCATGACGGCAACAATCATCGACCAGGTACTCGATCAGGAACGTGTAATGCGTGCCACCGTTCACGAGCTTGTTGCCGAACGACAATGGATGGAACAGCAACTGCAAGATCTCGGACTAAAAACCTTTCCAACCATCACCAACTTCCTGTGTGCCAAACTCCCAGAACAGCACAGTGCCACAGAAATAACCGCAACACTAGCAAAAGAACATGGCATTCTCATCCGTGACCGTTCAAAAGAAAAGCACCTCGGAAACAGCATTCGTGTGTCGGTGGAGGATACAAGGGCGAAGAATGAACGGTTTATTGCAGCGATGAAAACATTGATGGAGAAATAAATTTTCTCATCGTAGAGACAAGGCACGCCTTGTCTCAGGGAGGCCGAGAGCAGAACGACCACCCAGAGCACTTGCATTTCTCCCCCCATCATGGCAAAATCTTCTTCGTAGCAGTTCACTCCATTCGGGCAATTAGCTCAGTTGGTTAGAGCATCTGCCTTACACGCAGAGGGTCATAGGTTCGAGTCCTATATTGCCCACCATGAAAATTACCTTCGATTTGAACCACCTCTTGAGGTGGTTTTTTTATTTCTAAACCAACAGTATCATGAACACACTCAAGTGCTCCTGTCTCATACTAGCTTGCGTTTGATGGTATGAAATTTTTTGCACGTATAGTTTACTGGCGGGACAGCGTAGTGTCGGCAAGAATACCCAATCTTTGTGGTAGTATTAAACGCATTTTAGTATCAAAACCTACTCTTCTGCTGAACAACAGCCATTACCAAGGCAAACGATTACCTTTGTGGACGAGTTGCCCATGTGGGAACTGGTCGCGAGCAATGGTTACAAGATCAACAACTGTTGATGCTCCTTCATTCACTTCCATGGGCGCTGCTTGTGTTCCGAGATCGGTCTTCACCCATCCAGGATGAGCAGCTGCAACTGCAATTCCCTTGTTTTCTAATGTCTTCGATTGAACTAATGTGAGCATATTTAAACCAGCTTTCGAGGTCGAGTAGCCCACAGTCGTAAATCCTGCTACGTGCTCCCACGCATTCTCAGCGTTACCAATTGAACCAAGCATTGACGACTGGTTAATCACCCGCGCATCGTCACTACGAGAGAGGAGTGGAATAAGGGCTTCCGTGATAGAGTAGGGAGCAATCAAGTTTACCTCAAGCGTACGGCGAATTTTGTCTGCATTGGTCGGCTTTCCATCCCATTCAAGTGCGATCCCTGCATTATTGACAAGCACATCAAGTTTGCCAAAGGTGGTATCGAGGTAGGTCACGAGATCGGCAATATCTTGAGGATTGGTAACATCAAGTTGCACACAACGTGCGTCACATCCCAAAGCCTCAAGTTCCTTTTTTGCTGTTTCTCCTGCCTGTTTATCTCGTGCAGTGAGAACAACGGTATATCCAAACATACCAAGCTGTCGTCCGATTTCTTTCCCTAATCCTTTATTCCCTCCTGTAACCAGCACTACTTTATTATTTTTTTCCATGGTTGTGTTCTCCTGAATATGGTTTTTTGTGTACACTCATTTTACGAAGATTCAAAAACAATCTCCACATTAAAGCGATGAGATATATCCTAATTATCAACGAAAAATACCTAAAAGAGATCCTCCTCACTACTTTAGTAGGAACATTTCATCACCTCATTAGCCCCATCGCCTCAGTTTTAACACCTTTCAGGTTAACCACCATTTTATTACAACGTCAAAAACACCTGTGCAGGTGTTTTTATTTTACAAGCATTTTGCAATTAAGTAGTTAGTGAAAGCGCAGCAAGCAACTAGCATAAATTTAGCATCGTCATAATCTAAATTAGTTTTATCCATCATACTATGCCTGATTCCTCCCTCATCACAGGTATAACCGTAGAGAGAACTAAAACCATCAAGTAATGCTTGGTGGATAGTAGTATTTTTCTTTTTAATGCTATTGATAGCTTTTCCTAAAGTATCACTTTTCTCTCCAGTGACCATTCTACAAGCAGTTTCTACGGCACTTATTGATTCTTTTATTGAGTTGCGGTAATTAGGATTTTTCCTATCAGAAAGAAATTGTAGTGCTGTTTGAATATGTTGTTTAACTCCTTCTAACTTATTGTTTTCTGCTAGTTCAATAGTTTCTTCAATTTCCTTAAGTTCAACCTCATCGGTAATCTTAGTTAAATTGTCATTTATAAAACGATAAGCAGATTTTTCTATTTCTAGGTAATAATTACATGCTTCTGTGAAAGCTTTTGGATGGACATAATTAGAATAAAAGTGTGCCACGAATTCAACAAAGTCATAAACTTCGTACCATTCGCTACTAATAAATCTTTCTTTAATTTCCATCACTGCTTTATGTTTACGAAGATTCAATCCATCAATAGGTCGTGAAAAAAAATCCATCCAAAGAAGAGAAAAAAATTTGTCTAAAAGGTCAGTTTCTAATTTTTCTAGTACGGCTAATACAAAAACATTCCATAGTTTATTCCTTAAATCATCATCTATAGAGTCGATTTGCACTATTTTTTTTACAGGACGTATTCCAATTCGCTGAGAAAAACGCATTAAACCTCCTAGAATCCAGTCCGAAATAGTTGGTGCAATCATTCTAATGAACAAGATTGATTTGAGCAACAGTTCGAATCACATCACGTAAAATGACACCGAAGGGAAAACGAAAGATCACCAAAAG
>JBAXVQ010000075.1:0-8055 GCA_037128935.1 bacterium | reverse complement strand
ATCCTAATTATATCGAAATTTTTATGTTAACACTACCTAGCAAAAAGAACAAAGTATGGATTAACAAAAGATTGTACTGGCTTATATTCTTGATCAATCAGTAAATTATTGTAAAACGAATTTGTATCTCCGAGCATGCCTTTTTCAGCAACAACATAAGGTGTCTTGAACTTTTTAAGTGAATCGACAATTTCCGAGTTCCTTTTTGACTCAGTTTCTTGACCAAGAAATGAGAGATGGTAGGGAGGGAAATATTTAACCGGATTGATAAAAGTAGTAAGCTCATAAAACCACAAATTGTAGCCAATATAGTAAACAGAGCTACGTGGTGGTAAATTCTGATTCACGTAATCCACTGTTGTATAAAAGTCGTTTAAATCTTGTCCATAACTCGATCGATACTCTTCAATGCTTGTAGAATTCGAGACAAGAGCTGCAAAGTTGAAATAGTAGGCATACGTGTTTACTTTGTAAAAAGGATTTCCTTGTGTGAATAATGCAAGAAAAGCAAATACACACACACCAAAAGTTAAAATGGATCGTAAGAAATAAACAGTGAAAAATCCTGTTTTTTTCAACATAAAGGCAAAAACCAGCAATAGAGATGGAACAATTTCTAATAAGCTGTGTGCATCATTTTTTTCTGTAAGAGTAACTGTGGTCATACCGCCTAACAGCCAGATCAACGAAACAGTTTTTTCATAGCTATATTCTTTTTTCCTATACATACTGGCAAAAAGAAAGAAAAAAGCACCAGCTAAAATTATCCGTATCGATAGGGTGTTGGGAAGAAGTATCAAGCCCATCGGATAGTTATATTGACCCCAGTGACTCAGAAACAAAGACATTGTAGCTTGAAGAAAATCGCTAAGATTTCCAAAAATAAAAAGCACAAAAAAGAGTGAAAAATAGATTAGTATTGGACCAATGCAAAATTTTCCGAAAGACTTGATTCTCGTACTATAATTTTTTTCTATTAAGCTTAGTAAAAAAATACCCAAGAAAATAAATTCTATCAGTGGGTATAGCTTGAAAAAAAAAGAAAAACCATAGCAAAAACCAGCTGGAATATACTTTTTCTTCATAAAGAAATAGATTCCAGCTGTTGTTAAAGCAATAAAGAAGTTCTCTGCGTTTACCCTATTGGGCTCAAGCCTCAAATAGTTGAGCAGGAAACAGGCTGCGGAAAGAAAAAGAAACAACTTGGCTTTATTGAGGTGTCTTTTTCCAATCAAAAAAAGTAGGAAGAATGTAATCAATCCAGCTATCAAGTTAAAAAGTCTTGTGTAAATAAAGGTTGAACCTAAGCGATAGGCAAGGTAGTAAACTATGAATATGCCAGGAGGTTTATTATCCCACACGTCTCGGTACAGCATTTTTCCATATGCAAAATGTTTTGCAATTGCTGCATAGAAGGCATCATCAGCAACATTGTAATAAGGTTCAAAGAAGGACGGTAGGCGAAGAATTACAAAAATGGCAACCAAAACTAAAAGCAGAAAAGTAAAATTATGTTCAATAAAGAGCTTAGTTGATCTACTAAAACGAGAAAACATTGGTCGAAATAGAGAAATCATGAAGAACATAATTATATATCAAGTACTAGTGTAGCATTACATTATTTACACCGGTACCACTTTATGTGAGTATAGTAAGAGGCACCAGCCTTTTTGAACAAGAGGATTATACTTTGACCGATTCCCTAGCGATAGTTATCCCAACCTACAATGAAGAAAAGCGCCTTGCTGCAACATTGCGAAGCATTATTGCCTACACTGAGCACCAGCACTACAACACACAAATTTTAGTTGTCGATGATGGTTCTCGAGATAAAACACAACAGGTGTTTTTAGAACTTGCGCAAGAGTTTCCTCAAGCTCGTCTGAAATTTGTAAAAAATACCGCAAATCATGGCAAAGGTTATGTTGTTCGCCAAGGTATGTTGCAAGCCAGTGGTGACTATATTTTTTTCACAGATGCAGATCTTTCCACCCCAATCCCAGAAATTGAAAAATTATTGAAAGCATTAAAAAGCGGAGCCGATGTTGCAATTGGTTCTCGAGCTGTTGACCGTTCTTTGGTGAAAAAACACCAGCCATGGTTTCGTGAATTTGCTGGGCGATTATTCAATTTTGCTGTTCGCGTTTGGGCTGTACGCGGGATCAAAGATACACAATGTGGTTTTAAAGGATTTACCGCTGCCGCTGCTAAGAAAATTTTTACAAAACAACGACTAGACAGTTTTATCTTCGACGTAGAAGTACTCTATATAGCTAGGAAATCAAAGTTAAAAGTCGTAGAAATCCCCGTAGAATGGGTTAACAACGAGGACACCAGGTTTGCACCAAACCTGAGTAATTTTCTCTTGATGTGGAAAGAGTTGTTTCGGGTGAGATTTTTGAAGTAGCTACTTGATCCTGATGAACTACACGCTGGAGGCATCTTGCAGATGCCTCCTTTTTTTCGTAAAACTGAATGGTCGATGTTGATGTAACTAGAACGTATTTGAAGTATTCAATGCGTTGCCAGTGTTTCTCACAAGCAGCTTTGGCGGTATACTGTCTTACGAAACGGGAGGAGCCATCTGCAAGATGGCTCCAGCGGAGGAGTGTTTTTTTTCTACGAAGACTTAAACCTTCTCATGATACTTGCAATACAGATCGCCAGTATCGGTATCATAACGATCCATAAACGATTTACCGCAATAAAACCCGCCAATATTGATTTTCCCTGAAGTTCCATGACGGTCACATCGTCCATCAGTTGAAAAATATTACTCACAAATAAAACACTAAAAACCCAGCCGTAAAGCGCACCTTCGAGATTTGGAAAGATACCCATAGGCACAGAAACACCATTACTCATGAACTTTTCTTCAGTCATTAGCGCAAGTAAAACAAACATAAAAAGCACAAATTTCAAATAAAAAAGTTTAATATCAGCGTTGGTAAATGAGCGGAGTGCTCGTGTTATGCCGACTCCAAGCTCATTTGCGAAGACAAAGGCGATGAAACAGGAAATGATATAGGTTATGATCTTCGCTTTTCTCAGTAAAAATCCCAACAAAGCACCACCAAGCATGATCACCAGCAGTAGACTATCCCACGTGAGTTGTGGCATGGAGATGCACCCTTTTGTTTTTTCTCTTGCACTTATTACAGCATAATTAGAAAGAAGTGGCAAAGGAAGGCTATCCCCCAAAACTTTGCCAGAAACTTTTACCTTTTTTCGTAGGATTCTTTTCGTAGAAAGTCTTCAGTTGCTCAAGCAGTTTTTTCTCGTCACCACCAATTTTTTCTGGTGTGACGGCGCGGACAGTGACGTAGAGGTGTCCCCTGCCACCACCACGAAGTTTGGTGACGCCCTGACCGGAGAGGCGAAACACTTTCCCGCTCTGCGTTCCAGCCGGAACTTTCAACATTTTTTCACCTTCAAGGGTTGGTATTGCTATTTCCCCACCCAATGCCAGCAACGGGAAATTAGTTTCCCCTTCGTAAAATAAATCCGCACCCCGACGTTCAAAAAACTCATGCGCCTGAATTTGAATACTCACGTACAAATCCCCAGCTGGTGAACCATTCTCACCCGCGTTACCAGAACCAGTGAACCGAATTTGTGATCCCTCATCCACGCCAGCTGGCACTTTCACAGATACACTAACAGTCTCTCGCTTCACACCTGAGCCGCTACAGTTTTTGCAAGGATTGGAAATAGTTGAGCCTTTACCATGGCATTTCGGACAGGTAACCACCTGTACCATCTGCCCGAGAAAGGTCTGTCTCGCCTGACGAACTTGCCCTTGACCATTACACTCGCTACATTTATTCGGCTGCGCATTACCCTCTGCGCCAGAGCCTTTGCAGGAAGAGCAGGGAACCAATTTATTGATAGAAATGTTTTTTTCTGTCCCAAAGACCGCTTCTTCAAATGTAATCTTCAACCGATATTCCAAATCAGCACCGCGTTTCTGCCCAGCCCGTTGTCCACCTCTTCCGCCACCACCGCCAAAATCAAAAAAAGTTTCAAAAATATCTCCAAGATCACCAAACCCACCACCACCTTGAAATCCACTAAAATCAAAACCACCCGCCCCAGAAGGATCAAACCCTCCTTGTGCAGCAGCGTGACCAAATTGGTCGTAGGTCTGACGTTTTTGCTGATCAGAAAGGACTTCGTACGCTTCGTTTAGCTCTTTAAATTTCTCATCGTTGCCTGCATCTTTGTTGAGATCAGGATGATGTACCTTTGCCAGCCTGCGGAAAGCTTTCTTGATATCATCGACACTTGCGTCTCTTGAGACGCCCAGAACTTCGTAGTAATCACGTTTTGTAGCCATAGTGGTGAAAGAGTTATTTTTGAAATTGCATCAATAAATTTTACACGTTTTAGGTGGGCTTTGTCGAGTTGGGATTGGCAACTCATTCATGCTATCTCTGGAGTCCTGTTCCGACGCTCCAGAGAGCCAAAAACGAGATGGAAATGCAAAATGAAATGGGATTATATTTTTCGTAGGGACGCACGTTTCTTTTGAAGCCAATCCCACTCCCATGGTATCCTGAAGGCACGAAAGTTCTTTCCTATGCCATCAACCCTCAACAACGAAACCATCACAGCCATCACCACACCCCTCGGCGAAGGTGCTATCGGCATGATTCGCATATCCGGTGAGAAAGCGCTCGATGCGCTCCACCAACTATTTATCTTTTCCCACAAGAACACCGAACCGAAGGAGTTTGTTCCCGAACCATACAAACTTCAGCTCGGTTGGATTCTCGATCCAAAAACAAAAAAGAACATAGATCAGGTCATGGCGGTCTACATGCCTGCGCCACATAGTTTCACCGGCGAGGACGTTGTTGAATTCCACGCCCACGGGAGCCGGATTATTCTCGATGAAATAATTAGATTGTTACTTGCACTCGGCACTATTCGACTCGCTGAACCCGGTGAATTTTCCCGCCGCGCCTTTCTCAATGGCAAGATGGATCTTTCTCAAGCAGAAAGCGTTATCGACCTCATCCGTGCTCAAACTACCAAAAGCGCACAACTCGCTGTCGAACAGCTGCAGGGTGGCCTTTCCCGTCAGATTCGCAGCATCTACGAAGACATCATGTATGTTACCGGCTACCTTGAAGCCACATTCGATTTTGTCGATGATGACGTCCCCCCAATTCCCTACGACGAGTTGGAAGGAAAGTCGTCAAAAGCCAGAGCCGCACTGGAAACACTCCTTTCTACCGCTCGCACCGGTTTGCTCTACAAACAAGGCATCAAAGTCGTCCTCCTCGGCTTCCCCAACGCCGGAAAATCCAGCCTCTTCAACGCCCTCCTCCAATACGATCGTGCCATCGTGACCAGCACGCCAGGCACAACCCGCGACGCCATCCGCGAATATTGCGACATCGACGGTATCCCCGTTCTCCTTGTCGATACCGCCGGGATCATGAAAACCGAAGTAGAAATTGATCAGGAAAGTGTCCGCCGCAGCCTACAAGCCATTGATTCAGCCGATATTATTCTCGTGGTCTTCGATAGCACCGATCAGAAAGGCAGCCAGCAATTCCTCGCCGAACTCCCCGACCACGTCCGCGAACTCCTTGCCGAGAAAACCGCACTTGTTGTGGTAAACAAAGTTGATGAACAGGACTCTGCTGAAGCGGAAAGCTTTCCTCAA
This sequence comes from bacterium, assembly GCA_037128935.1. GTDB lineage: Bacteria > Patescibacteriota > CG2-30-54-11 > JBAXVQ01 > JBAXVQ01 > JBAXVQ01. Next base: position 2,381 of record JBAXVQ010000075.1, on the reverse strand, counting down.
TTCACACTATTTTCCTTTTCCCAAATTGCCGTCTCCGCGAAAGCAGGGCAGGGGATCGAGCAGTTACGCAGCACCATCAAACACCTCGCCACCGGCGAAGCCACTTCCAACACCGAAGACCTCCTCATCACCAACCAACGCCACCAACACAACCTCGAAAAAGCTCTAGGCTACTTGCGAGAGGGCGAAGCAGGGTTGCTGGAAAGAAGGGAAGGCGACCTCGTAGCCGTCGACCTCCGAAGTAGTCTGGAAGCGTTGGGGGAAATTACAGGGCAGGTGTTTACTACAGAGTTGTTGCATAACGTGTTTGGAAGATTTTGCATCGGGAAATAGGGGGTATTTGACAGTGGTAGTTGTCCGTGGGCGGACAACTGGCACGAAAGTTGGTGGTGTTGCACTTTCGTGTTTTGAAGTGTTACACTTTTCCTGAAAGGAGCCACTATGCCAGTAGCATCAGGAAACAGCAGAATCATGGTTACGTTGCCAAAGAGGTGTTGAGCAAAGTAAAAAAAGAAGCCAAGCGGCAGCGGAGAACAGTAAGTAAACTAATTGAAGTCACTCTTGATGGCGTATTACGTAGCGATCCCAGTAGTGTGCGGGAAAAGAAGATACAGGCACTGAACAAAAAAACCGTCGGGCAGTTTGACGAACAGTTTGCCCAAAAAGTCTCCGAAGTGAGGAAAGCCTTTCACCAATGGCACATTCCTACTTCCTAGACACGGACATTATCATAGACAAACTACGTGGCTCAGGGGCTGGGGTTGCAGTCTTTGACGAGCTGATCAAAATTCCCACTATTGCAACGACAATGATCACCCGCTTTGAGCTCCTCTGCGGTGAGAGCAATCCGCAGAAAACTAAGATTATTCTTGGTTGGCTGGAGCTTTTTACGATTCATACACTAACAGGACAATCCGTTGCAATAGCCGCCACAATCTACAAAAACCTGAAAAGCAAAGGTCAGCTCATCGGTGTTGCCGACATCCTGTTGGCTTCGATAGTGATTGAGGTGGATGGGATTTTGGTTACGAAGAACAGGAATGATTTTGAGAGGATTGAGGGGCTGAGGTTGTTTTGAGTTTGTAAAATGTTTTTCCCAGAGCAAAGTCGTCGGAGTCGAGGGGCACATCAGCTTTTGACCTTCGACTTCGAAGACTTCGCTCAAAGCAGATAGAATTCTGTTGCAGGAATAGCTATAGTATTCAGTAAACTGCTGCTAGCAGGAGAAGAAACTTGATCAGGGTCAAAAAAGAAATTTTCTTAACGATAAGCATAGTTGTTCTGGTGCTTTTGTGCGTGCTCCTATTCGCAATGAATGCCATGTTTAGGGCAGAGAGGCCTAATGACAACAAATGCTTTCTGGACGGTATTGATTATCCAGAGTTTTCCATCAGCCCTGATAAAAAATGCAGTTGTGAAGGGCATGGAAATGGTGTGGATAAGGCAGCTTGGGTATGTGTGGGTGGAGATGATGATTACTAGGGAGTACTATTTTCACATTCAATGTAAAGAGATAATCACAAAAAAATCACTAACCTAGTCAGGTAATCAAGCCATGGTAAAACCTTTTCGTTACACTCTTTTTGTCGCTGGAATAGTTAATCTTATAATCCCGATCATTTACTGTTGCTATTCCATTATTGGTAGGCCATCACCGGAATATATCACTCATGGCTGGCTATGGGCTGCGCTTATAAATGAAGTTATGTCTTTCTCATTGTATGGAATGTTTGCATTGCTTGTGCTGATTTTCATTCAAGGATTTATTCTTTGGTTTGTGAGAAAAAGAGCTTCATTTTGTTTGATTGGGCTAGGGTTTACCTATCTTCAGTTCTTTTGGATTTGTGTAAACATCTTTCTTTTCGCCTCCGCTGTGATTACCTAACATTAGACATTAAGTTAAATCAACTAACTACAACAAACCATGAACGAATACCAGCACCTAGAACAAGAAATCAACACAATCAAGGAACGAAATGCCAAAGTGGAAATTGATAAGGCTTGGGAAACGAGTCTGTTGCGCAAACTGCTGATTGCAGTGCTGACGTATGGTGTGCTTGTCGTTTTCTTTTTGTTTGCAGGATTACCAAAGCCATTTATCAACGCGATAGTGCCGGCGGTTAGTTTTGTGTTGTCTACGATGTCGGTTCCGTTGGTGAAGAAACTGTGGGTTCGGTACTGGTTTAAAAAGTAGCGATTCAGTGGTCGTTGTCCGCCCACGGACAACGCTCTTGCAACCCAGCCGCCTGCCGTTGTCCGTGGGCGGACAACTGGCACGGAAGTTATTATGTGTTGTTTTCTTCATTGCTGGTTCAAGTTTGTACCTACGAGTGTACGGAACCTTGAATGAACACGATTAGGAAGCTAAATTATGATAAGAA
>JBAXVQ010000074.1:0-8720 GCA_037128935.1 bacterium | reverse complement strand
CACCACTACCTGAGATTAAAAAAGTGACGCGGTTTTTGCTACACCCGCCCTGAGCCTGTCGAAGGGCGGTCACTGAGCTTGTCGAAGTGTTGCCAAGCACAAAAAGTAGGATGATCACGACGCAAGAACTCCACCCTATGGCAAAACTAAAGCAAACAGTAGCATTCGCTTTCCACGTAAAAAACCGCACTATCGCATTCATAATCCCATAATAAAAACGTTCAAGGTACAACCTTGAACGAACAAAAGCATTTCAAAATCCACTAACTCTCCAACACAAACAACACATCCCCCTTATTCACCTGCCCCTGCTGCCTCACCAACACCTCCCGCACCTTCCCCGCCACCGGAGCCACCACCTCGTTCTCCATCTTCATCGAAAGCAAAACACAAAGCCGATCCCCCTTCTCCACACTACTCCCCACCTCCACCGCAACTACCCCAATAACGCCCGGCAAAGAAGATTTCACCGCTACCACCTTCGGGTTACTCTTATCAAGAGGGTATTTTCCCATCACCTTTTTTACCGCATCACGCAAGCTTCTTGGGGGAAATTCAAACCGATGGTCATTCACCTTCACCTCCACATGTGCCCGCGGTTTCTCGGTGATTGCAATATCGTACACTTTCGCCCCAACTTTTATTTTGAAAGAATGCTGCATTGCAATACATTGGTAAACAACACTCTTTAGTGTAATGCAAAAGAGAACCATTTACCCAATCAAAAAAAGTTATTGCCCAAGCGTGTACGAATTCAAGAGTGTTCCCTCCCGATCCGCAGATACAAAATCCACCCTAACGTTTCCGCTGGAAACGTTCACTCGTAGATACCCTGAACCCCCAATCACTGTGCCATTTGTATACCCATACTCTTGTGCTGAAGGAACTGCATTTCCCGCATGACTTGGTTGGGGAAGAGTCTGATACACCACCCCATCCAATTCCTGCTTAGCAAAAAAATGATCATGCCCTTTGAAAACCGCTTCAACACTGTTATCCACCAACAATCGATGAATTGGTTTACTCCAACCTGGCCGATTGGTAGCAAAACCAACACTGCCATCAGCATTATTTCCACCCCATTCATAATACTTCGCAAACTCAACACCACCACGTCCCTGTGAATCTCCTCCAACCAACTGGTGGGTAAAAACAAACTTGTGACGGGCAGTGCTGGTTTCCAAGGTCGATTGCAACCAAGCATATTGCACCTCACCAAGCGTCCAGCCCCATCCATTACTATTCGGCTTTTTAGCAGTATATTTATAAGGATCCAACACAACAAACAACGCGTCACCCCAAGTAAACGCATAGTAATCCTGCAAAAACTGGTTATTTTCCTTGATTTGATTGCCACTATAAAAAGCATTCGGTGCTGGATTAGGATAATAAGAAAGCCTATCAGCATGGGAAAATAAAGCCAAACCAGTGTCTCGACCAGAAAAATCCCACCCAGCCTCCCCATCATGATTTCCCAAAGCAAAAAAGAGAGGAACAGAACGTGTAGTCTTCTCGTAAAAACTACGCATCAAAAGATAACGATCAAGAATATTCTTCTCATTTTTTTCCGAAAGTTTATCTGTCATAAACGTATCCCCCAGGTCAATCATAAAATCTGGAGAATTGTTACCAATCATCGCCAACGTTTGCCGATACGTAGCCGCATCGGACTGCTCGTCCATATGCGGATCAGCCTGAATCGCAAAAGTAAACGAAGACCCCACCGCTCTGGCAGTATGAAATTTCCCTACCCCAATCTCATGAGATTTATCATCAACAATTGTGTAATAATACTGCGCATCAGGCAGTAACCCCGCCAGTTCAACTTCCAACGGCACCCCAGACTGCAAAACCCCAGAACGACTTTTCTTATCCAAATTCCCTAGATCAGCTCCATAAACAACAGAAAACGAGGTATCTTGCGCCGAAAGCAGATTGAGAGCCACCGTAGTTCCCGTCGGTTTCCCCAAAACAATCGATAATGACTTACTAGCAACAAGATATTGATTTGAAAGAAATATCTTGTTACCAAGCCAAAAGAGAGAGACTACAACAATCGCCACAAACAGAATCACCGACGTAGTTTTTTTCATAAAAAAAATCCTCTTCAAAGTCCCCCTGCTAAGGTGAATTTAGGGGATCAAACACCCACACTGTCCTCATAAGTAACACCCCATGGCCGTTGTCTACAATAAACAACGGCCAATTCTTTCTTCCCCCTACTTCCCAAACAGAAAATCCGTACTCCCCACCGTTGGCATCGCAATCTTCTCGGAATACAAATATGCCGAACTACTTGGGCAGGAATACTGTTCCAGATCACGGATTGCCAATAGTTTGGCTTTCTGTTCTGTAGTGAGTGTCTTTCCCACCTGAGCAAAAGCCGTCGCGTAGTAGTAAGAAATTTCCCCATCATACTGCCCATATTCACGCGCAAGAGCGGTAATTTTGGTTTCATCAATCGTTGTTCCAGTCAGCAATTTTCTAAATTCTGTGGCAATCGCTCTTCGTTTTTCCACTACACCGGTAATTGCCGCTTTCTGGGTTGTAACAATGCTGGTGATGATCGGTTTCTGGGTGCTGCTCAAAGCAGAAATAAACTCCTGACCTTTATCCCCCGTGATCGACTCATCAATCGTATAGCCGGCATTGCCCATCGCAGGGGCATCTTTGATATAGAATCCGCCAAAATAGTCGCCCTGTCGTTCAGGACAGAAGTAAGTATCCGCTTCCACATTTCCTGCGTACCAGCCAAACATTTCGCTCGCATAGGTCATGATCAACACGTGCTCATCATGGGTAAAACTTTGCTTATTTACCTGATCTGGTAATGCTGCCCAAGAGGCAAATCCACCTTTTACCATCGTATCTAAATAAGCCTTTTGCTTGGTATCAAGCGATTTGATAATCTCACTAAACAGCTTTGCCCGCTGCAAACTGATCTGCGCATCCAAGGCATAAAGATCAGCAGAATACTGCATCACCGCGGTTTTGCTCAAACCGGAAGTGCCAGAAGGAATAGTACCCTCATACTGCCGACGAAAAGCCACCATCAACGGAAATCGTTTTGTGGCATACTCATTAACCGCACTGCTCTGGGCTTTGGCCAACGCACTCATTTTGGCTTTTTGGGCATCGTTTAACGTGAAAAGAACATTGTTGGCAGCATTGGTCACGAAATCTGTGCTGTGACCTTTTCCTGCCTGTGTCGTATCACGGAGATACTGAAACCCGAAAAAATCCGCTACCTTGCCAGGAGGCAGAAAAGAATCCGAACAGGTATTGCCGGTCAGAAAGCCGAGCGCATCAAACGCCAAAGTACTCAACTGCGCATTGTCGGAAATAGCCTGCTCAATATTGTACTGATTACCGCCTGCCGCTGGAGTGCCGCCAACTGAGGGAGTTTTCTGGTTTCCATCAGGGGGATTCTTCTTGCAGGAAAGACCTTCCGGTTTGGTCTCACAAACTCCCTGGACGGTTGCACCTTTATCACTGAACTCGCAGGTTGCACCAACAGCTTTGCTAGTGCAGGCAGCAAGCGACTCTTTGGTCACTGGGTTGCCATTTCCCTGCTGGTTAGGAGGAGGAGTACCCTGCATTGGTGGAGGATTGTTCCCCTTGGGTTGGTTTCTACCATAGGCTTGATTGGCAACGTTGAATACAATTGCCGTTGTTGCCAAAATTCCAGCTGCAACAACCATTACTGTTGCCATACGGTTTTGTTTAAAAAACTGCATCAAGGTTTCTTTTTGAGAAAGTGGCGTTTTGTTTTGGTCACTCATACAATCTCCTTTGTATTTGATTACAAACCAAGAATACCCGAATGCAGGTGAAATGATTGTGAAGTATTCCTAACTATTTATCCGCGAGAATGACTAAGGTTGAGCGTAGCTGTAGCCAAGGTAATGTTAGAAAGAGCTTTAGTAAGCACTTCTCCGTTAACCTGCTTGGGATCGGTAGGTACGGTGGGGCTTGAAGAAAGGGCATAAACGGTAACAGTGTAAACTTTTTCACCTGGCCCCTGTGAGCAGGGTGGTTGGTACACAAGCGTTGTGCTATGGCTTCCCTGTCCCAGTGTGCCGATGCCAGTGGTGTTTTTTTCCAAACTGGTGGTAGTCGCTGGTATACCGTAGAGCACCCAACTCCATTTGGTGGTGTTGTCGGGTGTGATAGTGCTCATCAGTAGCGCGTATTCTTTCGTTTCTGCTGGTGCTCCTGACCAGGCGAGCGCAGGAGAAACACCTGCGCCGTCGCAGGTGTTCTCGATTGCCATGGTTTTTCCATCGGTGGAATCAGGATTGGAGAGGGAGAATGTAACTCCGCTGCTGGTTGGCGTTGTTACTGCAGCTGTACGGCCCTGAATGTCGAAACCAATCCAGATGTGAGCGATACCGAGGGGATCTCCGGTTCCTGCACGGCCTTTGTCATCACGTTTTCCGTACGGTGCGTTGGCGGAAATCCAGTATGGGCCTGAGGAAAGAGAAATATCTTCACGAAATTTTGCTGTGGGTGCATCAGCGGGGATGGTGAACGTCAGGGTGAAGGTTCCCTGCGCACCTGGTGCAACACTGGTTTCATTGAGACAACCGATGCGATAGTTATTTTTCCATGTCGAGCTTTTGAAATACGATTTCCCAAAGTTATTGTGTTTGGGTGTGTCGTAGTTTAAACCTGCTGGTGCGGATTTGACCTTTTGATCTTTGTAAACAGAAGCGCAGACCTGTCGATCTTCAGGAGTTTGCAACCATGTTTTACTGCCGGTATTTTCGAAAGTAACGGTAACCGTTATCGTATCACCTGGTTTCACATCATATAATTCATCAGCAGGAAGTGCCTGCGAACCTGTCTGACTGACCCATTTCGCGCTGTAACCGAGAGCTTTATCGGGAACAGAGTTAGGAATTTTCTCTGTCGCACCGGAGTCTTGGGTATCTGTGCTTTCACTGCCTGTACCGAAGAGGAAATCGGTGTTTTTTACCGTTGGCATAGCAATCTTTTCTGAATAGAGAAAGGCCGACTCAGCTGGGCAGGAGTAATCATTTAAATCTTTAATCGCGATGAGTTTTGCTTTCTGATCCGTGGTAAGTGTTTTACCAACTTTGGCGAAAGCGCTGGCATAGTAATAGGAAATTTCACCGTCATACTGCCCGTATTCTTTGGACAGTGCAGTGACGGTCGCCTGATCGATAGCGCCATCGGTGAGAAGGGCTTTTCTCATTTCCGTGGCAATGGCACGGCGTTTTTCAACGATGGCGTTGATGGCCGTTCTCTGTGTGTTTACCACACCGGTGATGATGGCTTTCTGGGTTGCATCGAGTGTCTCGATGAATTGCTGTCCTTTGTCACCAGTGATTGATTCATCGATGGTGTAACCAGCGTTGCCCATTGCAGGGGCATCTTTGATATAAAACCCACCGAAGTAATCGCCCTGTCGCTCTGGGCAGAAGTAGGTGTCGGCTTCCACATTACCAGCGTACCAGCCAAACATTTCGCTGGCATACGTCATAACGAGCACATGCTCATCGTGAGAAAGGCTTTGTTTATCAACCTGATCCCCGATACTAGGCCAAGAAGCAAAACCACCTTTGACCATAGTTTCGAGAAAAGCAACTTGAGATGTGCTCAAAGATTTGATAATTTCACTGAACAGTTGCGCACGTTGGATGCTGATCTGTGAATCAATCGTATACAGTTCAGACGAGTATTGAGCTACGGCTGTTTTGCTAAGGCCGGTCGTACCAGTTGGAATGTCGCCGGTAAGTTCACGACGAAATGCAACCATGAGGGGGAAGCGTTGGTAGGCGAAATCATTTACCAACGCTGCCTGCGTTTTAGCGAGCGCAATCATCTTAGCTTTTTGCTCATCGGTTAATGTGGAAAGCACATTGTTTGCCGCATTTGTCACAAAGTCAGTGCTGTGACCTTTCCCTGCCTGCGTGGTATCGCGCAGATACTGGAATCCGAAAAAGTCAGCCACCTTGCCAGGGGGCAGAAATGAATCTGAGCAGGTGTTACCGGTAAGAAAACCCAAGGCATCAAATGCCAAAGTGTTGAGCTGGGCGTTGTCGGAAATTGCCTGTTCGATGTTGTAAGTGGAGCCACCAGCGTTTGGCGTTTGATTTGCTCCAGGTTGACCTTTGGCTCCGCTACAGGCCAAGATACCTGGTTTGGTGTTACACACACCAGTTACGGGAGTACCTTTGTCGCTGAAAGTGCAGGTAGCTCCTTCAGCTTTGCCCGAGCAAGCATTAATTGCTTCGGTTGGCGGAGGATTGGTGTTTGAAGCCTGTGGAGTAGAAACTGCGGCAATGGTTTCGTTTCCATAGGCTGAAGACGCCAGATCTCCGTTGATAACAATTGCTGAAGTGATCAGTACTGTGGCAAGGAAAAGACTGATCCCTGTCGGGATTTTTCCTTTGAGAAACTGTTGCACTTTGTTTTCTGCACGGATAGTCGGACGTTCCATGAGCTGTTTTTCCACGGTACGACTCCTTTTTTAGGGTTACTGCATTCAGAATATCGCTGGTGGAGTGAAATGAGTGTGAAGTCGGGAAAAAAGGTAGAGTCGAAACAAGAAACTCTTATAACTTTTTTGAATCAGTCAACGGCAACACAACAGTAAAAACTGTCTCACCTGGCTTACTACGAACAGAAATCTTTCCGCCATGCTCCTGAACAATCTTCTTCGTAATCGCCAAACCCAAACCAAAACCACCAGTATTTCTATCCCGCGACTTATCAACACGGTAAAAACGTTCAAAGATTTTTCCCACATCGGCTTTAGGAATTCCCACTCCACTATCTTGTACTTCAACAACCGCCTTTTTTCCCTTCCTAGCAACAAGCACAAGAATATCCTGCCGTTTTCCGCTTTGCGAATATTTAATCGCATTTTCCATGATGTTGCGAAAAGCCCGACCTAGCTCACTACCATTGGCAAGGATCGTTAAATGTTCTTTATCAGAACACTGTAAACGCAGCTGCACTTTCTGCCTAGATGCCAGTTCCTGCAAAACAATAAAACACTCTTGCACAAAAACTACCAAATCCTGTTTTGTTCTCTGAACACTCTGCGGTTTGGAAAGAGTAAGCAAATCATTCGCCAACGTAGTAACAGAATCCAACTCTTCCAATACCTCACGCATTGATTCTTTGTACTCTTTTTTCGATGCACGTGGATCATCCAACACCGTCTCCAGATTGGTACGCACAATTGTCAGCGGTGTTCGAAGCTCATGCGACGCATCCTGTACAAACCTCGCCTGTTGCTCGAAAGCCACCTGCAACCTTTCCGACATTTCATTAAAACTCTGCATCGTCTTACCCATTTCATTTTCCGGAATATGTTCAATCTGAGCCCCAAGCGTATCAAACTTCAACGTATCAATCTGCTCATTCAGCTTATTCAGGGGTCGCAAAAAACGCCCCGCTAAAAAATACCCAAGAATAAAACTAAGAAAAGCAATAGGCACCAGACTGATAATGCTTCTAGATTGCACAGACTCCAGGTTATTGGAATGCACCGCCCGCACTTCCCGCAATTCCTCACTCTCCTGCTGCTGAGGAGGCAACTGCCCCTGAGCAACCTGGGGAGCAACATCTTCCTGCCGTGGCGACCTCGTCGAAAGATAATTAGTAATCGCCACATTAAACATAAAAATCGTTGTCCCAATCGACAAAAACAAGACAACAGAAAAAATAATCGCCAGTTTAAACTTGATCGTTTTTGTAAAATTACTGAACATCTATGGTATACCCACTTCCTTTTACTGTTGTAATAATCCTCTTCTCCGGATCAACCTTCTGTCTCAACGTTTTCACATTTGTCCTAACGGTCTGGGTAAAACTATCAATTTCCCGATCCCAGATATGCTCCAACAATTCCTCCTGACTAACCACCCGCCCCCGATGCCGCAACAGGTATTCAAGAATACCGTACTCTTTCGCATTACATTTAATTTCCTGGGAGTTTCTAAATACTTTCTTTAACTTCGTATCAACCATCAAATCACCAGCTGAAAGCACATCAGCCTTATTGATACTGTTTCTCCGAATCAGCGCATGAATACGCAGTAGCAACTCCTTGAAATGAAAAGGCTTGCGCAGAAAATCATCCGCCCCCCGCTCAAACCCCGCCACCAAATCCTCCTGCTCTGTCCTAGCCGTCAACATCAAAATCGGGGTAAAAACCCCTGCCTCTCTCAGTTTCTCAGCAACCTCCAACCCATCCATCCCCGGCAGATTAAGATCCAGAATAATACAATCATACGGATTACTCCTCGCCATCCCATATCCCTCCTGACCATCCAACGCATACTCCACCACAAAAAGACGCCGCTCCAAAGCCTTCTTCAACGGCAACACTATTTTTTTCTGATCCTCAATAATCAATAATCGCATAAAAAAAAACACCAAAAAACTCTACCCTGATACTACCATGGAGTACATGAAATAAGCGTGAAGTAAAAAAAAGCGAAAGCAGCCAATAAAAACCTACCGCAACGCATCAACAAAGCATACGCAGGAAAATATAAACAATCCCGAGCAAAGCACCCCCATATCAGGGAAGTTACTTCTGCAACATTACGCATGATGAGCTCCATCCTCCAACCCGCTCTCTGATCACTTTTATGTCACTTTTTTACTCTTCGTTACCCACCACTTACTGAGATTAAAAAAGTGACGCGGTTTTTGCTACCTTTTTGCCAAGCACAAAAAGT
>JBAXVQ010000073.1:0-8762 GCA_037128935.1 bacterium | reverse complement strand
CACCCTACAGCTTACCTCGATTTGAAGACGTTTCACCAAAACGTCTCAAGGGAGACCGGACTCTCTTCACCCTACAGCTTACCTCGATTTGAAGACGTTTCACCAAAACGTCTCAAGGGAGATCGGACTCTCCTCACCCTACCACGTACCTCGATTTGAAGACGTTTTACCAAAACGTCTCTACAGCAAAAAACACCATGATTCCCAGTAAATCCCCCAGCACAATCCCCTCCCTCGTGTCATCCTGAGCGAAGTCCCCGCAGTCGAAGGATCTCTTCGAACACCTACAGAGCAACAAAACCCTCACCCCACTTCGAAAAGATCCTTCGCAAAAAGCCCCACCACCCGTGCCAGTTATCCACCCACAAACAACGGCTCCCCCACCCGATGTGTCATTACGAGCGAGTCCCCGAGCGTGGTAATCCCTCAGGGCTCAATACACCCCAAAGGATTGCCAAGTCGCAAAAGCCTCCTCGCAATGACAGCCTCAACACACACAAATCCCCGTGCCAGTTGTCCGCCCACGGAACGCCCCCACACACCCAATGTGTCATTACGGTCGACCGTTCGTCAGATCAAACATCTACCTTGATCCCCCCACTATAGCAACTCACACCCCCACAAAATCTCCTCATTCAACCACCACAAAACATTTTCTCCCTGCACACTGTACCTGTTCATGTACCAGAGCCGCGCATACTACACACAGATGCTTTTATTAGAAGGCCCATCTTCGTTAGAGCACATTCCCACGGTATTCGAAAAAATCACAGTAGTTAACACAACAAAGTATCCGAAAATTAAACCAAAAAATAAGATACAAAAAATATAAAATATAAAATTCGAAAAAAACTAGAAATCAAATAATAAAAGGAATAATTACAAAAAAAAGCAAGTAATAAAATTTTTATAGTAAATAAATATTGACAAAATATTAACAAATCATTACCATTAATTTTTTAAAATTCATGACAAACCTTATGAGAAATAGACTATGCGAAGAGAACCATGTGAAATTGCGCTTATTGTACAAGCAGGAGGAAAAGGATCACGATTTTCTCAATCTGGAGAGATTCCCAAAGTTTGCCAACCATATTCCCCACAAGGACTAGAACAATATGGATGGGAGGATAAAAAATCTCCAAGATGGACACTACTGCATAGAACTCTAATGGTTGGCGCCGCACTAAGACTTACAAGAGCATACCTAACCCTTCCAATGCGAGAAGAGTGGAGTACAGCTCTCAAACGCTATGAACAGCTAGGAGATAAACTCGGAATACCAGTTAGTGCATTAACCGGAACAAACAAAGGATGGATGCCAGACGCAATTATGGGAATTGAGAGCGCTCACAATAGCGGAGCCTCAGATACTTTACTTTTATTCGGTGATAGTCTTCCTGATTTCAACCTACTGAGCCGCGCTGTGTCTATGCAAAGACATTTAAGAAATCAAGAAAAACCTCCCGGCGGCATTCTCATAACAGTATCTGGAGGTGGTGATCACTTTCCAGTTGTTGATGCTAAAGGGGCTATAACTAGCTACTCCTTTTCCAAGGGTGCTACTCATGGAAATCAAATTGTTGGATGGATTGTCCCTCATGAATCATTGGAAGACATGAGAAGATGCTCAAATATGGAAGAGCTTATAGCAGGGCAGCTTGCCACTGGAAAGCAATGGATTCTGTGTTCATCAGAAAATCCAATATGCATAAATGTAAATACTCAAAATCAGGCAGCATTAGCAAGCCAAATACTTACTCGACATCCAAGTCTTTGGGGAACCGTAAACAATGAATCCCTGGCACACCCCAATACTGTTGTCAGACAAAGTGTAATTGAAATCTTAGATCAAAAACCTACAACTATAACGCACATTAAAAGTAGCTGCAATGGTAGTGTATTTCGTGTCACACTTTCAGAAGAGCCTGCTACTACGATCTATGCAAAATACTACTCAGCGGCCCAATTAGGGGATCAACGATATGCTAGAGACGTTTTCTGGAGCAGAACACTAAGCCAAACAGTCCTCGCTGAAGATCCAAAATCACATTGTGTTATGTTCGAAGATGTTGAGCAAAATGGTAAGAGACAACGCCTCGATGTTCTACTACAGGCTGCAACATCGCAGGAACAAACTCAAACGCTTTTATCTCGCGTTGCAACTTTATTGGGATCAAGATATCACAGCTATAACGGGATCAGTATGCCCGATAATCAATCAATGTACAGAGAACACCGAGATATACCACTAGGAAAATCCTCGGGAGATTTTTTTGACGAAGAAATTGCAACAATGAGAAAAGTGGTGGATGATCTACAAGAAGCCGGAATCACATTACCTTCTACGCTCATACCCTGGATCTCAAGCTTTAAAGAAACGGTATCTGCACAAAAAAAATGTTTGGTACATGGCGATTTCAATCCCTGGAACATTTTTCTTGAAACTTCCCAACCTACTTCGGTTTCAGGAAATCATGATACTGTCATAGACCATGAATGGACTCATTACGCACCAAAAGAAAAAGATCTTGCAAACGTCTTATCACATTTCTCAACGCTACAAACACTTCAACCGACTATTTTTAACGGTGCTAACCCCAACACCCTGTTTATGCAACAATACGAGCAACAATTTGGCTCAATCAATAAACCAAGTCTGCAATTCTACCAAACATATGCTTACCTGTGGAATGCCTGGTATCACCGGTTCATTTCTGGAAATGAATCTCTGCTGCAGGGTTGCTTGACCACAATCGATGAAATACTCCCTCGTGAGCAACCAACTGCCGCTTTAACTTAAAAAAACAATCCCCCACCGTTGGATCAAGCTTGTAACTTGATCATCTTAATATGAAAACAATTCACCGCACCACAAAGCCTTAGCAAGTGATAACATCACTGCAATAAATCACTTAGTCACTCAACAACAACGCAGCGTCGGAACAATATACCTCCCCTATGATCCAAAACGCCGCTTTCCCAACCCTCCCCCCTCCCCTACAATACAACCAACACCCAACAAAGAAAGGCTACCCATGCACGGATTCTCAACCAACATCGAAGCCGCCACAAAAGAAAATACCAACTTTCGCAAAGTCCTCTACACAGGACACCACAGCCAACTCGTCCTCATGCACCTCCAACCCAACGAAGAAATCGGCATGGAAACCCATCCCGACAACGACCAATTCTTCCGCTTCGAGTCCGGACAAGGAAAATGCATCATTGATGAAATCGAATACCAAGTTTCAGACGGAGTCGCCATCATTGTCCCCGCTGGTGCCAAACACAACATCATCAACACCTCTGACACCCAACCCCTAAAACTCTACACCATCTACAGCCCCGCCCACCACAAAGACGCCATCATCCGCCCGACTAAAACCGAAGCAGAACAAAACCAAGAAGAATTCGACGGAACAACGACAGAGTAATCCATCAAATCTATATTAACCAACTCACGAACCAGCCAAAAGTAGAGACAACTAACCACTTCTACAACTGCACCCGAAACACACACCCCTTCCCCTTTTTACTTTCCACCACAATCTCTCCCCCATGCGCCTCAACAATCTTCTTTGCGATATACAACCCCGCTCCCGTTCCATCTGGTCGCAACGTCTGCGCATTCGGTGCCCTATAAAATCTACCAAAAATTTTATTTATATATTCCTTTGGCACACCAATTCCTGAATCTTGCACAGCAAGATGCACGGACTTCCCACGCTGCTCCAAAGAAACCACAATCTTCCCCTTCTGCGTATACTGAATTGCATTCTCCAACAACGTCACAAACACCTGATCAATCTTCGCCTTGTCAAGTTCCGCATATACTGCTTTCTTTGGTAAAGAAGCTACCAGTTCCAACCCTTTCTTATCTACCTGAGGCTGGATATGCACCATAACTTCCTTAAGGCTTTTCGCCACATCAACACTCTGTTTTGTCAGAATAAGACTTCCCGCCTCAATCTGCGACAAACTCAACACCTCTTCAATAACCTCTCCCAAGCGAAGAATGTTATGAAATGTCCTGTCGAGCACCTGCTGCTGCCTATCCTTATCTCGACCCAAATCACCATCTCTCAACAGAGAAACATACCCACTTACCACCGAATACGGTGTCCGAAGCTGATGACTAGCAATCGCAATAAAATCCGTCTTGGCCCTATCCAACGCTTTAAGTTCGCTATACGCCTGCTCTAGCGCATAGTAGGCGTATGCATTTCTCAATGCGATAGCACTCTGGTCAGCAAAAGCCCGCAACATCTGCAAATGCTCCTCTGTTAGCTGCTCTGTTGGAAAAGTCATACTGACTAGCAATACGCCCATCGCCTGATCTTCAAAAATCAAAGGCAAAAGGGCAAAAGATTTAACCCCTAATAATTTCTGAATTGCAATACACAAAGCTTTTGGCACCAATGGAGAAAGAATTGATGACATCGCATCAGTAAAATACTCCTCCTGATTGATGATTGTTTTCGTCATCAGCGAATTCTTATAGAGAGGATGAGTATAATCCGCATAATAATCGTAAAATGGCTTAGGCAGAAGTTTAATACCTTTCCTAAACTTAGCACTAGAATCAGTAACTGCCCCTGCCTCCAAAATGGTTGTACCATGTTTACGAAAAATAAGAGTGCCTCCCAAAAAACCATTCTCCTCGCCAAGTTGCTCAGGAATAGCATTCACAATTTTCTTTGAAAGAGTTTGAAAATCAAATGTAGTGGCAATTTGGTTATTAATTGAAAGAATGGTCTGCAGATTTTTGTTCTGTTGTTGGGTAATTTTTAGCTGATTCTGCATTTTTTCATACAACTGCTCACGATCGATAGCAAAGGAAACCTGATCAGCAATAATTTCCATAAGTGATAGAAGCTGATCAGAAATCACCTCTTTGCGAATGCTCATCAGAAAATGAAATGTTCCAACAATCTTGTTTTCGCTAACCACAGGAAATACAACAGTCGATCGCATACCGATCAATTTTTGGATAGTATCGCAAAGAAGCTTTGGAGCTGGAGGAGAATTAGTTTCACTCAGTTTATCAGAGATAAACAACTTATTCTTAAAAATATTCAGTAACATTTTCTGCTTTTGTAATGACCGCTCATCCAACTTAAACGCATACTCGTTAAAAGGTTTAGGCAATAGCTTCAAGCTTTGCTTAAATAACTTCGTAGTCTGCGTAATAACATACCCCCGCACTTCAGCATCGTCCACAAAAGTCACAAATGCCCCTAGACAACCACTTTCCTCTCCTAACTCTTGAGGAATTACATCAACTATTTTCTGACACAACTGTCGATAATCCGATACAACTGCCGCATGTCGAATAATCGATTGTATTCTTTGCAATTCTTCGCCATTAGACATAGAGCAAAATCCTACCTTGACAGTAAATAAACAAATATGTATAATCTCTAGTTAAACAAATAACTTAACAAAAATCAAGAGGAAATTTCAAAAGCAGGTACAAAACAGGACACTTGTACAAACAAATTAATCTTCAATAATTCAAGGTACATCTTGTGAAACCGTCTCATCGAATTCTAACAGAACCAAGACTTGGAACTGAAAGAAGGCCAACTCTTTCCGAAGCAACACCAGTATATGAACTGGGGCTTGCCTTGCGCGCCTGTCAAGACGTATTCCACTCTGTAAAAACCATTCTTAACAATACTCCCAGATATAGTGCCGCTGATAATGCATTTCGCGACACAATGAGAAAAAGTTTCTTTTCCGATGCTGCGTTAGGTAGCTCTGCACTTGCAACATACTATTCCTTATCATTCAGAAAACACCGACCAAGAGAAAATACTAACTCTTTTATTTCAGCAGTTACATGTAGGCTTCAGCGTGATCCTGGTGCAAGATTTGAAAGACAGCTATACCCCGGTGCTCAACGAGCAATGCAGGCAGGAATATACATGCAGTTTATGTCCAACTTATTGGATACAATCGTTGACAGCAAGTATGCATCTCGAGAAAATTTGAACCTCTATACATTCTATAGCGCACTCAGTGACTGCTTTTCTGAAGAAAATATTGAACATAAACCCTATGTCCAAAATGACAAAGTGATGAATCAGCTTATCTCCTCAGTCGTTAATCAGACAAGAGCTGAACTACAGGAATCTAGAATATTCGACACCAACGGAGAAGAAAAACGCAAATTCTTAATCGCCCGAATGCATCGGTATGAACGAACACAGCAAGACACTGTTAGCTACACCACCAATAAAGATCTCAACCGCAGAATGAAAGGAACAGTTCTTATAAGATTTGGAAATAATCCTGAAAAAATGAACACCTACTTTTCGAGAGTTTTTATAAGCTTCAAAAAAATTAGTGAGCAACTAAAAATACACATGTTGCACGCACAAGATGTATCAACTATCGATTTCATGGCACATATTATGGCTATGGCCGCACCAAACTGGACCCCAGAACGAGCAGAACGGATAGATGAATTACTCGCAGTACCAAAAACTATTCATATCTTTGCCCATGCTACAAACCAAATGGGAAGAGAAAAAATCAGCAAACTTGATGAAAGAGATATTCGCTATGGAGAGACTTCTGCTGAGCAAACTGCAGGTGAATATCTAACACACATGAAAGAGCAGTTGATAAAACTTTCACAACTCAATAACTGGAGACTTCGAGATTTGGAAACAACCTGGCTTGAGCAAGGAACTCCAGAGGCAGCTCTAGCGTCGGGAACAAAATGGTTGACAGGTCTTATCCTGAACAGGTATTGCTTAAAGATGCCTCGTACTGTTAGAGAAGAAATATTGAAAGCAACCGAACTCAGACATCCTCTTTTCTCAGGTTTAAATCTACTCTTGATAAGAGAAAAAACGGAATGTAAAAAAGCTATCGAACAATTATTCGGAGAAGAAACTTTTGCATCAATATTTCATAATGCTTTGCGAAAACGAGTTTTGCAACAGACAGCTTTATCTGCGTAAAAACACTTGTATATCTAAAGCCCCCAACATAAGTAGCTTTCCAAATAACAGAAAACAGATTTTAAACACATCCTGTACTTCAAAATTGCTACTTATAGAAACCAAAAAAAAAATTACCTACTATCTCTACCATTCATCATTCCACCATGCCCATTCCCCATCATCCCCTTCTGCTTCCTAATCCCATCAGCATAAAAAACGGCATCTTCCCCAAAACTACCCCCAGCATACAACTCATCCCCCTCTCGAAAATCCTCACCATCCGGAAAGTGCGTAGTATCAGAATAGCGAACAG
Source organism: bacterium (assembly GCA_037128935.1). Lineage (GTDB taxonomy): Bacteria > Patescibacteriota > CG2-30-54-11 > JBAXVQ01 > JBAXVQ01 > JBAXVQ01. The sequence continues at coordinate 1,493 of JBAXVQ010000073.1, read as the reverse complement.
TTACAAGATCATTCCCTGACTTTACAACAAATTCTTTCTCTCCAACACGCTCAATCACACCCTGTACATGATACTTCCCATTCTGATAAAAAGTATTCCCATAAAAAGGCTTCAAAAGAGTAACATTTCGTTCCTCCACGGCCTGTGAAATCCGTTGATTCACTCCAGAAAAAGCCACCGCAATACTTCCCCCAATAACCAGAAAAAGCAATGCAAACAACACCTGCTGTATCGACAACTTATAAGCAACTGAAAATCGTTTCCAAACAAAACTAAACACCACAACACAAGCAACAACAAGCAAAATCCAGCTATAGGGAAATAACTCCAAAAACGCCAACACCCCAGTGTTACTAAAAGAAAGAAACGAAAAAGCCCTACTCACCTGAAAGCTATATAACACCAGATTGAGAAAAAACAACGCAAGAAGAAAAGAAAATAAGAGCACGCTTTTAATACCCAATGACTGCGCCCAAAACACATATTTCGAACGCATCGAAACAGTCTTTTTAGAAATGTTATCCATTATATTTTTTTCAATAGTACTCGTCATGGCCGAACTCCTTTACGTTCACAAACGGACTTTAGCAGTTTCTTTCCCCGATGCAGCAACGTCCCAACAGTTTGTACGGGAATATGCAGAATATCACTAATCTGATCATACGTATACTGTTCAAAATAAAAAAATACCACCACCTCCCGATACTGCAAAGGAATAGCACTCAAACACCCCTCAATCTGTTCACGTACCATTGTATCCTCCACCTCCTTTGCCGTATCCTCCTGCCCTTTTAACACATCCGAAAACAACGCCAAATCATCACTCTGCCGAAGCTTTGCATGCTTCACCGCATTCATCACCTCATTATGTGCAATCCGATAGATCCACGAAGAAAACGACTTCCGCACATCAAAACCCCGCAAATTAACAAACCCCTTCAAAAGAATATTCTGCACCACCCCCTCCCCATCAAACCCCGGATCACTCACCAAATACCCCACATACCGCCGCAACTTATCCTCATACCGCCGTATCACCTCCCCATACAACTCCTGCTCCCCACCACAAACCCTCCCCACCAATTCCTCATCCGTAAATTGTATCTCAGTAAATTTCACCCCAAACTCCTAAGAAAAAAAAGCGAAAGCAGCCAATAAAAACCTACCTCAGCGCATCAAAAAAGCATACGCAGGAAAATAAAAGTAATCCCGAGCAAAGCCCCCCCATATCAGGGAAGTTACTTCTGCAACACTACGCCTGATGAGCTCCATCCTCCAACTCGCTCTCTGATGACTTTTGTGTCACTTTTTTACTCTTCGATACCCACCACTTACGGAGATTAAAAAAGTGACGCGGTTTTTGCTACCTTTTTGCCAAGCACAAAAAGTAGGATGAACACGACACAAGAACTCCACCCTATGGCATAAAGTCCGTAAACAGCAGCATTCAATAAACCCACGTCTCCCGAGACAAGGCATGCCATTGTCTCTAC
>JBAXVQ010000072.1:0-8983 GCA_037128935.1 bacterium | reverse complement strand
CTCACATCGCAGAACTGGAACCTGCATTATTTTGCGAAAAGGCAGGGCATTGGTGTTTTTGTGTGATTAGTATCCGACCCGCCACGGAGACGAGGCGTGCCTGCGTCTCTACAGGGGAGGGGAAAATATACATTTTCCGTAGAGACGAGGGCACGCCTCGTCTCACATCGCAGAACTGGAACCTGCATTATTTTGCGAAAAGGCAGGGCATTGGTGCTTTGGTGCGATTGGTATCCGATCCGCCACAGAGACGAGGCATGCCTGCATCACTACAACCCATCAACAACCCCATTAAACACCCCACTCGGCCTCATCGCCGCCGCCGCAAGCTGATCATCTGGTGAGTAATACCCGCCAATATTCACAGGTTTTCCCTGCACTCCGAGGAGTTCGCCAACAATCGTTTCCTCATCAGCTGCCAGCTGCTGAGCAACCGGTGCAAAGCGAGCTTGGAGTTCGCTGTCCTGTGTCTGTTCAGCCAGTGCCTGCGCCCAGTAGAGAGCGATGTAGAAATGGCTGCCACGGTTATCTAGACCTCCAACTTTGCGGGATGGAGACTTGTCATTATCGAGCAACTTGCCGGTTGCTGTATCGAGCGTATCAGCAAGAATCTGCGCTTTTGGGTTGCTGGTTGCTTTCGCAATATGTTCAAACGATGCCGCAAGCGCGAGAAACTCACCAAGAGAATCCCAACGAAGGTAGTTTTCTTCAACAAACTGCTGGACGTGCTTTGGGGCAGAACCACCCGCACCTGTTTCAAACAACCCACCACCATTCATCAGCGGAACGATGGACAGCATTTTCGCGCTGGTACCTACTTCGAGGATGGGGAACAGATCAGTGTTGTAGTCACGAAGCACGTTGCCAGTGACGGAAATGGTATCTTTTCCTTCCCTGATTCTCTTTAGCGAGAATTTCGTGGCTTCGGCTGGTGTCATGATAAGGATTTCAAGACCAGTGGTGTCGTGATTTTTGAGGTAGACGTTCACTTTTTCGATAAGTCGGGCATCGTGCGCACGGTTGTTATCAAGCCAGAAAATAGCTGGAACACCAGTTGCACGCGCACGGTTCACCGCAAGTTTCACCCAATCCTGAATTGGAAGATCTTTCGTCTGGCACATACGCCAGATATCGCCTGCTTCAACGGTGTGTTCCATCAACGTGTTGCCAGCTTCATCCGTCACACGGATTGTCCCATTTGCCTGAGCTTGAAACGTCTTGTCGTGCGACCCATACTCTTCAGCTTTCTGTGCCATCAGTCCAACATTAGGGACGCTACCCATCGTGCGAGGATCGAGTGTCCCATTGGCTTTGCAATCTTCTATAACAGCTTGATAGACCGGAGCATAGCTGCTGTCAGGGATTACCGCTTTGGTATCATAGCTTTTGCCGTCAGATCCCCACATCTTGCCACCTTCGCGGATCATGGCAGGCATGGAAGCGTCGATGATGACATCGCTTGGCACGTGCAGGTTGGTTATGCCCTTGTCAGAATTAACCATCGCAAGTGCTGGACGGTTGGCGTAGGTGGCTTTGATGTCGTTCTCGATTTCCTGCTTTTTATCTTCCGGCAAATTCTGGATTTTTGCGTACAGCTCATTAAGCCCATTATTTGGGTTAACACCAATTTCAGCCAGTGTGGCTGCATGTTTTTCAAACACATCTTTGAAAAACTCTTTAACAACAATACCGAACATAATAGGGTCGGAAACTTTCATCATCGTTGCTTTGAGGTGGACGGAAAACAGCACATCCTTATCTTTCGCATCAACAATCTGTTCCTGCAGGAAAGACTGCAGCGCTTTTTTGCTCAGAAACGTACCATCGATCACTTCACCAGCAAGCAGTCCAAAAGAATCTTTCAATGTGGTTGCAGCACCAGACTGGTCAACAAATTCAATTTTAATCTTAGTCGGTTGCGCAACAGTGACGGATTTTTCGTTAGAAAAGAAATCGCCAGAGGTCATGTGTGACACGTGTGTTTTGGAAGCCGCTGTCCACTCACCCATGCGATGCGGGTGCTTTTTCACATAATTTTTCACCGAGCTCGGAGCACGACGGTCAGAGTTACCTTCACGCAACACAGGGTTTACCGCACTACCAAGCACTTTTGCGTAACGGGCTTTGATCTGTTTTTCTGCATCATTGGTCGGTTCATCAGGATAGTTGGGAATGTTGTACCCCTTGTCCTGAAGCTCTTTGATGGCAGTTTTAAGCTGCGGATTGGAGGCACTGACATTCGGAAGTTTGATGATGTTCGCTTCCGGCGATTTCGCCAGTTCACCCAATTCAGCAAGCGCATCGCTTTGTTGCTGTTCCGGCGTGAGATTTTCAGGGAAATTAGCAAGAATTCGGCCTGCAAGGGAAATATCTTTAAGTTCAAAATTGATGCCAGTGCCTTTGGAAAAGGCTTTAACAATCGGAAGAAAGGAATACGTAGCCAGAGCGGGAGCTTCATCGGTTTTGGTGTACATAATAGTGGCGGATTTTGCTGTCATGCGGACTCCTTTTATAGTAAAGATACGGTACAAATTGTGGTTTTACGGATTGTATCACCGTTATTCTAGTGGTTTGTTGGGAAGAGCGTCAACCCAACTCCATCTATTCCACACGACAAAATCATAGTAAAATTACCACAACAGCACGTGAGGAGCTTGCCACATTGCCTGCCAACGATATCCGCTGGATACAGCGCTACCACAACTTTACCAAAGCCCTTTCCCAACTCGATGAAGCCGTGCAACTTTCCCAACACCGCCCACTCTCAAAACTCGAAGAGCAGGGGCTCATCCAGTCATTTGAATATACACACGAACTAGCATGGAAAACGCTCAAGGACTTTTTACAAAGCCGTGGCATTCAAGAGCTCTACGGTGCAAAAGACGTAACCAGGGAAGCATTCAAACAGGGTTTACTCAGCGATGGGACGGTATGGATGCAGATGATCGCCAGCAGAAATCTTACGTCCCACACCTATGATGAAGCGACTGCCGCCACTGTGGCATCATCAATTATTCAACACTATGCCCATGCCTTTGTGACGCTCCGAGAAACTATGAAGCCATTACTCAAGGAGGTGTCATAGTGAACTACGGACTTCCAGATGAGACGATCACTGCCATCACTTCAGCATTTGCACAGTATCCAACAATAGACAAAGCAATTCTCTACGGCTCCCGTGCGATTGGTACCTACAAAAACGGGTCAGACATCGACCTGACGCTCTGTGGCGAGAACCTGACAGTGCAAACACTGCAGGATATCATGAATACCCTCGATGACCTGCTGCTTCCCTACACCATCGATCTTTCTCTCCACAGCCATCTCGATAACCCTGCACTGCTTGAGCACGTTCAGCGGGTTGGTGTGGTTTTTTATGAAAAATAATCCGCAGACGATAAATAACGTGAGTTCGATGTAAAAATGTTGCTTCGATGGCGTTCCATTAACTACATGTCATTATGAGCGAGTCTGCGAGCGTGGTAATCCCTTCTGGTTCAGTACACCCCAAGGAATTTCCACGTCACAAAGCCTTCATTCGACAAGCTCACGACAGACCTCGCAATGACACTTCAAAAGAAAAGCATCTGCCTCAACCTCCCCTTCACAGGGGAGGGACTGGAAAATTCCCACCGCTGGAGGCATCTTGAAAACACCTCCAGCAGAAAATCCCCGTGTCACTGGATTTGTTACTCTTTCCGCTCCGAAAAAACGAACACTCTTGCCTATCTACAGCCAACGTTGCACCATGTTATGAAATTCTGTATGATGTCCCCTTCACAGAGAACTACACCTAGGTAAAATCATGACACGTTCTAAAAATATTCGGTCAGAAAGTATCTCTAAACAGCAACAGCTTATCAATGAGTTGAGGGCTCGTAATGGAGTTATGAATAGAAGTGAGATTATTCCGGAATTCACAGGAAAAAATAGAAATATTGCGCAACTGATATGTCGAGCCAGACGTTTATTAAAAGTAGAGAATAATGGAAAAAGACTTGCAGCCGTTGGTTTCACAAGGGAGGATTCAAATTATTCAGTAGTTGCCAATGCACAACAGATAATAGATGGAAACTTAGAGTTATTTAAAAGAAATTGCCGAGCAATGCGAGAATATGGGAACACATTTATCGATGAGAATTCCTTACGAGACATAGTAGCTTCAAATTTAAAGCTGCTTGCAGTTGCCGGGCCGTTACTCGATGCGAAAATCTGTTTACTGGACGGTGTGACACCAGACCCCCGAGTAGCATTACAAAATAAGCTAGCCGCCACGATGGAAATGCTTCTCAATACAGTATGGAGTAGAACCCCCGATGAAAAACGTGTTTTTATTGCTGCCATGACAAGGATCAACAGAACAAATACCAAAAGAAAAGCGACCGACGGTGCCACCGAGGATGGTGAACCACCTCTAACATTTAATTATGATATCCCCGGACAGGAGCGCTTAGCATTTATGCTGGCTACGGCACTTACTGTTCGTTTGAATGATCGCGAGCTATGCGTTGTCCTTTGTTCGTTAACGGGGGAAGACATAACAGGACGGGTAGACAAGGCAATGGGTAGCTTTGCTAAAAGCAAGAATGGCATGAAAACTGGGTTAGAAGAAATGCAAAAAGTATCAAAAGAAGGAAATAGTCCAATAGCAACAATGCAGAGATAATCTACAACTGCAAAGCCCCAATATTTTTCAAAGCGGGTGTGGAAGATCCCTCAAAGTCCCCCTGAGAAGGGGGATTTAGGGGGTTTATCACCCACGCAGTCCGCAACTGTCTGAACTGTGATTTTTATGATTACATGATGGACTATGATTTTTTTGGGGACTTCATGACCCGTTTGAATTGCAGGCTTTTTGCGCCAAAGTTTATTAGTAAGCCAACTTCTAGCCCGTAGGCTTCAAGATAGTTGATGGCTTGCGCCAGGTGGACATCCTCCAACTGAATAACCGCCTTGATTTCCACCATAACTTTTTCCTCTACAAAGAAATCGACGCGACGATTGCCGATCTTTATTTCCTTGTAATAAATATCCATCTCATGTTCACGACTAAAGTGTAAACCTTGCTCCGTCATTTCGATTTGCAATGCTCGTTGATAAATGACTTCCTGAAAGCCATTCCCCAGCACCTTGTGCACTTCCATCGCACAGCCAATGATTGTGCCGGTTAGGTCAGAGTGTAGGTAGTGTTCGTTTGGCATGGGTTACTCCTCGTCTGGAACTGTGATTTGCATGATGGACTGGTCTGGAACTGTGATTAAAATGATTGAATGATGGACTGGTCTGGCACTGTGATTAGAATGATTGAATGATGGACTATGATTGGGATCGCTGGTGAATTGTCGCATTAATCATAGTATTCATATAATCATTCTAATCACAGTTCAAGACAGTTCAGACCGTCACCTCCCCATTCATCAGCATCGGCAGCAGCCAGTCGCGGAGTTCGGTTAGGGTTTGGGATTCGAGTTCATTTTGAGAAATTTTTGCCAACATTGGACTCACAATATCTTCAAATTTTTCGAGTTGCTCTTTGGGTGGAAGTAAAAAAACAAATTCCGCAAATCTATCTGCTGAAACGGCGGGATAAGCACTTCCTTCAGCGTTTGAAACCAAATAATGTACAAATTCCTCAGATGTTGTAAGGAAATACAAAAATGATGCTGGGATTTTTTTGGGTGTTATGACTGCAAATCCAGTTGAAACGACAAGATTATTACTAGGATTGCAAATGAACAAATAGGATTTTCTATTGGGACGTACCGTTGACCAAATAGTATCTCCATGATTTACAAGTCTTCTTGCGCGACTTGGAGCGTTTTTGAGAGCGTGTGTTGATGTTCCTTCTAGCCGTCCAACAGATACAGATGCAATATCAATGTATTTAATATCATTATGTTTATATTCTTTTGTAATACTTCGTTCATTTATTTTAACAAATTCGCCTAAAATGCGTTTTTCCCATTTTTTCAATGTAGAGTTCTGCACAAACCAGTACTCATACAACGTCTTCGCCATCGCCTCCAACTCGGCGTTGATGCGCTGGTTCAGCTCGATTTTTGCGTCCAATGCAGAGAGCACGGCGGCGATTTTTTGCTGGGAAATATAATCGTGAACAGTTAATTCAATGCTGTTCATGTTATCTTGAGTCAATTTGGGTTGAGCCGAACCAGTAATGTATGGGCTGAAATCAACCAAATTTAAACGATAGTAAATATATTTTAGGTTGTTGTTTGCTTTGGCTTGGATGATGTGGGCGTGGTTATTTACCCAAAATTTTCCTGTTACATAATTACAAATATTATTTCTTTGTGAACGCAAATTTTCGCCATCTTCAGCAACAAGAACATACTCACCATCAAAAAGAAAATTATCTACATAATCAATGACTCCTTGTGCGCCATAATAACGATACTTCTTTTCGAGATTTGCTCTTTCTGCGGAAGATAAAGGGATTCTTTTCTTATCCCAATTAATAGTTATATCTTCTAAGCGTACTCTTTGAAGATTATTCATACTTCACCCCCTCCAACTGCCTCTTGATCTCCCCCTCCAACTCCCTACTCTCCGCAAACAACCTAGTACTACTCATGCTCATCCCCCTCTACACTATCTCCTGAATCTTCGACAATCCCTTCTGCGGTTACCTGCTTTCCCCCCCTTTTTCCTTTCTGCCCCTTCCGCAAAATCTGCTTTTCAAAGTCATTTACTATATGTTGTTGTATATTAAACTTCTTGTATTCATCAAGAGCTTTTTGTCTTGCCTGATCTGCTGAAACGGCTCCTTTGGCATCCAGAATTTTATAAGAATTAAACTCAAGAAACTTTACTACACTGCTCGCAAACTGTTCCATAGTGAACGGAGTATGATGTTCAATCACGTTCTCAATATAATCAAAAAATCCAGAAACCGTTCGCTCCAGCTTTTTGATCTCGTTTTCAGAAAGGTAATTTTTGGCTATGGTTACATCTGATTGTAAAATTCGTCCATTTGGAGAGTGCTTCCAGGTTTGCAACCCCATATTCCTCCTTGACTTATCAGCTTTTTCATACACAATTTCGGCAGCTGTTTTTCCAGAAATAGCAAAGTGAAACTTATTCTGAACCGTCGCAAAAAAATCCTTAGTCGTCTGTGACTCTGGATCATAATCAATACTACACTCTTGAAAAATATCAGTGATCTGCAAATACATTCTCCGTTCGCTTGCTCGGATTGATCTGACTCGTTCCAGTAACTCTCTAAAATAGTCCTTTCCAAAGAAGCGACCATTTTTCATCCGCTCATCATCCATCGTAAAACCCTTGACGATGTACTCTCTCAATCTCTGGGTTGCCCATACTCTAAACTGCGTAGCCCGTGAAGAGCTCACCCGATAGCCTACAGAAATAATTGCATCAAGAGTATAAAACTCCAAATCTCTCGAAACCTGCCTTCCACCCTCATTTTGAACTATTCGAAATTTTCGAATAGTTGAGCCCTGATCAAGTTCGCCAGAAGCAAATATCTCTTTGAGGTGGTAATTTACCGTATTCACCTCTACAGCAAATAGCTCTGCCATCTTTTTTTGCGTTGCCCAAATCATTTCATCACTAAACAAAACCTCAACCTTCACCTCTCCATTCGGCGAAGTATAAAGTAAAAACTCGTTAAGTTCCTGTTTCACAGTCAATCGTTTATGCTTCATACTTCACCCCCGCCAACCGCTCCCTAATTTCCCCCTCCAACTCCCTACTCTCCGCAAACAGCGCATCAAGACTCTTCTTAAACCCGTCCATCTTCACCCCAAACTCCTCCGGCGTCAGATCCGTATACTCGATCCTCACCTCGAAATATTGACCCGCACTAAACGAATAGTTCTTTTCCCTGATCTGATCGTACGAAACCACCACAGAGAAATCCTCCTTCGCCTCGCCCGCCGTAAACGTCGAGACGATCACCTGCTCCTCATCAGCCGACAGCACCGTCTTCTGATTCTTACCCTCCTTCACCGTCGTCCCCAGCTTCGACGCATCCATCAGCACGATATCGCCCTTCGTATTTGCCTTATCCAAAAACAAAATAGACACATTCGTACCCGTCGTCGCGAAGATATTACTCGGCATCGACACCACGCCCCGCAGCATTTTCTCTTCCACCAGCCGCTCCCTGATCTTCCGCTCAATCCCACTCTGCGCCGTCAGAAAGCCAGTCGGCACCACAATAGCGGCTTTGCCCCCAGTCCCTGAGCCTGTCGAAGGAGAAAGCGAATACATAATATGCTGGATAAACAACAGGTAAATCGCCATCTTCTCCTTATCCTTCTTCGGCACATTCGGCACACCAGCAAAAAAACGCGCGCTATAATTCGGACCCGCCAACAACTCACGATCATCACTAAAATCCGTCTTAAACGGCGGATTCGACACCACAAAATCAAACTTCCGCAGATCGTTCTTCTCCTCGTTGACATGAAACGGCCTCGTCAACGTGTTTCCCTTGATCACATTGTGCAGCGAATGCACCAGATTGTTCAGAATAAGATTCAACCGCAGAAACTCCGAAGACTTCTGCGAAATATCCTGCGAAAACAACGTACACCGATCCTCCCCGATCTGATGCGCCAACGACAACAACAAACTCCCCGAACCCGCAGCCGGATCGTACAGCGTCACACTCTTCATCGGATCCGGCGCGATAATCTGCGCCATGATCTTCGCAACAGCACGCGGCGTATAATACTCGGCATACTGCCCACTATCCTTGTTGTAATCCTTGATCAAATACTCAAAAATCGTCGAAAAGAAATCATACTTCTCCCCAAACACCGGCTCAAAACTAAACGCCACCAACTTATTAATAATCGCCCGACAGAACTCATCCTTCTGATTACTCTCGATGATGTAACGGGAAATGCTCTCAAACAACCGAATTTTCTCCGCCCCAATCGTCGCCACCGAATACAACCCGATGTTCAGATTCGCAATCTCCAACAACGTACTATCA
>JBAXVQ010000071.1:0-9266 GCA_037128935.1 bacterium | reverse complement strand
GTATTTATTACGATCCTAATTATATCGAAATTTTTATGTTAACACTACCTAGCAAAAGTTACCAGTGACCTACTTCTTATATCAGGAATCATCATAACTGCTCCTTTCGCTCTAGGTGCAGAAGCAGTAGCAAAAAAACGTTTACTTAATAAATATCAGCACGGGATTGCCTTAGCAATTTTTGCTACAGAAGCTACAGCTTCCGTTGTAGTCAGTCTTAGCGCTTGCGGTGAAGCAGAAAAATCACCACGACAACAGATCGACACTATTGGACAACAACTCCCTACTAATAAACGCTTTTTCTTTCCTGCAGAAAATCATCAGTTTTCCTCCGTAGAACTAGAAGGCACTATAGCCTAGGCAGCAGTAAAAGATAATGCAGCTTTTGTTAAAGAAACATTGGGAGAACAACATCTATCAATGGAAAATGCACGAAGTGCAGACGGGAGAATAGTAGGAATCCCCCGTTCTGGACAAGCTTACGTCATGATAACTGAAACAAGACGCTTACAAGACGGCAAACTCTACGGAAAAGTAAAAGCCCGAAACCCAAGTGAGCAGTATGCTTACGTTTTACTCGACCCAACCACCGTGGAATCCTACGGGAGCACTGAAGAGTATAACCAATTTAGCACACAACGAGCAGAAGCGATCACAACACTAACCGCCTATATCGAAACAGACATAAAACCCTTACTAACTAATTCTCGCTACACCTGGAATGGAAGATGGGAACTTAATACAAGAGCAGGACAACCTTCCTATGCGGACATAATAACCGTCGACAATTCTGCTACCACCCAAAATGTCGGTATTTCATACGTAAGAAATGATGGAAAAATTCGTAGTATTGAAGAGCTAAAAGCTTTGGCAAAAAAAGAAATTGCAGGAAATCTCATTGGAGTTCAAGCAGTTATGGAACAACTGCCTGAGTTAGTAAAAAGTGATCCGGAACTAGCAAAACGTGTGGGAGATGGAGTAGCGTCGTTTGCCCTCTCTGTGGAAGAACGAAAAGCATTAAATCTACCATTCCCTGATGTCCCACAGTTCAAAGGTGGAGACAAAATTACGAAAACAACGATGAGGGGAATTATACAATTATTCAATAACGGTATCGTCCCAAAACCACCTAATCTGAATGCAGCTAGTGAATTAGTGAATACACTTCCTGAACAATAATACTATCAGAACAACTACAATTCGCCCTTTTCTCTAACCTATTCACACACTAAAACTGATGACTCACTTTATCGATCACATGCTCAAACTACTATTAATAAATACACCCCCGCTTCAGTGACAAATAGCTACAACTTGAACACCTCATAAATTGAATCCTAGTATACATATTAACCATTAGGAGAATGTAATGCTCATGAGATTGGGAATTGAAAGGTTTGAAGCTAGAAACCCTGCAAGTTTAAAACTATCAAAATTTCTCGACAATGTCGCTAAAAGCTTTTCATCGAAAACCGAAGCATTAATTAAATCATCAGGGAATAGAGATCTTATCGAATATGATCAGCGCTTAAGAGAAATGCAATTTGTCAAAGGATTAGGCACAGTAGCTTTAGATACAACAATTCTATCAGCTGTTATAGTCACAGCACCTTTTGCACTAGCAGCTGACGCAATATACCAACGACGCATTTTAAATCGGCACCAAAGAGGAGTAGCTTTTACTATCACTGCAGGAGAAGCGTTAATGGCACTAACCGCTTGCGCCGGGCAGGCTCAACCACAAGTAAAACCAGGAGAATGCATTAACGAAGGTCGCGTGGAAAAATGCACCCCCCCTACTCCCACTACAACCTCCCTATTACAAGAAAAAGCTGCTTCACCAACAGCTGCAGGAATCACACTTGACCTCCCTCAACCATCCAACGAATCTCAAAAAGTAGTGAGATTTGGAAAAGAAGTTGATCTTAATCAATTTGATCAGGCAATTCTCACAGAACTTCAAAAAAAATATCCCGACTCAAACATACAATTGATAGAACATTCAAGAAATGGAAACACTGGGCAGGGTTGCTATGCAGGTTGCGTTAGAAGAGATGGAATAAATTCCGATTCACTAACTGGAACGCAAGCTATTGATGTACTGCTTGGGGCAAATTATGAAAGAATCGGACCTTTTAATCTTGCATCAACAAATAACTTAGAAGAAAAACTTGCCCGTTTTAATAAAGATTTGCTTCCAACTCTTCTACCAGGTGATCACTTATTCCTTCTTGGGCCTGGCTATCAAACTATTCACTGTGCAACTTATACTGGAAGTGGTTTTAGTCAAACTATCGGTGATAACCTTCCAACATTCACTAGCAACGATTTTAAACCCGCACTAGGTCAGTATTCCACAACAACATCCATCGGTATTTCAAGACCTAAACGTTAATACCCCAACTCCTCCCCCACCAACACCACCACAATCCTCCTCTTCTCCGACCGCTTCGTATACAAAAACTGATTGTTCACAGTATCAATCGTATACTTCTGCTCCTTCCCAAAAGTCGCCGCACGCTTATTCAGCCGCTCAACATTCAGCGGCGCAGCAATTTCCTCAATCCTGCGAAAACCAGCCTCAACAGTAGGAACAATCTTGTTAACCCCAGCAATAACCAAAACTCGCTTTGGCCCATACGCAAAAGCCGCCAACCGATTTCCCGATCCATCAACATTCACCAAATATCCATCCTCCGTGATCGCATTTGTACTCGTAAGATACACATCCGAAAGCAACCCCTTTCTCCGCCTCTCCATATTCTCCTCCAAACTAATCCCATCCTCGTACTGATTAAATACCACCAAATCATCCCGTCCCAACACATACTCCAGCAACCCAACCTGCTTCACCGACTCCGATCCACCTAACCCAACACTAGAGTGCAGAGGAATGAATTCCTTGGCTTTAACCAAAGCTTCCTCCCTTGTCTCAACAAAAAAAACTGCAAAACCGTGACGAGAGAGATTTTCCAACGTTGTAGTAACAGACTTTGAAGACATGCAAGTATTCCTTTTTACAAAGCGATTATACCTGAAGAATACAATAGAAAACGGCTACAAAGCCACCAATAAAACTTTTGTAATACTACTCAACCCATTGTGTCACTTACTATGTAAAGTTGTGAATTACAGAAAGCACAAAGATATACACAACTGAGAAAAAGCAACGCAAGGCATCTTAACAAGAACAAAATTCACCAACAAAACAATAATAACTAAATCCGGAGAAAGGATTGCTCCCAAAAAGTCGGAAACAGTAACAAAGATGAAGAAAAATAACAAAAGGAGTGCAGGCATGTCTCAGCACAGTTCCTTCCAAACACAACAAAACTCAACATACCATCGGCAACAATATGAAAAAAAACATCTCCATCTTTCAAGAACAATACGAATCGACTCAACAAGCAATACAAGAGATCCAAATATGCAACACCGCACGAGCGAAATACTCTACACCGAACTCATGCAAATACTGCACAACAATGAATTCACTCCTCGAGCTTTTTATACCGCCCAAACACTCGCATCACGACTAACAGAATCAAATAAAGCCTTACAAGACCTCATCCTTGGTCTTTGGATCCAAATAGCATTAAAACAACGGACAGCTGACCCAACTGAAAAAAGGTTTTATGACAACCTCGGCGCGGCAATAGAAGATGGATTGGAAAAAAGTCCGGTATACAAACAAAAACTCGAAAAATCACTCTCATGGCACGAACTCAAAATAGCAGCATACACCATCCCAGAAACACCAGAACCTGATCATATTCATCACCTACTCACGCTATTAAATACTGATCCTCAAGCAAAAACTGCGTAAAAAAATTATTTCTGTAAAAAATGCTCGACTTCCAGAGCCGCTTTGCACCCCATCCCCGCAGCCGTGATTGCCTGACGATACCTGTTGTCCGCAACATCACCAGCAACAAAGACACCTGCCAAAGGTGTCTTAACCTCATCTGTTGCCTGAATATACCCAACACTATCAACCGGCAACACATCTTTAAACAAACCTGTATTCGGCGTATGCCCGATAAACACAAAAAGACCATCAGTTTCATACTCTTTTGAAATTTCCAAATCTTTATGCAAAATACGTATGCCTGTCACCTTCTTCCCATCACCAAACACTTCCTGCACCTCACTGTTCCAGATCACCGAGATCTTTTCATGAGAAAATATCTTTTCCTGCAAAGTCTTCTCACCACGGAAAGCATCCCGACGATGGACAATCGTTATGTGCGAAGCGAAGTTTGTAAGGAAAAGAGCCTCCTGCAACGCTGAATTCCCACCCCCAACAACAAACAATTTTTTCCCTCGAAAAAAGAAAGCATCGCAGGTAGCGCAACTCGAAACACCCCGCCCACGATATTCCTGCTCAGAAGGTAAGTTTAACCAGTTCGCAGAAGCCCCACTGGCAATAACCAGTGTTTTTGTAAAATACTCTTTCCCACCCGCAATAACTTTGTACGGCTGCTTCGAAAGATCAACAGAGGTAACCATTGCTTGCACAATCCTTGTTCCAAAACGTTCAACCTGCTTTTTCATCGCTTCCATCAAATCAGGCCCCTGAATCCCCTCTGGAAAACCAGGAAAATTCTCAATCTCAGTAGTCAACGTCAACTGTCCACCTGGCTCATTTCCAGCAAACAACAAAGGTTGCAACAAAGCTCTGGACGTATACAAAGCCGCAGTATACCCCGCTGGCCCCGAACCAATGATAATAACATTTTCAACAGTATCCATACGTAATTCTCCTAAAAAAATAATCCTAAGAAAATCCCCCTGACACTACCCCAGTGTAATCCAATACCGCAATTTATTCACTGGCCGTGATGAACTCGGAACAGCATTCTCAAAAACCCCACCATTAGCTTCAATAATCTTCCGAGAACCCACATTATCATCATCGCAGGTAACCAAAACTTTCAAAATACCAAGTTTTTTAGCCTCAGGAAGGGCTAATTCTAAGATTTTCTTTCCATATCCCTTCAACCGCGCCGAAGGACGAATCGCATACCCAATATGCCCACCCTCCCAGTACAGAAAATCAGACAACTCATGCCGTATCGACACCCGACCAATAAAAACATCATTATCAATCAACCAAAACACACTCTCCGGAACATACCCTGGCGGCAAATGTTTTCCCTCTGCACGTTCACACATTCCAAGCACAAAAGCCTCAAAATTATCCTCTAATCCCTCAGTAATAAAATCCAAAGTCCGTTCCTCACCCTGAAACTCCTCAACAGCCGCAAGAAAAGAGTATTTATACACCACCGAAGGTTCAGATAAAAACACAACACCCCCAACACATTGCCTAATAACACTATACAATGCCACAAACAAGAAACAAAAAAAGCGAAAGCAGCCAATAAAAATAAACCTCAGCGCATCCCAAAAGCATACGCAGGAAAATAAAAACAATCCCGAGCGAAGCCAACCCATATCAGGGAAGTTATTCTGCAACACAACGCCCGATGTCTCCAACCACCCCACGCTCTCTGATGACTTTTGGTTACTTTTATACTCTTCGACACCCACCACTTCCTGAGATTATAAAAGTAACGCGGTTTTTGCTACTTTTTGCCAAGACCAAAAAGTAGGATGAACACGATGCAAGAACTCCAACCTATGGCATAAAGACCGCAAACAGCAGCATTCTAAAAACCACACCTCCCGAGACAAGGCATGCCATTGTCTCTACGAATAAAAACAAAAAGCCCCCGCTGGAAAAATCTCCTCCACCCCCTGTACAATGTACCTACCAAGAACCCAAGCAACCGAGGCACCATAAAATGAAAGCATCAGACCTTTTCGTAAAATGCCTAGAAGCCGAAGGCGTCGAATATATTTTCGGAATCCCCGGCGAAGAAAATATCGACTTCCTCGAATCCCTTCGCACATCATCTATAAAACTAATTCTCACCCGTCACGAACAATCCGCAGCCTTCATGGCCGCAACACTAGGCCGACTAACTGGAAAAGCCGGCGTAGCCCTCTCCACCCTCGGCCCAGGAGCCACAAATCTCGTCACCGGTATTGCCTACGCCCAGCTCGGTGGAATGCCCTTAGTCGCCATCACGGGCCAAAAACCCATCAAAAAAAGCAAACAGGGACAATTCCAAATCATCGACGTTGTAGAAACCATGCGCCCCATCACCAAATTTGCAGAACAAATCCGCAGCGGAGAAAAAATCCCCTCACTCATCCGCAACGCCTTCAAAACCGCCGAAGATGAACGTCCAGGATCAGTCCACCTTGAACTACCAGAAGACATCGCTATCGAAGAAGTTCAAGCTCCCCCATTGGAAAGAATCAAAGCACGCCGCCCAGGACCAGACCCCAAAGCAATCGACCAAGCAGTGGAAATGATCCAGAACGCAAAGCACCCACTAATCCTTGTAGCAGCTGGAGCCAACCGCAAACTGGTGCATATTCGTCTTGGTGAATTTATTGAAAAAACCCAGATCCCCTTTATCACCACCCAAATGGGCAAAGGCGTTATCGATGAAAGAAGTGAAGCATACATCGGCACAGCAGCCCTCAGCCAAAACGACTACGTTCACTGCGCTGTAGACAAAGCCGATCTAGTTATCGTTATTGGCCACGATGTCTATGAAAAACCCCCATCACTCCTAGGTCACAGCGCAAAACAAGTCATTCACGTAAACTTCTACCCCGCCAAAATTGACGATGTCTATTTCCCCACACTCGAAGTCGTTGGCGATATCGCTCACACCGCTTGGGCACTCACTGAACAAATCATCCCGTCACCGAGTTGGGATTTTAGCTATTTTAAAAAAGTGCAAACAGCACTCCACAACAATATTCACCGTAAAGACGAAGACAACACCTTTCCAATCAACCCCGCCCGTTTTGTCAGCAATTTAAGAAAAGCCCTGCCAGAAGACAGCATCCTCTCCCTCGACAACGGTATGTATAAACTCTGGGTTGCAAGAAATTACCCAGCATACAAACCAAACACGGTGCTCCTCGACAACGCCCTCGCCACCATGGGAGCCGGTCTTCCCGCTGGTATAGCTGCAAAACTCGTCTACCCAGACCGCAAAGTGATTGCCCTTGCCGGCGACGGCGGATTCATGATGAATTCACAAGAGCTCGAAACAGCCGTCAGACTGGGAATCGACATCGTGGTTATCATCCTCAACGACAATGGCTTCGGCATGATCAAATGGAAACAAGCTGGCCAAGAACTCCCCAACTTTGGACTCGAATTCAACAACCCCGACTTCGTAAAATACGCCGAATCCTACGGTGCCAAAGGCTACCGTCTAGAAAAAACCGAGGACTTCATCTCCCTCCTCCAACAATGCATCAACGCAAAAGGCGTTCATGTGATCGATGTGCCAGTGGATTACAAAGATAATGTGGAAGTGATGACGAAAGAGTTACAGGGGTTGTCGTGTGAGTTTTAACATCAATTAAGTCATAGCAATATTCAAAAGAACCATTCCTTAACAAGGACAACATCCCATGAAACCCGAATTCACTAAACTCTTCATCAATAACCAATGGGTCGACGCCCCATCCACTATCGAAGTAAAAAGCCCCTACGACAACCGCCTCATAGGCAACGTTGGCTTCGCTGATGCCCCAACCATGAAAAAAGCCATCGATGCCGCAGCCAAAGCCTTTGAAATCATGCGCAAACTCCCCGTCCACAAAGTCGCCGAAGGCTTGCAAAAAATGCATGACTATCTTGAAGCAAACCTCGAAGAAATAGCCCTGGATCTCAGCGCAGAAGCGGGAAAACCCATTACCCTTGCACGATCCGAAGTACAACGCTCTCTCCACACCTTTCAAGAAGGCGTAGAAGAATCCAAACGCCAGTACGGGGAAAGCATCCCCCTAGACCGCAAACCATGGGGTGAAGGAAGAACCGGACTCGTAGAATATTTTCCCATCGGTATCATCGGCTCAATTTCCCCATTCAACTTCCCCCTCAACCTCGTATCCCACAAAGTTGTCCCCGCTCTTGCCAGCCGCAACGTTGTAGTTCTGCGCCCCGCCAGACAAACCCCATTCTCTGCTATGCACGTTGCAAAAGCCTACGAAGCCTCCGGCCTTCCCGCAGGTGGATTAAACGTCCTCCCCTCTGACTATGCCGCTGCCGACCTCTTCGTCGACGACGAACGAGTAAAAATGATCTCCTTCACCGGCTCTCCAAAAGTCGGCTGGGAAATCAAAGGCCGTGCAAAAACCAAACGGGTCACCCTCGAACTCGGCGGCAACGCCCCCATCATCGTCCACTCTGACGCCGATCTAGAAAAAGCCGCCAAAGCCATCGCCTCAGGAGGCTTCACCAACGCCGGCCAATCCTGCATCTCCGCCCAAAGAATCTATGTACACCAAACCCGATACGACGAATTTCTCCCCCTCCTCAAATCAAAAGTCGAAGCCATCGGCTACGGCAACCCCGCTGACGAAAAAAACTCCGTCGGCCCACTCATCAACACCAAAGAAGCCGATCGCATCATGGATTGGATTCAGGAAGCACTCGCTGGCGGTGGCAAACTCCTCACCGGCGGCACCCGCGAAGGAAATGTCATCAGTCCCACAGTCCTCACCGACACCAACCACGACATGAAAGTCAACTGCATGGAAGTCTTCGGCCCCGTCATCACCGTCACCCCCTACGAAAACTTTGACACTGTCCTCGCCGAAGCCAATAACTCCGACTTCGGCCTCCAAGCAGGACTCTTCACCAACAACATCAACCTCATCCACAAAGCCTACCAAGAAATCGAAGCCGGCGGCCTCGTCATCAACGACGTCTCCACCTGGCGCATCGACCACATGCCCTACGGCGGCGTAAAAAACTCCGGCTTCGGCCGCGAAGGCGTAAAATACGCCATGCACGAAATGTCAGAAATGAAACTCCTCATAGTCGCATACTAGATTTGTTATAAAAAACATTCGCTAGGCATCCCAGACATCCGTCAGGCATAAAAAAAGCACCCGCAGGCACCCCAGACATCCGTCAGGCACCCGCATTTTCTTCCACCAACGAACGGTCAACACCTCCACCAATCGCCCGCGAAATCTCTCCACCCCACCTCATCTCTCGGTTACAGCCTCACGGGTACAAGCCCAACCTCTCCCCACGCCCTCTGATGCCCGTCGAAATACGTCGTAACCCTCAGCGCGGGGATTATTTCGACTTGATTTTTTTTGGTTACTTTTTTTTATCAAGAAAAAAAAGTAACTCGACATGCAGGCGAAAACCACCAAAG
>JBAXVQ010000070.1:0-9357 GCA_037128935.1 bacterium | reverse complement strand
ACCTCAAGAATTTATAAATAAACGTTCTATGTCGCATTTGACGTGACACACATCGAACACTTGACATTTTATTTCCAGCGTAGTACTCTTACCCCTCAAAACAAAAAACCCAATTCCAAAACAAATCCCAAATACCCAAAGTGCAGGTTCAACACCAGAAACCCCAAAAGGTCTTTGGTACCAAAGAACATCAGTCTTGAATCGGATTCAGGATCTCACTAACTACAGGGATTTGTATGAAGGAAACACTCACGGCAATCAGGGAAACCATACAGAATAGCAAACGCATTGTTATTGCCACGCACGCCAATCCAGATGGAGACGCGCTTGGCAGCACGCTTGCGTTGGCACTTGGTCTACAGAAGCTTTACCCCGAAAAATCGCTAACTGTTGTCTGCCCATCACCAGTTCCAGAAGGATTTTCATTCCTACCGAATCTACAGCTTTTTACTCAAGAATTTGGTTCCCGCGATCTTGTACTTACCGTAGACACCTCAAGAATCCATGTCGACAAAGTCAGCTACAAAGAAAATGGCAATCGCCTCGAACTCTACGTCACTCCGGTTTCTGGTAAATTTCAAGTGTCCGAGCTTAGTCACCACTACGGAAAACCTGCAACAGACCTCGTAATCGTTCTCGACTGCGGCGAGCTTTCCAGACTAGGAAACATCTACGGTGACGAAAAAGATCTTTTTGAAAGTATTCCCGTCATCAATATCGACCACCATCAGGACAACACCAATTTTGGCTCCATCAATTTTGTAGACACCAAAGCCGCCGCCACCGCGCAACTTATCTACCAGCTCCTTCTTTCCATGCAAATTCCTCTTGATGCGACCATCGCCACCGCTTTACTTACCGGACTGATCACCGATACAGGCAATTTTCAACACTCTTCCACAACTCCAGAAGCCTTCCTTATCGCCAGCAAATTGCTCGAAGTTGGTGCCCAACACCAGGAAATCATCGAGCAGATTTATCGAATGAAGAAATATACCACCCTCAAACTTTGGGGCTATATTCTAGCCAAGATCAAGAACACCGCAGATGAAAAAATCATCTGGTCCACCGTTACAAAAGAAGATCTCCAGCGCAGCAATGGAAACCTTCCTGAGGCCGAAGCCGTCCTCGACGAACTCATGCTCGCCACCCCAAAAGCCGAAGTGATCCTTCTCTTTTACGAACAAGTAGACGAAATTCGCATCAGCATCCGCACCACTGACGGTGTCAACGCCGCCAAACTAGCAGAATCATTCGGTGGCGGCGGACATCCCCGCGCGGCTGGCTGTCGACTGACAGGGTTTTCTCTACAACAGACCGAAGATTTAGTCATCAAGCGAGTTGAAGAACAATATCGTAGCGGCTCAATCCTCGAACCCCGCACCGCTCTGCAAAACTCAACCCAACCACAAAGCTACTCACCGGAACAGATTATTAAGAAGATTGGGGAGATGTTGGAGTAGGAGTGCTTGACAAACTACAGGAAAATAGGTAAACAGATTGTAGTAGCTTCTGCAGAGTTGTTAAACGAGATTTCTATTCATTAATAGGATAGCCCAATACCAAAAAATCTGTTTAAATTAGAGAGAAACTACTCTTAGAAAAAACAAACAATAAGACCTTCTTACTAACAGCAAAATCCTCCGCAAACTATGGACGAAGAATTCTCTAACCCGGAAGAAGGTTTATCCCCAGAAAATACACCTGAAGGTGCTGGTTCTGGTAATTCACCAGATCGAGATGAAGATCCAATAAAGAGGCTTGGAAAGAAATTACTCCAAACTACAGCCGCAGCCGGTGGCAAAGTTGTCTCAGGCAAAGCTGGAAAAATAGTAACCTTCCTAGTTCTCTTTTCTCTCATAGTTTCTTACGTATTCCCTTCATGCTCCTCACCAGGTAACAGCGATATTACCTCATTACTTATGAGGAACTGGGAAGAGAAAATTGTGCAACCAGTATTGAACCACGCTGTACGAACACGCGCTGGTGCGGTGATAGAACATTTGGATTTCAAAGACGTAGAAAACCCTCTCGTAAAGAAAATTCTCAAAAATGCAGGGTTCAAAGACGAGCATTTACAAAGAATAAAAAACGGTGAATCGGTCCAAGCTGTACACGATGACGTTATTAAAGCCCAACTTGAAGCAGAAAAAAATCAAAGCTGGCTCGAGCGACTTCAGGGAAAAAACAAAAAGAGCAAATTCACATTGGCATTTGATGAGGCTGGTGGCACGGCAAAGTTGAAGGGCGTGACAATGGATGGGAAAGAAATACTGACTGGTGAAAACTTTGTCAAAGAACTAGCGGCATCCGACTTTCTCGATATCCTCAAAGCAGAGGATGGTGGATTAAAGAACCTCTATCGAAATGCAAACAAATTTTCCGTCGAGAATCTGGGTATCTCCTGGAAAAACCAGATGGAAACCAAACAGGCAGAACGGTTGATTCGCAACCTAGAAACACAAGCAATAGAGCTTAGGCAGTTTTTAGCAACTAATTTGAAAATTATTGATTCCTGCAGCAGCCAATGCGCTATGTGGATAGGGAAAGCTAAGTCTGAAGCCGCGTCACTTCCTCAAAGTCGTCAATCTCAAGCAGCCGCAAGCATTGCCAACGCCGAAACCAAGCATGCTCAACTGGCACTTGTGCAGCAAGAAATGCTAGACAGATCAAAAGTATTGAGTGAGCTGGAAAAATCAGCAACTGCTGCGAATGTTGCAGGAAATGCGGATACCATAAGAGAAGTCAACCTCCAGCTGAAATCCCTAAGGGCGACATTGGATGAAGATTACCAGCTGGTTAGAAATATCATGACATCAGTGGTTGACGACATGGGGCGGCTCGAGCAGCTTGGTATTAAGTCAGTAGCAACAGTAGCAGAGCAATGGAAACAGATGGATCGGGCATTTAGCTATGCCAGATATATGACCAGCAAGCAGGCAGCAATCAATGAAACCATAACCTTTTTAGAAACAAGGCACGCACAACTCAAAGAGCGGGTCAAACAATATCCAGAACAAGAAAAATCTATTGGGACCGAGTTACAAAACACCGAAGATGAAATCACAAAACTCAAAGCAGACTTCGCAAAACAACCCAAAGTTGAAGAGCTTCTCGCAAATATTGATGTCGCTAGGCAGGCTGCTGATGCCGAAAAGCAACTTGCCGTTGTTGCCGACAGTGTTCAGGAATCCAACAGTGCACTCGGATCCCTAACGGAAAGGGTCGCAAAAACAACCACCTCCTTTGAAGCAACTATTGGTGATCTCAAAGGTGTAAAAGGTTTTGAAGATATTGTCCGAGATTTCGAAAAAAGTGTACAACTAGAACAAAAACGCTGGGGCAGCATAAAAGAAGCCTGGCAGAAATTACTGGGCATAGTAAAAACAGAAAAAGATATTGCCTCTATGGGAGCAGGCACGATGCTCGCCATTAAAGGTACAGAAGAAGCCATTACAGACGCAGGAAATAAGGTCGGCTCTGGAGACGTGGGAACCAGTAAAGCTAATCCTCAAGAAATTGAAGCTGTGGTTAGAGAAGGTACGGCTACTGCAGAGGCCGTTGCATCAAAAGCCAAGATGATCAAACAATTTTCCAAACTTGGCAGAATGGCACAGAAATATTTTCAGAACACCGTTGAAGAATTTCGTAATGCAAAAGTGTTGGGAAAACTGTTCATTGGTGGCAATATTCTGATGACAGTTGTCGATCCACAAGGCTCTTTGACAATGTTTCTCATCGAATCTGTTCTCAAATGGCTTGTCAGCGTTATCAATCCTGCTTGGGCAACCCCGGTTACAGCGGTGATTATGCTCCTTGTAGCTGCTGTACAAATATTTTCGCTTATCCATAGTATTGGCGGCGTAAGTATGGATGAAACTATGTCCATGGGGAAATTCAAAGCCGAAGGAATAGCCCAACTGACACAACTTCGAAGTGCCGTTGGAGTCTGTCAGACCGGTTGGTGTAGTGATATGGCCTCTGGAGCACTTCGCTCTTGGTTTAACCCATTAAAGTGGAAAGGAGAAAGCCTTACTGACAGTGGGATTATTTCTGCAGCATACGGCCAAACGGAAACGACTGCACAAGAAGAGGTAATTCTCGATGAAAATGTTCCTATCACCAGCTCCTGCTATTACAAAATGATGAACGGTGACACCTCTTGTACCTATAAAATTCCTGAAGAACTACAGCCCACTAAATTAATGAAGCAAATGCCTATTGCAAAGCTATTTGAAGCCCTTGCAGCAGTCTCAGGAGCCTTTCAAGGGGTAATCGGTGATGCCATTTCAAAAGTAGGAGATGCAATTAATAAGATTTTTGAGATTATAGGAGATTTGGTAAAAAAAATAACCGGTGTGATTGGTGATTTATGGAACAACGTGATGAAAAATCTCTTTGAACCACTTATAAAAAAACTAATGGAATTTGTTCTTCCCTATATACTCCCACCCGCTCTAGCACGTTGCGGTCCAGGCTGCGAGGTAGATAAACTTTCTCTTGCTTCTCAAGCACTTGCTGACACCACAAATACCAACCTCGGAGCTGTTAAAACAACAACTGCACAGACTATTGCCTACTACAAAGACATGGAAGAAGTCGATGAGTTGCGCAACAACGGGGGAAAGAAAAGTTTCTACGCCTCATTGGTCAAATCAGTTTTCGCTGAAGGAGACGGCGAACCAGTAAACATCGATTACCGCTTCAGAAAAGCATATGATTTTCAAAATGCCATGGTTGGCTGGGATTTGAAATGCCTCAACGAAGCACCTTATGATCCTGCAAACGCAATAAATCTCAACACAGTTCCTCCTGAGCAATTCGAACTCGAAAGAAACAAAGCAAAAGCTAGTGGTGGGTGTTACACAGGGATGCTTGACGGCTTGCTAACCGCATCAGTGCCGCTGCCCCAACCTCCTTACGACAAAACCTACGAAAGACAGGTCACGGAAAATGAGTGGGGAACACCAGCTCCAGCAGGCAACTCTTCGTTAACTGGATTAGATACAAACGGAACAACTACAACGGTTCAGACTTCTACTCTCACACAGGAACAACTTGGAAACCTACTCTGGATTCAGTCGAACACTCCAGACAACATTGACATTACCCAAGATCAAACAGCGCCAGACCGCTGTGTCGCTCCAGGTCTTTCAGATTCTCCCGTCGACATCTCGAAAGCAGGTCTCGTTTCTGCTACTGCTGATGGTTTTTCGCTTCCATTCAACTACGGTGGGATAGGGGAGGAACAACATTGTGCAAACGTTCAAGAAGAAGCATCGTTACTTTGGAAAGAAGGATCGCAAAAGCATTATGAAAAAACTAATCCACCTGCTGAAGCGAGAAAAACTGGATTGGCATGGGATGCACGTTGTCAAAATGGTGAAGACAAAGATTTTACATGGAAGTGTCCAGTAAAACCTGATGGTTATGATGGCTTTTTTGCTGGCAACACGGAAGAGGGTGATTGTTGTTCGTATCCAGTTGGAACCTGTGCTGCCGGATTTCTTAACGCGCCCAATGACGAACGGTATTACCTTGCAATGCAAAATTGGACTGCGACAACAGCTCAAAAGCATAAAGTACTCATTCGTAATGTAGTAACAAAAAAAGCAGCTGTAGCACGTCCAATGGAAACTGGTCCTTCAGGAAACCTTTTTGCAACAGGGCCGAACGGTGAACAGGTCCCTCGTATTGCAGGACTTTCTCCTGAGTTATGCCTTGTTACCGGCTGCGATCAGTCGCACGTGTACGAATTCGCGCTACTTGATGATGACACAATTCCTGTCGGACCGGTAAGCGGGGTGATCAATGACTCCATTAAAGATAAGACAGGTTCTATTACTGGAATAACTGGTGCGTCACTTGGAAATAAAAGTACTGTTACCGTCAACGCTCTTGACGTGCAACAAAACCCAAACAAAACTTCAGTGGATCAGATCAAACAGAGAATGCAGGAAAAACTGGATAGCGCAATTGCAAGAAATAAGGACAGAATGACAACACGCGGTGAAGAAATTCCAACTGTGGATGATTTTTTTGTGAGAGAGGATGTTCCTGGTTGCTCGGGACCAGTTCTTTTCGCTATGACTGCATACGAAAGTCAGTTTTGTACGTATACTGGAGACTCAACACCACATAATTGTGGAGATGTGGGAAACACTGACAGAGGAATTGATGATCAAGGGCAAAGACGAGAATTTTCCACAAAGAGAGAGTCCATTGCTGCAATGTGTGATGAGTCTCTCAATGGAGCTTTAAAAGCCAAAAAAAACTTATATGAACTCTCTTATCTTAATTGTCTTGAAAAGAAGGGACTTTATGATTGGCGAAATGGGGATTGGGGAATAAAGGAGTATGCAGAATGTAAACCTTACTACGCTCACGATCGTTCTCCATCAACAAATAGTTGTAATAAACAAAAAACAGATTTTGATTGCACTGTAACTTCAGTGCTTTCTGATATACTAGGCCAAGAAATCACCAATGACTTTAATTTTCGAGACTATGTATCTGGAGCACAAGCCACAGGGCAAAATAAATGTGACATCTCGAATGGTGGAAGTGCCGGCATTCTTGATACAGCAAACGAATTAGCTCAGTATTTAACTGATCAGGATTGCAGTGGTTGCTCAGGAAATTACCCAATCAAATGTTACAAACCTGAAATTAAAGATTCGAAGTTTGCTAATTGCGCAAAAGGCTACTATGGGAAATGGCCTGCAAATACTTGGTCACATGTTTGTTGCAATGATTTTGCTGTTGATAGCACACTCTGTGCAATTGGCGGGAGCTTTGAGCAAGCCTCGTTACAACTTCCAAATCTTTCAACTAGTGGCGGGTTTGCCGATGTTCCTCAAGGATGGGTTGCAATAGATACGAATTTTTGCAGTAAGGCACAATCAAGACCTGAGGCAGATCGAAATTATACTCTTATTACAGACGCAAATGAAGCTAAGCCAGGAGACTGGGGGGTTTGGAATTCGGATCACGTTTTTGTGATTATTGACGACAAAACCGCTTACCAGTCAAATGGTGGAAACGTCATCCTACCTAACTGGAAATCTGATTTCAGATGCGCGATCCGTCTGAAAAATCCTCCTGCATCAGGAAGTGCGATTGGACAACAGATAGTTGCTGAAGCAGAAAAAATGAGTGCGGATCTTTATCTTTGTGATGCCTGGAATGTTCCAAAGTATAAAACCTATAACTGCTACACCTCCTGCCCACCATATGATGCCCAAATCAAGTCTGATAAAATCTGTGGTGAAGGAGGGATAGATAATGTTCAATGCACTGGTTTTGTTTATGGTGCTTATAAACGAGTGTTAAAAGATAAAATGCCTGATAATTACGGAGATGCTGGTGTGTGGGCAACTAAGCCAGATTTCATTAAAGATAAACCAGGCTGGACAATACTCAGCGCAAGCAGAGCTCTAATACAACCTGGAGATATTCTAGTATTTACTGGGCATGTAGGTATCGCAAAAGATAAAGATACATTTATCGATGGAAATGATATTACCAAACTAACGAGCTTAAATGATTGGGAAACCAAACTTACAGCAATTATTCGCTACACAGGAGTAGCGCAATGAAGAAAAATTTTAAATTATATTTTCTCCTCGTTGGCCTTGGTGTTGTAGTTATTTTTATAGTTATTCTCTTCCGGAATAATCAATCCGTAACTCCTGCTAAAGCAACTGTAACCCCTACTGTAAATTACGATAATCCATCAGCAGTTGCTACTTTTGAAAATAACTTTTATGCAGAAGTGTATGCGACGAAAGAAGCAAATGCTAACGACAACCCTAAAGCCCTATATGATTTTGTGGTCAAACAACTCCCTTACTATTCAGGTGAATTCATAGTAGAAGAAAAAAACAATACTCTCGTTATAACCATTCTAAAAAAACCAGTCGAAGCAGTAAAATTTAGAGCAAACCAGTGGCTTGAAAGTCTAGGAGTGAATGATGCAAGGCAAAAAATTCTACCCATACAATGGGTGATTGCTCCAGAACCCATTGGCACCGTAAAAGAAAAAGGGATGACTCAATCGCAATATGATACCCTGCAAAAAAACCAGTTAATACAAGTGAAGCAGTTATTACTTGAGCTTAAACAAGATGGTAACTATTATGGGAAAGGTTTTGTTGTCGCACTTGATAAAGAGAGCCAGACAATAATAATAACTGCTCAGGCACCCCGTGATGAAAACATTGAAAAAGCAAAATCATGGTTATATAGAAGAGGCATTACCGATTTATCGCTACTTACTATACAATGGAAATAAAAAAAGCCATCAAATTTACTTTAACCCTAAAGAAAAATGAAATTTATGAGAAATAAGTCAGACAAAATAAATAAAGATTTTTTTCCAGTTATACTTTTTTACGCTTTTTTTACTCTATCGCTTATCCTGTTTTTCTCCTTTAGTAGTGAAATAGGTACAACCCAAGCTTTTGATCCGGATATTCAGACAGCCACTGCTGAGGCCAAAGCTAGCCAAACTGCCGTTGCTGCTCAAGCTACAGCCACTGCCGCCACACTCCAAACCGAGATAGCAAAAGCCAATGGTGGAAATGCCGTGCCACCCACCCCGAATATGATCGTCTATAGCATTTTTGGGACTATCAATCTTGGTAATTCAGCCGGTTATGGAACATATATCAATGCAATCGTTGACTGGCTAACGGGGCTTTCGGCTTCTGTTTCAGTGCTGATGATCATGATCGGTGGGATACAGTATATGATGGCAGGGGCAAACGAAAAAGCTATTACAGCAGCAAAAGAGAGAATTCAATTTGCTATATATGGGCTGATCATCATCACATGCGCATTTGTGCTTATCCAATTTATCTTTGGCACGGATGCCTTGACGACTACAAGGTGACGTTATGAAAAAAATAGCATTTACAATTTTCTCATCAATTTTTCTAGTATGCATAGTTGCTTTTGTTGTTTTATCTCATAGCGTTCATGCGCAGTCAACATCCTCATTTCCTAGAAGCATGTATGGAACAATTCAGGTAGTACCAGGGGATAAAATTGAACATATAGATATGTGGGCAACATATGGCGATTTACCAGATAAAATATTTTTTGATTCCTATGCAGGAGATTCTGGCAATACTGTGAAAACCCAAGATTGGGGAGTTCCAGGAAGCGGAGATAATGCCAATTTCTCTGCAACATGTCAGATATGTGGTGGAAAAGACAAGCTCTATATTCATATCGCAAAAAACGGATATGACACCATGGTCTACGGTCCATATGACATGACCAAACCTCCAGTTGAAAGAGAAATACTCACTGACACTGGTACAGCAATGGTCACAGATCCTTTTGACCTTAGAT